>JBILKY010000021.1:0-22462 GCA_044376395.1 Chthoniobacteraceae bacterium | reverse complement strand
CAGCTCCGCGTATTGATCAGAATAATTCCATCTGCGCGGGCTGGCCGTCGGGACCCGCGTCAAGGGCGATCAGCGCCGCCGAATAAATCGGCTTTTCAAGCGCCGGCATCCGGTGATGTCCGAATAGATTCCGCTCCACCATGCTTGCGGATCGGGTGAGCACCAGAATCTGTTGACCCCCGGACGCCCGTTCCCAAAGACCTCGGATCACATAGCCCTCGGGCACTTCGCCCCAATGAAGACGGCCATCCCGCGATGAACGTTCAGCGAAACGGACGGCTGGAATGTCAACGGGCTCGCAACCTTGTTTGAGCCACCAGGAAAGCCTCTCGCTACGGGCGAACCCGCCCCAGATCGCGCGATCAAATCTACTGCCAAGCCAAGCCGCGACCATCCGCCCGGGACGGTACACTGTGGTCATCGATTCAAACGCCGCGCACATCTCTCTATTCTTGCCTTCGCGTTGCGGGGTACGGGGTGTCGGCCCGCGGCTTCACTGATGCAGATTGGCTGATGCTACTTTGCCGTCTGTTTCAGCTCCTCAATCTGAAGATTCTTGTACTGCACAATCGACGTGGCGTTCCCGTGAATCTGCACTGCAATGATCCCCGTGTCGGCGATGCCTGCTTCGTCCTCGACGTAGTCCACCGTCTGCACGCCGTTCAACCAGATCTGTATGCGATTACCCTCCGCGCGAATCCGATAATCGTTCCACTCTCCCAGCGGTTTAACGGCCTTTGCGAAAACCTCCGGTGAAGGCCGCGCGAGCACTTTTTTTCTCCGGCTTTCATCATACAGCGCCCCGTCGAATCCCGCGCCCAAATCCGCCTGATATCCGATCACCTCGTGATGGTCCGGAATCCGCGACGAACGGAACTGCACGCCGCCGTTGACGAAACCTTCCGTGCCGTCGAGCTTCCACTTCAAAGTGAGATCAAAATTTTGAAACGTCTTTATCGTCGCGAGGAAATCGTTTTTCGCCTGCTTTGAGCCGAGCGTCCCCGCCGTCAACGCGCCATCTTCAATCCGCCAGACAGATGAGATGCTTCCCTCCCATCCCTCAAAGGTCTTTCCATCAAACAACGGCACCGGATCCGCGCAGGCGGTCAGTCCGGAAATCAGCATCAACAGGCAGGTCTTTATTTTCATTGGGTTCAGTTCAGAGAGCTCATCCGTCGCGGGTTGCATGCTCGAGCAAAGCGCTTTGATTTTAACAGCGAAAAAGACGAGGTCGCGGCCGATTTTATACCCGCCGCCGTGCTCGGGAGTGCTTTCCAAGGGAACGCTGTTCTCTGCCCCTCACTCCGAGGATAGCCTCAGCTCTCAGAGACCCTGCCGACCATTCCAAGACACCGTGTGATCAATGCAGTCCATCCGGTTTGATGGCTGGCACCAAGGCCGCAGCCGATATCCCCGTGAAAATACTCGTGAAATAAAACGTAGTCCCGCCAGTGGGGATCCTCCGCATAGCGAACATTATCGCCAAAACAAGGCCGCTGGCCCTGGTCATTCAACGTGAAGATTGCCGCAAGACGGGCGGCGATTTCCTTCGAAAGAGCGTGCAGATTGATCATCTGCCCCGACCCGTGCGGAAACTCCACAAGAAAACTGTCACCATAGAAGTGGTGATACTTTTCCAGCGCTTCGATTAAGAGGTAATTGATTGGAAACCAAATCGGCCCGCGCCAATTGGAGTTTCCGCCGAATAATCCGCTGCGTGACTCGCCCGATTCGTACTCCAGTTTGTAATCCACTCCGTCCAACTTGAATTCATATGGCTCCTTGTGCGCGAGCGAGAGCGAACGCACGCCCCAAGGCGACAGAAATTCCTCTGGATCGGTGATGTAACGGAGCACGCTCCGAAGCCTTTCTTTCGACGGTACAGCCAACAACCTCAACGCACGATGATCTGATCCAAGCCGCTCGGTCATGTACGACACATGACGCGCAAGATCCGTGCGGGTCCGCAAAAACCATTCAAGACGCGCCTTGAATCCGGGGAGCCGGTCGATGACGCGCTGATCCAGCACTTCCACGGCAAGCAGCGGAATCACGCCGACAAGCGATCGAATGCGAAGGGGAATACTCTTTTGATCCCTGACCACCAGTTCGTCGTAGTAGAAGCCGTCCTCTTCGTTCCAAAGGCCCGCTTCACCCGCGCTATTCATGGCATCGACGATCTGAACGAAATGCTCGAAAAATTTGGATGCGATATCCTCGTAAGCAGGCCGCTCCTGAGCCAGTTCCAGAGCCATCGCGAGCATTGCTCCACAGTAGAAGGCCATCCATGCCGTGCCATCCGCCTGCGCAAGGTTGTAACCGTCAGGCAGCGGCTTGGATCGATCAAAAAGGCCGATGTTGTCGAGCCCCAGAAAACCACCGGCAAAAATGTGCCTTCCTTGAAGGTCCTTCCGATTAACCCACCACGTGAAGTTCAAAAGAAGCTTTTGAAAACACCGCTCCAAAAAAAGCATGTCGCGATGCTTTCTGGTTCCACTGATCTTGTACACGCGCCAGCAAGCCCAGGCATGAACCGGTGGATTCACGTCGTTAAAATTCCACTCGTACGCAGGAATCTGGCCACTGGGATGCATGTACCATTCGCGCAGGATCAATTCCAACTGGGACTTCGCGAAATCCCCATCGATTTTCGCCATTGGAATCATGTGGAACGAAAGATCCCACGCGGCAAACCAAGGGTATTCCCACTTGTCAGGCATCGAAAGAACGTCAGCCGCGTAAAGATGCCCCCAGTCTCCGTTGCGAACACTTCGCCGCACTTCGTCAGGCGGCGGTGCATTCGAATCGCCGTTGAGCCACTCGGGCAAAACAAACTGGTAGTATTGCTTTGACCAAAGCAATCCGGCGTACGCCTGGCGCACCACCAGTCGCTGGTCTTCACTCAAACCCGCAGCGGTTTTTGTGCGATAATATTCGTCAGCCTCACTCCGGCGCGCTTCGAGGAGCTCTCCAAAATCAACAAAAGCCCCCGCGTCGCCCGGGTCTTCTGTGTCCCGCGAGAGGCGCAGCCTGATGACTCGGCTGCTGAACGCTGGGACGTTCAACCGAAAATGCGCCGCACATTTGGTTCCTGCATCCTCGGAAACCGCGTTGCTGCTCCCGTGAATCACCGCCTCGTGCACGCCATCCTTCACATACGCACTTTGATTTGGAACGTTATAAAGCGATTTGGTGTTTGTCTCGTTTTCGGTAAACAGAATTGGCGTGTTCTCCTCGACTCGCAGCGTAAAAGTTCCAAGGGAATCATGCGTGGCGCGGACCTTTCCTGATCCGGCAAGTTGAAGGGCAGGCCGATTCTGCGTTGCGCCGTGACACTGGCCCCACGACCAGGTGTTCCTAAACCAAAGATGCGGTAACACGTCCAATGGAGCCGCGTCCGCACCGCGATTACAGACTGTGATTTGAATGAGTATGTCCTCGGGCCCCGCCTTGGCGTATTCGACAAAAACGTCAAAGTACCTGCCGTCATCGAAGATTCCCGTGTCCTGGATCTCGAACTCCCGATCGCACTTGCCGCGCTCCGCGTTTGCTTTAATCAAGAGCGCATACGGGTACGCCCGCTGCGGATATTTATAGAGCGCCTTCGCGTATGAGTGCGTCGGTGTGGAATCGAGATAATACCAAACTTCCTTTACATCTTCTCCGTGATTTCCTTCGGGATTGGTGAGTCCGAAAAGACGCTCTTTGAGAATCGGGTCCTTGTGGTTCCACAAAGCCAACGCGAAGCAGAGCCTGCTCTGCCTGTCACAAAATCCCAATAGTCCATCTTCACCCCAGCGGTATGCGCGTTTTCGAGCGTGGTCATGAGGAAAATATCCCCACGCGTTTCCATCGCTTGAATAATCTTCGCGCACCGTCCCCCACTGCCTTTCGGCGAGATAAGGCCCCCAGCGGCGCCAGTTGGCCGTGCGCTCCTTATCCTCAAGAAGCCTCTGATACTCCGGGGTGGAGGGCGACATAGGCGGTGGATTAACTCAGCTGCAATGCGCTCACAAGAACAAACGCCGGCTGATGCAGCACCTCCAGCACCTGACTCCCGTTCGACTCCTTAACACAACTCACGGCGCGGTGACCCACTCCATGTTGAAGCGCGCACATACAATGTTGGTGTCCGCCTCGTACAAGCACAGAATCGTGCCATCGGGCAGCACGGCTAGGTCGGAATAGGCGGCTTTGCCGGTATCAAGGGTTTTGTTCACGGGCCAGGTTTTGCCGTCGTCTCGGCTGAGTTTAATGCAAAGATTCTCGCGTTTCCCCCTTCCCGCGGGCGTCTCGGTGCCGTCCTTCTCGAACTTGAGAGTGTGCGGGTTTGAAAAGATCAGCGTTCCCGGCCTGGCGGGAACCGCGACGATGCTGGCCATGCAGATCGGCTCCCAGAGCTGCTCGTGAAAAACCGGTGTGCTCCAGTTCCGCGCACCGTCGGAGCTGGTCGTGACAATCTTCCGATTGGCTTTCGAAACACTCCGCGAAACCAGCATCACGCGGCCATCGGAAAGCTCGGTGACCATCGTTTCGTTGGGATTGCCGAAGTCGCCTTCGTTTGGCAGGCAAAGGTCTCCGGCACGCCATGTCTTGCCGTGATCATCGCTAAAAATCGTCGCCGCCGCAGAAGGTGCATGGTCGCCTGTCTTCCCATAAGCAATCCAGACAGGCACAACCAGACGGCCGCTTTTGATCTGAATGCCGTGCCCTGGGCCGGTGGCGATCACTTTCCAATCGTACTTGGCTCGAAAAGGCTCGAAAATTCCCGTGATGTCCACGGGCGCGCTCCACGTGAGACCGTCATCGGTGCTGCGCATCGAAAAGCAGCGGGCATAATTGATGCAGTACAGCAGCTCAACCGCACCCGTCTCGCGGTCGACAATGGCGACCGGATTGTTCACCGTCTGCTCGCCCGCGCCCCCGTCTTTTTTGTGAGGATTTCCCTCAATTCGTGCGCCGTGATGGGCGATGTGCTGCGCCGTTTGCCACGTTTTTCCACCATCTGTCGAACGTCTTAGATGGACTTCGATTTCGCCCCAATCGGAGCTGCTATTTCTGCGCGCCTCAGCATAAGCCAGCACGGTGCCCTTCGCTGTGACAACAATCCCTGGGATACGGTACCGGGCGATCCCACTGAGACCAGGCGGAAAGACCTCAGACTTTTGAAACTCGGGCTCTGCTGCGCACAAAGGCGGCAGCAGCGCGATCAAGGTGGTCGCGAAGAGGATTGGAAGCACAACGGCGAACGTGGCTATTCTCAAGTTTACAATGGAGCGGACGCGGTGGCTTTTCATGACGGTTTTTCCTCCGGGATGATTTTGCTCGGCCTCCGCGAACTGGCCGACAGCTGGTCAGAACTGGTAGCTGGCATGATGGGTGCACCTGTGTAAGGCCTTACTGCGCCCATGCCACGACTTTTATTTTCGGGATATTGGAAGCTTTTTCGAAGCGCCGGACGCTTTCCGCTGAAGCCCCGCGGTTCGCCGAACACGAGCCCCTGCAGCCATCGGATCCCGTTTGCGTTTGATGCGAATCCAACATCCAAGCCAACCGTGCAACGGTAAGTGATTCATTTCCGCCCGCGGACGGTTATTATCGCGATCCAACTTGCAGGGCGCTTAAGACGGCGCCAAGTCATCAATCACCTCAATTTCATGAACCAGAACCCCTCCCATTTCGGGTACATCACGCAATCAGCCCAGGGAATTTTTGCTTTCCCTGCATATGACAAAGCGATTGGCGGAGCATTGCTGGACACAGGAACGTGGGCTACGGAGGAAATTGAAATGATCAGCAAGCTGATCAGCCCGGAGGACGAAGTGCTGATCGTCGGCGGGCACTTGGGCACGGTCGCTGTTCCAATTTCGCGCTCCGCAAAACGCGTAGCCGTTGTGGAGGCAAATCCAGAGATCTACAAGTTTCTCCAAGCGAACATGCTCTTAAATGGGGTTCAGAATGCAGACTTGGTTTGGACCGCGGCAGGCAACGAAGTAAAGACCGTGAAATTTCTTGCGGGCACGGAAAACTCCGGCGGTAGCAAAATTTCCCCAGTCAACCCGCACCCTCACTACCTCGAAAATCTCTTGAAAGTATGTGAGGTTCAAACTTCGCGACTCGATGATCAATTCCGAGGGCGAATCTTCCGAATCATTTTCATGGATATTGAGGGATCTGAGTATTTTGCGCTGCAGGGCATGCCCACTCTTTTGAGCAGTGCGAGCGTCTTATTTGTCGAGTTCATACCGCACCACCTCCGGTACGTCGCGGCCGTGAGCCCGCAAAGCTTTGCAAGCCTGCTGAGCGCGCACTTCAATTATCTGTACATTCCTTCTATGAAGTCTTATGTCGAAAAAGACGCCTTCGAGCCATTGCTCTCACGTCTGTACGACTTGGAATCCTCACACGACCAAATCGTTTTTACAAAAGACCTCGTGGACATCCAAAAGCTAGCGGGTTGAGCTGGCTTCCCGCTAAAAGTCCCGGTGATACCCGGCGGTCCAACCCCCGTCGACCACCAGAATGTGCCCGCTCAAATACGTGTTCTCGGGTGCGGCAAGAAAGAGCGCGGCGACCGCGATTTCGTCGGGCGTCCCAGGTCGGCCCAGTGGCACGTGGTCGATCATCGCCTGCACGTTCTTTCGAAACAACCCGTCGTCTCCGTAAAACAGCTTCTGCGTGCCCTCGGTCATCACCGATCCCGGCGCGATCGCATTCACGAGAATCCCATCGCGGCCAAACTCGATCGCCATGGCTCGCGTAAAGTTGTTAACACCGGCCTTCGCTGCGGTGAACGCACACTGCAACCGCAAAGGCACCACGCCTCCAATCGAAGAAATGTTGATGATCCTTCCCGCGCGCTGCCGCTTCATGATCTGCGCCGCCGCTTTGCTCACTTCGTAAACCGCGGTCAAATCCACAGCCACGATCCGGTCCCATTCCTCGCGTGGAAACTCATCCGTTGTCACACGGTGCGCGAGCGTATTGATGCCGGCATTGTTCACCACAATGTCCAATCGGCCGCACTGCGCCATGATCGTTTCCATCACTCGAGCGATGTCCGCGGAATCGGTGACATCCAGCTTCAGCGCGTGCCCGCCGCTTTTCGCCGCGGCGATTTTCGCGTTCTCCTCATCGATGTCTGTGTAAAAAACCGTCGCCCCGTTGGCTGAAAACTTGTCCGCTATCGCTTGTCCGATCCCTTTTCCCGCACCTGTCACCAGAGCGACTTGCTGTTGTAGATTTGCCTGCATTTTACGTTCTGTTTTGTGAATCAATTCCCGTTCAAAAGCGCCGCGAAGGGATTTTCAATCCGCTCGCAGACATTCTGCAGAAAGCGCGCCGCAGGCGCGCCGTCAACGATGCGGTGGTCGAACGTAAGGCTTAGCGTGAGCTGCTGCCGGTTTGCCAGCGTACCGTCCTCCATTGCCACCGCCTCGCGCCGGATTGCACCCACGCCAAGAATCGCCGTTTGCGGGTGGTTGATGATTGGTGTGAACAATTCCACCCCGAAACTCCCGAGGCTCGTCATCGTGAAGCAGCCGTCCTGCATTTGCTCCTGCTTCAACTTGCCCGCCCGTGCCGCTTCAATCAACAACCGTGATGCGCTTGTGACCTCGCGCAAGCTCAGCTGCAAGACATCACGAATCACAGGAACAAACAACCCGTGCTCGGTATCGACTGCAAATCCAATATGCAACGCCTTCGGAATCTCAATCTGATCCGACACCCAGCGGGCTGCGAGCATCGGATGCCGGCGCAGCGCACCTGCGACAATCTTGATCAGGATGTCGTTAAAGCTCGGCCCCTCCGCATGCTCAGCGGCCTGCTTTAACTGGTTTCGCAAGTTCACCAACTCTACCGCATCGCACCGGCGGTGGATCGTGACGGGGGCAGTGCTATTCAAGCTGCGAACCATGCGATCGGCGATCGTTCGCCGCATCGATTGCGTCTCAATCACCTCCCAGTTTTCGGAGTCGGCGGAGCGCTCGTTCCAAACCTTGAGCACATCTCTCTCGCGGATCCGGCCGCTAGTCCCGCTCGGGGACACATGCTCAAGCGAAACACCCTTTTCGCGAGCTGCACGGCGCGCGCGCGGACTAGCCGGAGCGGCCGGACTCGCAAGAGGTGCGCCCTGCTTCCGTTCTGTCGCAACCACGTCGGCTAGCGGAAGCGGTTTTCCCTGCTTCTTCCCACCGGACTCACTGGCGGTTTGGCGAGCGCTTTGGTCCTGGACGGCTGCAGCTGGCGTTATTGAACCCCGAACGGCCTCCGATGTCTCGCCGTCGGCTAGCAGGTATCCGATAGCTGCACCGACCTTGATCTTGTCGCCCCGCTGCGGGCCGTTTGCGGGAACGTGCAATGTCCCGGCATCAATCGCTTCGACCTCCTGCGCCGCTTTATCGCTCTCGATGGTAAACAAAGCGTCGCCGGACTTCACGGATTCGCCATCGCGCTTGAGCCATTCAATAAAAACGCCCTCCTCCATCGACCAACCCAGACGCGGCAACGTGATTGCTGTAGGCATGATTGAAAAAGTTTACTCGTTGGAAAGATCCAGAATCGCCTGTCGGATGGCTTGCACATTCGGCACCACCGCGGCCTCAAGCGTCGCGCTATACGGGGTGGGGGAATGTTTCCCGTTCAGCCTCCGAATCGGCGCGTCCAAGTCATCAAACCCCGCGTCTGCGATCTGCGCCGCGATCTCCGCGCCAACACCGAAAGGCTCGAACGCTTCGTCCACGATCAGCAAGCGTCCCGTTTTTTGCACGGAACGCCGGATAGTCTCCACATCCAGCGGCGCCACCGTCCTTGGATCAATGAGCTCCACCGAAACGCCGTCCTCGGCGAGAAGCGCGCATGCTTCGAGAGTTTTGTGCACCATCAACGCGAGTGCCACCACCGTGATATCCGTTCCCGTGCGCACAACAGCGGCGCGGCCGAAGTCGATGTAGTATTCCTCCTCAGGCACTTCGCCTTTGACCGCCATGAGCTCGCGGTGCTCCAGAAACAAAACCGGATCCCCGCAGGTGAGCGCAGTCTTCAAAAGCCCCTTTGCATCCCGCGGATTGGAAGGCACCACCACGCGCAGCCCTGGAAAATTTCCGTACATTGAATAGTAGCTCCCCGAATGGTGCGTCGCGGCAGCATGCCCGATCCCGATGCACCCGCGCAGAAGCACGGGCATTTGCAGGCGGCCGCTGCTCATGTACTGCATCTTCGCGATCTGATTGATAATCTCGCCAGCTGCGTCCAACACAAAATCAGCGAACATGAAATCCACGACGGGACGCGTTCCGCTCATCGCGGCGCCGCACGCGAGTCCGACAAAACCGCGCTCGCAAATCGGCGTATCCCGCAATCGCTCGGGCCCGTACTTTGCGAACAGACCGCTCGTTGTGGCAAAATTGCCGCCGCGCACCCCGATGCCTTCGCCAAGAACGAAGATACTCGGATCTTTTTCCATGGCCTCGGTAAGCGCCTCGAGCGTGGCTTTCATGAAACTCAACTCGCGCGTCGACTTTGGGCGCTCAGGCAAATCGCGCGCGGCTCCAGTCCGCGCAGGGGAGTACACGGAATCAGTCGCTGAATCCGGCGACGGAAACGGACTGAGCTCTGCAAAGGCGTGCGCTTGTTCGGCGATAGCCTCGACTTCGCGGTCAATTTCGTCGAGTTCCGATGCGTTGGCGATCTGCGTCGACACGAGAGTTTCGCGGAGTCGCTTGATTGGGCAGAGCGTCTTCCACCGTTCGACGTCTTCCTTGGTGCGGTACGTGTAGTCGCCCATGCCCTCGGAGTGCGGCCGTGTCCTGTAGGTCTTGCATTCGAGCAGCGTGGGTCCGCCGCCGGACCTTGCACGCTGAATCGCCTCGGCAGCGGCCGCCTCGACCGCGAGCACGTCGTTGCCATCAATCGCAACCGAGGCGATTCCGTACGCCGCGCCGCGGGCTGCCACGCTGGGATTTCCGGCTACGGATTCAAATGGGACTTCCGTCGCGAACTGGTTGTTTTCGCAAACGAAGAGCACCGGCAGTTTCCAGATGCTTGCCATGTTCACGCCCTCGTGAAACGCGCCGTTGTTGACAGCGCCATCGCCAAAAAAGGCGACGCCGACGTTGTCGGTTTTCATCAGCTTGAAACTGTAACCTGCACCGGTGGCCTGCAGGATGCAGGGCCCCACGATGCCGCTTGTCCCGAGCATTCCGATCTCGGGTGCGAAAAGATGCATCGAGCCGCCACGTCCCCGGGAGCAGCCGGTCTCTCTTCCGTACAATTCAGCGATCAATTCGCGCGGCGGAAGCCCTTTTGCAAGCGCATGCCCGTGACCCCGGTGCGTGCTGAAAATTGCGTCTGCGTTTCGAAGATGCGCGCACACACCCGCTGCGATGGCCTCCTGCCCTACATACGTGTGGCATGCCCCGGGAATCAGCCCGCGCTGATGTGATTTTGCAAGCCGCTCCTCGACCACGCGGATGACCTGCATGGTGCGGTAGAGTCGGAGCTTTTCAGTTTTCAAAGAATTGGAGCTCATAAAGATTTTGGC
This sequence comes from Chthoniobacteraceae bacterium, assembly GCA_044376395.1. GTDB lineage: Bacteria > Verrucomicrobiota > Verrucomicrobiia > Chthoniobacterales > Chthoniobacteraceae > Chth-196. Next base: position 11,919 of record JBILKY010000021.1, on the reverse strand, counting down.
TTCAGACGCAGGAAACTAATGACGCAGCCGCCCACGATGAAGCATGCCGAAAGAAACAACAGGCAGCCCGTTTCGCCATAGCCGTGCGCACGCAGCCAGCCTGTGGCGTGGTTTCCCAGATAACCCGCGATGTTTGCCCCCATGTTGATCAGCCCCGTCGCGGCCGCCGCAGCCGAGGCGGTTAATGTGAGAGACGGCAGCGTCCAGAACGGCGTGATCCAAAAGAACGCTCCCAGCGCCGTCAGGCACAACCAGATCATCTGCGTGCCAAAGGCCTGTCCCGGCAGCACGCTGCACGCGAGAAAAACACCGGTCGCAATCATCCCGCCAACGGCGTGCCATTTGCGATCCCCGGTCCGGTCAGCGCTCTGGCCCGAGACAATCACGCTCACGATGCCGCATGCGTAGTAAATCCCGCTGTAAAAAAGCGTCATGCGGTCCGAGCCGCCCGAAAGGTTTTTCACAGTCGTCGGCAGCCAGAAGCTGAGCGCATAGCCGCCGCTGTTGCAGATCATCACACCGATGACGAGCAACCAGACCGCAGGAAGACGGAACGCGGCGCTGACAGAAACTTTGCCCGCGACTTCCTTCGCTGCGGCCTCCGCTGCGAGCTCCGCTTCAAGGTGTTCCCTTTCGGCTTTCGTAAGCCACTGCGCGTCGCGCGGCCGGTCCGTGAGACAACCCAGCACCACAAATCCCAGAACCACAGCAGGCATCCCTTCCACGATGAAAAGCCACTGCCAGCCCTCCAATCCCATCCAGTTTACGTCGAGCAAAAGCGACGACACCGGAGCTCCAAGCGCAAGACTGAACGGCACCGCCATCAGCAACCCCGACAACGCACGCGACCGGTCGCTCTGCACAAACCAGTGCGTGAAATACACGATAATGCCGGGGAAAAAACCCGCCTCCGCCACCCCGAGGAAGAAACGCGCCCAATAGAACTGCGAGGGCGTTTTCACAAACGCCATCGCCGCGGAAATGAAACCCCACGTCACCAAGATTCGTGCAAACCACTTGCGCGCGCTCCAGCGCTCCACCAAAAGCGCGCCCGGAATCTCGAGGAACAAGTACCCGATGAAAAACACCCCAATGCCGAACCCAAACACCTCCTCCGAAAACCCGAGCGCCTTGCCCATGCGCAGCTTCGCAAACGCCACGTTCGCCCTGTCCAAATAGGAGATGATGTAGAGCAGGATGACCAGCGGCAGAATGCGCAGCGCCACCTTGCGTCGCAAGGCGGGGACATTCACGGGGGTGGATTCGGGGGCAGTCACGGGGCGGTGTTTTCCAATCAGGCTTCCGCCACCACGGGGTTTGTGAGGGCGCCGATCTTATCAATCTCGATGGTCACCTTGTCCCCTGGCTGCAGAAAGACGGGCGGTTTCATTGCGGCGCCCACACCCTGCGGCGTGCCTGTCAGAATCACAGTCCCGGGCAGCAGCGTGGTGCTGCCACTCAAGAACTCGATGAGCGTCGGAATGTCGAAAATCATGTCGGATGTATTCGAGTCCTGCATGGTTTTGCCGTTGAGCGTCGTTTGAATGCGCAGCGTGTTGGGATCCGGAATCTCGTCTTTCAGCACGAGGCACGGTCCGAGCGGAGCAAACGTGTCGAACGTTTTCCCGCGGCACCACTGGCTGCCGCCGCGCTTGATCTGCCAGTCGCGCGCGCTCACGTCGTTTGCGCAGGTGTACCCAAGCACGTAGTCGAGCGCGTTCGCCTTCGAGACATTTTTGCACCGTTTTCCGATCACGACAGCCAGCTCGCATTCGTAATCGACCTCGTCGCTTTGCAAGTGACGCGGAAGCTCGATGTTGTCACCAGGATTCTGCACTGCACCGGGTGACTTCATGAAAAGCACTGGTTGTTGCGGGATCGGTGCGTTGCTTTCCTCCGCATGTTTGCGGTAATTCAAACCAATGCAAAAGATCGCTGCAGGCTGGATTGGAGCGAGCAGCTTGCCCGGCTTGACCACTTCCGCCGTGACGGTATAGCTGCCAAACAAATCGCCGTCGATTCGGAGTGCAGTGCCGTCGGCTTGGAGTGCTGCGTGTTGAATGAGACCGTCGGATGTTTGGTGGCGGATGATTTTCATGCGTGAGAGTGCTGTTGTTTGGTGGCGCTTTTTCGGGGCGTTTTTAATGAGATGGTTTTAACGGGCGGTTTTGACTGCATAGCCGAGGTCGCGCAGGAGCGCGGCGAGGGTCTCGCGGAACTCCTCCGGCAGCGGAAGCACCGGAGGTGCGGGGTCGCCCACTTCAGGGCCGATCATGTTCAGGCCCGCCTTCATGACGCTGAACCAATGCGCTCCATCGCCACCGCTGTGATATGCGTTGAACTGAAGTCGCATCAGGGGCGAGAGCTTCGCCCACACCCGGCGCGCTTCGCCTAGGTCGGCGCGCACCGCTATCGCTTCATAAAGCTTCACCGCCGCCCCGGGCACCATGCTTGGAATTCCTGAGATCCAGCCGTGCGCGCCGTGGCAAAGCCCTTCAAACGCAACCGAGTCAATCCCCGCATAAACCGAAAGCTCGCCACCGGTTTCCTGCAGGAGTGAGCAGATGCGATCGGGCTCGGCATTGGACATTTTCACACCCTTGATGGCGCCTTCGCGGAAAAGCTGTGCAAGGTGCGACGTGCGGAGATTAATGCCGGTCAGCGGAATGTTGTGATACAGCACGACCGGGATGGAAACCGCCTCCGCAACGCGCCGGTAATGGTCCATGGTCTGCGCTGGCGTCGGCACCATGTAGTAAGGGGGCACGATGAGCAGAGCGTCCGCGCCGGCACGCTCCGCATGCTTGGATAATTCAACGGTCAACTTGGTTGAAACGTGGTGCGAGCCAGCGACAATCGGCACCCTTCCTGCGCACGCTTCAATCGTCGCCTCAAGCACGCGCTTGCGATCCTCCGTCTCCATGCCTGCGAATTCTCCCGAGCTTCCTAACGGCGAAATTGCGGCCACGCCTTCAGCGATGAGCCAGTCGATGTGCGGTTTGAGACGCTCGAGGGCGAACGTGCCATCCGGTTGAAATGGCGTGATCGAGGACGCACACACGCCACGAAAAAGCGGCTTGGGTTGGCGGGATGTTGCAGTGTCAGTCTTACTCATGTTGATGGTGGTTGGTATTTGGACGGGTTGATCAAAGGTTCAAGTGGAGCCTCTCCTCGGCTTCACGGCTGGTTTTCTCAAACAACGCTGCGTTTACCGACTGCTTGAGGTCGTGTTCAAAAGTCGGGATCATCCGACGCATCCGCTGCAGGCCCTCGGCGTCTGCGAGCAGGTGCGGAAGGCAGGTCTGGATGGTTTCAAGCGCGACATTCACGGACACCGATGCGCCCGGTGACGCGCCCAGCAGCGCCGCAATCGAACGATCCGCCGACGCAAACACCTCGGTGCCGAAATACAGAGCACCACGATCCGCTTTCTTGATCGCCTGTACGCGGATTCCTGCCCCCACAAGCCGCCAGTGCTCGGATCGGGCGTTGGGATAAAACTCCCGGACCGCGCGAAGCCGATCCTCCATGCTTTGCAATCCCTCGGCCACCAGGTAACGAACCAGCGACTGGTTGCGCACGGCAGTCCGCAGCAGCGCGCCCACGTTTCCCGCGCGGACCGAAAGCGGCAAATCGCTCAAACGCCCGGTTTGCTTTAGAAAACGCGTGGTCCATGAAGCGAACGGGCCAAAGAAAAGCTGCCTCCTCCCGTTGAGCCTGCGCACATCGAAATGTCCGGCGCCAAGACTCGGCGAAGAAGGAGGAGGTGCGCCATAAACCTTCGCGTCATGGCGCGCACAGATGGAAGGTTCGTCGCATACAAGCCACTCCCCGCCGATGGGAAACCCTGCGAGACCTGCGACCTCCGCGAGGCCCGTAGACTGCAAAATCGGCAAACTGCCTCCTCCTGCGCCGACAAATACAAAACGGGTCTCCAGCTTGCGCCTCTCGCCAGTCGTTTGGCATTGCACTTTTACGCGCCACCTTTCCGAAACGCGCTCAAGGCCGGTGAACTTCCATCCCGCAGCGATTCCACACCCCTCCTGGCCGGCGAGCCATCCGCAAAGCCTGCGGGCCAGTTGGCCGTAGTCCACTTCCGTGCCAGCGCCCACTGTCGCGGCGACAGGACTCGCTACGCGGCCTTCCATCACCAGCGGGGCCCACTTGTGCATCACGGCTGGATCACGGGTCAGTTCCATGCCGCGAAAAAAATGATGCGCCGCCATCGCTGCGTGGCGGGCTTGCAGGAATTCCACATTCTCCGTTCCGTGCACAAAGCAAATGTGCGGCACAGCGTGGATGAAATCCTCTGGCGCCCCCACAACTCCATCCGCCGCGGCCGATCCCCAAAACTGCTTTGAATGCTCGAACTGTTCGAAAATTTTAAGCGCTCTGCCGATGGGCACGCCGCCCTGTTGATCGCGTTCAGGAGTGTAGCTGATCTCGCAGATTCCCGCGTGTCCCGTCCCGGCATTGTTCCAGCCATCGGAAGCCTCACGCGCAAGCTCGGAAGTGACCTCCAACAATTGGATCCGCAACCGCGGATCCAACTGCTTGAGCATCACGCCGAGAGTCGCGGACATGATTCCGCTACCGACGAGCACAATGTCGGGTGCCTCGATGAAACGCGCCAAGCTTTCGTCAGGCGCGTTCATGTCCTGGATCTCCGCATGCGTGTTGGTTTCCGTTGCTAACACCAGTGCGCTCCCTGCGCCTCGACATAGACGGAGTAAAGACTGCGGCTCGCCGTCATGAACAACCGGTTCCGGCGCGGTCCTCCGAAGCACACGTTGCTGCACACTTCCGGGAGCACAATCTGACCGATGCGCTTGCCTTCCGGCGAAAAGATCTGCACGCCGTCATACCCTTCGCCCACCCAGCCTGCGCTGGCCCAAATGTTGCCGTCCTTGTCACAGCGGATGCCGTCCGCAAGACCCGCGACCGCCTTCCCGTTCAGCGTCATTTTCATGGAAGCATACTCGCGGCCGTTTTTGGCTTTCGCGCCGTCGATGTCCCATACCTTGATGTTCTTCGGCGCATCCGGGTAGTGCGTGGAGCCGGTGTCGGCCACGTAAACTTTTTTGTAATCCGGCGAAAAGCAGAGGCCGTTGGGCTTGAAGATTTCGTCCGTCATCTTCTCCACCTTGCCGCTCGGGTCGATGCGATACACCGCTTCCTTAAGCAGCAGATCCCCCTTGTTGCCCTCGTAATTTCCGAGGCTGCCGTAGCCGGGATCCGTGAACCACACGCTGCCGTCGGGATGCACCGCACCGTCGTTCGGCGCGTTGAAGAGCTTGCCGTCGAATTTGTCGGCGAGCACGGTGAGACTGCCGTCGGTCTCGTAACGCACCACGCGGCGGTTGCCGTGCTCAAACGAAATCTGGCGCCCTTCGCGGTCGAAAGTGTTGCCGTTGCTGTGGCCCGCCGGCTTGTGGATGGTGGTCACCTCGCCGTCATCCTGCAGCCAGCGATGCTGGACGTTGTTTGGAATATCGCTCCAAACCAAATACTGCCCCCAGCCGCTCCAGGCGGGACCTTCCGCCCAGTACATGCCGGTGTGAAGTCTTTCGATGGGTGCGGAGCCGACTTTGTATTTCTCAAACGCCTTGTCCAATACGATCACATCCGGCTCGGGATAGCGCACCGGAAGCGCATCTTTGCTAAAGTCGCGCGCTAAAAGCGGCGCGGCGGCAAGGGTTGAAAGGGAGGCAAGGAATGAACGACGCGTATGCATGATGTAATGGAGGGTTGGGGTTTTTAGCGGTTAGACTGCACGCAGGAATTAATGTCGCATGGCGACTCCGTTTACAACGTTTGGCAACGCCTCGCCGCGCACGGCTTGAAGCGCGATCCGCGCAGCAGTTTCACGCAGGGTTTTGACTGCGGGCGGGCTCGCAGAAGCGATGTGCGAGGCGAGAATGACGTTGGGCATCGTGCGGATCGGGTGATCCGCGGGGATCGGCTCGGGATCGAACACGTCCAGCGCTGCGCCCGCAAGATGGCCCGACTGCAGTGCCGCGGTGATGGCGGCGCTGTCAGCAAGATCGCCCCGACCCACGTTGATGAAAATCGATCCGGCCTTCATTTTTGCGAAAGCGCCGGCATTGAACAGCTGCTTTGTCTTCGGAGTAGACGGACAGTGCGGCGAGACCACATCGCTTTCGGCGAGCAGCTGCTCAAACGATGCGGCGGCTAAGGCTCCCGATTTCTCAATGTCCGCAGCCGGAACCACCGGATCAAAAACCAGCACCCGCGCCTTGAATGCAAGCAGGCGCCTCACCACTTCGCGGCCGATCCTGCCAAAACCCACGATGCCGATAGTCAGATGCTTCAGCGCAGCCATCGCCGATACCGGCGTGGCGAGACCCCATTTCCCGGCGCGCATATCCAAGGCGTTCGGCACGACCTGGCGCGTGATCGCAAGGATGAACGCGAGCGTGTGGTCGGCGACTTCGTCGATGCAATAGTCCGGGATATTGCAAACCGCGATGCCGCGTTCGCGCGCGGCGTTGCAATCCACGTTGTCGAACCCGATTCCGTAACGCACGATGGCCTTGGCTTTCGTCATGGCGTTCACAACGTCTGCGTTGACCGAAGCGAACTGTGCGATGACTGCGTCCGCCTCACGCACGAGCTCGGCGATTTCGGCCGAGGAACGCTTTTCTTTGAAGCAGACAATCTCAACGCCGGCGGGACGAAGCACCGCTTCCTCAAAGCTGAGGTCTGGGAATGTATAATCTGTGATGGCGACGGTTGGCATGGGGATGTGGATCTAGAAAAAGTTATTCGCCGAGAGCACGGACGGTCGTGAGGGATTTGATGAAACTGTGGTCGTCCCATTTCCAGACGACTTTTTTGTCACGCGTGATTTCATACGCATGCGCTCCTTTTCCCTCCTGACCCCTGATGAAGTTTCCGACTAGAAAATTGCCGTTCTTCAGCTGCTGCACGCTCGACACCCAGGTCACGTTCAACTCCGGCGCATCCTCGGCTTTGAACTCCCATGCAATCTGCTTGTCCGGAGTCACCTCGATGAGCCGCTTCTGCGTGCCGCAACAAATCAGCGTATTGCCGTTGGCGAGTCGCTGCGCTTCACCGGTGTTGGTGACGCCCGTGTATTCCCACACCACCTTGCCCTGCGGATCCACCTCGCGCACGGCGCCCTCGCCTTCGTGCGCGGCCAGAATGTTTCCGTTGGGCAGCTTGTGGATGTTCCGGACTTGGAGATGGAAACCCTTCACGTTCGTGGTGAGCGGCGTCACATGCACGACCTCGCCTTTCGGGTTCACCTCAAGCGCCTGACACGGCTCCTGCTCGGCTACGAGCGTGTTGCCGTTGGGCAGCCGCTCGCACCCGAACACCTGGTGTGATTTGCTGACATAATCGAATACCGTCTCACCACGCGAAGTGATCTCGCGCACCCCGGTTGGCTGGCCGCCGTAACCGAAGAGAATGTTTCCGTTTGGAAGCGCCTGGAAAATCACTGTTGTGCTCGGCGGCTTGAGTTCCCACACCAGCTTGCCGTCGCCATCGAGTTCGACGAACCGGTTCGGTCCCTTGCCGTACTCGGTGAAGAGAAGCCGGCGTTTTGCAGACGCGTCTGCTGCCACGCCTGGCGTACTCAGAGGCAGGATAAATGCCAAAATAGCGGCGAATAGGCGGGTGGTGGTAATCATGGGCGGGGGCGGTGTTGGTCTTTAGTGTTACTTGAGGGATTTAGTTGAGGACTCTCAGCAAGAACAGGGCGGCCGAAGGTTTCTCACTGAGTGTGATCGTGTGGCCGCGCATGAATTCCGCGCCTGTTCGCACTTGCTTCCCGCCGTCGAGATTTTCGATCTCATAGCGCTTCTGCGGCTCGAGACCACGAAGCTTCACGGAGAGCGTATCACTCACGGCATCCGGACGTCGAAAGGCCTGTACGACGCCTTCACCGAGATCCTCGCGATAGAATTGCCAGGCCATCCATGACGTTGTGTCGAGACTGTGAGGTGTAAGCGGAAAGTAGTCGCCGAGCATGAGCGGAGCGATGCGGCGGCACTCAGAGTAGCCTTTTTGCACTGCAGCGATGTCCTCAGCCGTTTTTCTCCAGCCACCCGGAATGATCATTCCAAAGCCGGTCAGGTAATAGCTGCGCACGGAGTAGCTGTCGGTGAAATGGACACCCGCACCCTGCCACGGCAGCCACGAAGAGAGGCTGTATGTGTGTGATTGGTTGCCTTCGCATTGCAGCGGTGCGTCTTTGAAGGGCATGCAAGACCAGTCACTGCGCAGCAGTGGCACGGAGCGGCGCATCGTTTCCAGGTCGTTACGGCGGCCACCGGAGGCACACGAGTCGATGCGCAGACTCGGATTGCGACGGCGAAGTTCATCCCAGAAAGCGAGATGCCCCTGCACATGAAAATTCTCTGTGATGCCCTGCCGATCGGGTGCGTCCGCCTTGCGCCATGCAGTGCCGTATCCATCGCCGTTCAGATCTTCGCGATACCAGTCGAGCCCCTCGGATTTCACCATCCCGTCGATGTGATCGATCAGCCACTTCAAGGCATCCGGGTTACCGAGGTTGAGTACATCACCGGCGCTATTGCCGGGAAGCAGCCATTCCGGATGATTTTTTCCAAGCCACGAGCCCGGATCCCCAACCCGCTCAGGCTCGAACCACAGCAGGAACTGCATGCCGTTCGCGCGCGCCTTGTCGCTGAACGGGCGGAACCCCTCCGGATACTTGGCCGGATCTGGAATCCAAGTACCGGTGTTCAGCCATTCTGTTTTGCGCGGTCCAACGCTGGGATACCATGTGCTCTTGGAATCCGAACCTGCGTCGCGCCAGAGGATGTCAGGTTTGATGCCTGCATCGAGGTAAGCCTGCACGCCGCCCCATGTTGCAATCGAACCGCCGACTTGAATCTGCGTCGTGGGCGGTTGCGGCTCACCGCCGATGCGCGGCAGCACGTGCGCGAGATACCACGAACGCCACAGGTTCTGAGCCCGCGTCACATCGTCACCTTGCCAGAATAGGAGCGTGGTCGATGGCGTGCGGATCTCTTCGCCCAGCTTCAACACGAGATGCGTGAGTTGCTGCCCAGCCCTCACATGCAAAGAGCCGTCTTCACTCCGCTCAAACTTTGCCTCCCACTGCCCCGGCCAGCCAACGGCGAGTATCATACCGCCTTTGGGAGTTTGCAGATTCCAGTAAGGCCAGCCATCCGCGCCGTCGCTGGATTTACCGGAGGCGTAGCCGCCTTTGACTGGTGGTGAGAAAACGTGATGTGCCCCAGCTTTGAGTTCGCGGATCCACGGCCGAAAACTTTCGGCCACGCACGTATCCCCGCGGATCCCATGCAAGGAAAAGACATCCGTACCACTGGCGGCCAGCGTGCACTCGAGACCTTGAATGTTCTCAAAAAGCGGAGAGGCAGCGTTTCCCGTGTTCTTAATCCACGCTGTCCACTCCACGACGGGGAAACCTACATACTCGGTCGACACAAGCCGCACCTGCAGTCCCGTAGTCGCATCCATCCAAGTGAGCGTGCGCTCTCGGCGCTGGGCATCAATCTCACGCACCGCATCCGTTCGCTTGCAGTCGCGAAGCAGCTCACCCGACGACTTTCCTCCAAGCGTGAAACTAAACGCGGTCCTCTCTGGATTCGCATAAACGTTGCTCTGCGCAAACGCAGCCGCAACTGCGTTTTCCTCCGCCGTTGAAGTCGCCGCACGCAGCGTTAGCGCGACGAACCATAGAGCCACAAATGCGAGTGCGTTCTTCATGCTCTGTTATCCCAAACGCCTCGGCAAATGTGGCAGCAGTTCGTCAAAGAGACGTTGCTGCTCTTTTAGCAAGGCGGCGCACTTGGCTTTTCCTGCGATGTTTTCGCGCTCGTGAGGGTCCGTCTGATAATCGTAAAGTTCAACGGCTAGTGTTTGATTGCCGAACACCGGCTTTTCGTGACTGAAATCGGCGGATCTCCACTCGATGTAGCGGTATCGTGAGGTGCGCATGGACCAGCCCATGGTTGCATTCTTACCTAGCCCCCGACTCATCTGCGTCATCGCCGCCTTATGAATCGACACCTCTTTGCCGCGCATCAACGGAACGAGGCTTTTGCCTTCGACGTGCGTCGGTGTCGGCAGTCCGGCGAGTTCGCAGAGCGTTGGATACACATCCAAAAACTCAGTCAATCCACTAGCCTTCACTCCTCCTGAAAATCCCGGAGCCGAAATGATCAACGGCGCGCGCGCTGCGTCCTCGTAGTTGGTCAGTTTACCCCAGTGTCCGTGCTCTCCGAGGTGCCAGCCGTGGTCGCCCCAGAAGCAGATGATCGTGTTATCAGCGATGCCCGTTTCATCGAGTGTCTTCATCAGCATCCCGACTTGCGCGTCGATGTAGGACACACACGCGGCGTAACCGTGGATGAGTTCGCGCTGCAGTGCCTCGGCGATCGGACCGGCTATCGGCACGCCCGCACGCTCGCGAAGCTCGCCGGAGTTGCTGTAGAAGGCCAAGTCGTGCGGGCTGCCGGCGGGCAACTCTTGAAACGGCGCAAGCGGCAGCGCGGTCCGATCGTAGAGGTCCCAGTATTTCTTCGGCGCAATGAATGCCATGTGCGGCTTCACAAAACCAACGGCGAGGAAAAACGGATCTTTCTTGTTGGCGAACTCACGGATTCGCTTCGCCGCTGTTTGCGCAACCCCGCCGTCGTGATAAGCATTGTCTGGGATGTCGCACGCCTCCGTTGGAGGCCCTGAGGCAGGTTTGCCCTGCGTTATGGCCTCCGCAAGCCGAGCTTTCGTCACGGGATCCTGATAGCCTCCTGCAGCGGGTTTTTCACCAGGCGCCATCTCCCAAGGACCGTACGGCACCGTCCACGAAACGGCGTCATGACCCTGATCGACTGTACGACCGTCAAAAACCTTGTGCAAAGGATGCGTAATGTAGCCGTGGTTTTTAAAAAGCTGGGGCAACGTCACCACATCAGGCAGTCGGGTGCGGAGGAGGTCCTGGGCCTTTTCCGGATTCAGGTACATCCCAGTGGTGTCCGGACGCAATCCCGTCAGCAGACTGAACCTCGTGGGCGCGCAGAACGCCACCTGACAGTAGTTCGACTTGAAAACCGTCCCGCGCTGCGCGAGCCGGTCGATGTTCGGTGACTGGATCCACGATGCGCCATAACAGCCGAGCAGCGGCTTAAGGTCGTCGGACACAATGAACAGGACGTTTGGCTTCTTCGAAGAAGCGTTCGCTGCGTTCAGGTACGAAACCGAAACAAGCCAAAGCGCGGTCAGCAAAAAGCAATTCAGTCTTCTCATCGCTTTCCTCCCCGGGTGATCGCTTCGAGTTTCTCAGCAAGCGCGGGGATCTGTGCTGCAGCCTCGACAGTGCCGACGAGATTCACGGTTTCGAGCGGATCGGCCTGCTCGTCGTAGAGTTCCTGCGCGACCACCTGGCCGGTTTTGAAGTCGCGCCACTCATGGTAGCTCCAGCGGTCGGTGGACAGCCCGTAGCCCATCACCTGCGGCAGCGCCTGCGGACCGCCTCCCCAATAGAGCGCCGGGCGCGGATGCTGCGTCAGCGCCGCGGATTTCACCGAGGCGCCTGCATCCTTGAGCACCGGCACAAGGCTGGTGCCATCAAGCTGACGGGGAGATGGAAGACCACTGAGATCTGTCAGTGTGGGAAAGATGTCGATCAACTCGCTGATCGCACTCGTCTTCGCGCCGCCCTTACCGATACCGGGCGCACTGATGATCAGCGGCACGCGCGCATCCCACCCGAACAAGGTCATCTTACCCCAACTGTCGTGCTCGCCGAGTTCAAAGCCGTTGTCACCAATGATGACGACGATTGTGTTGTCCCGGATCTTCAGTTCATCAAGCGTATCGAGGACCCGTCCAAACTGCGCATCGGCGTAACTCATCGCGGCG
>JBILKY010000170.1:0-7928 GCA_044376395.1 Chthoniobacteraceae bacterium | reverse complement strand
CTCGCGGTCAAGGATCTCATGGACCGCCACAAGCTGACGCGTCCTGCGCAGCCGTTCTTTTTTTCAAAGACACTCGAAAAGCTGAGCGACGAAGCCAAGGAACATCTTCCGCGCAAGAAGGACGGCACTGTCAACGCGTACTCGCTTGGGATCGCGGCACAGCAGGCGCATCGCTACAGCATCGCAGAGCTGCGGACCGCGCAGAAACTGGTGCTGGAGGCGAACATCGCCTTGGTCAGCTCCTCGAAGGAGCCCAGGGGCGTTTTACAACAGCTCATTGTCCGGCTGACTGTTACATAGACGGAATAAAATCTCGTTTCGAAAAAAACGTCATGCTCATTCCGATTCTCATTGGGGCCCTCAGCGGCGTCGTCGCAGCGCTCTGCGGAGTCGGCGGCGGCGTGATCATGGTCCCGCTTTTTGTAGGCGTCCTCGGCCTCTCGCAAAAACAAGCTGTGGCGACATCGCTCGCTGCAATTGTGCTCACTTCTCTGGTGGCTTCCTTAAAAAATAGTGGCAACAATTTGATCGACTGGAAAACAGCTATTCCCGCGGGTGTCGCGGGTGCCGTGATTGCCTGGTTCAGTGCAGGTGCCCTCCAGCATTTTCAAAACAGGACGCTTACACTGATCTTTGCGACGGTCATGATTTTGGTGGGTGTGCGGATGCTTTTCATCAAATAGCCCGAAGCGCTTGAATCCTTTTCCGCCTGCAACGCAGCCCGGAGCAGGGCGCAACTCGAGGTGGCATCCGGTGTTTCAAGACAGCTCAGCCATCCACCCAAATGAAGACTTCTGAATCGCTACTTCGACTTGCCGCTTACGCCTGCGCAGGCATGGTTTTTCAAACCACCGCCTTGGCGGCATCACCCAATATTCTTCTGATTTATAGCGATGACCACGGTTGGGCGGATATTGGTCTTCAAGGAAGCGATCCCGATGTTCGCACGCCCAATATTGATCAACTGGCGCGCGATGGCGTTATTTTCAAGCGCGGTTACACGACCGCCCCGCAGTGCGTCCCATCGCGGGCGGGGCTTCTTACCGGCCGCTATCAGCAGAGGTTTGGCGTTGAGGACAACTCGAAAGGCCCCCTTCCCCTTGCCGAGAAAACCATCGCCGAGCGTCTCAGGTCGGCAGGCTACGCGACGGGGCAAATCGGCAAATGGCACCTTGATCTCAAATACGACGCCGCCGTGAAAAAAGGGGCGCGCGTGGATCCTGCCCATTTTCCGCATCTGCAGGGTTTTGACGAATACTGGCGGGGAGAGCTGAGGCAGTTCTATGCATCCCACGATCTGGAGGGAAATGCATTTCCAGACGCGCCACGCTTGGTGGTCGATGATCGTTTCCGGGTGGTCGTGCAAACCGACGCAGCGATTTCCTTTCTGAACCGCAGGGCGGCCAAGCGGGAACAGCCGTGGTTCATGTACCTCGCTTGGTACACGCCCCACGTGCCCCTGGACTCTCCCGAGCCCTGGTACTCAAAAACTCCTGCACACCTGCCAAAAGAAAGACGACAGGCGCTCTCGATGATCGCAGCGATGGATGACGGTCTGGGGCGCATTCGAAGCAAGCTCAGGGAAATGGGACAGGAAAAAAACACGCTCGTGTTTTTCATCTCCGACAACGGCGCGCCTCTGGGTGGTGCGTGGAACGGCTCGTTGAATATGCCGATGCGTGGGCAGAAGGGCATGCTCAGCGAAGGAGGGATTCGCGTTCCATTCGTATGCGCGTGGCCCGGCACGATTCCGCCCGGGCAGGTTTACGAGCAGCCTGTAATCACTCTCGACGTGGCAGCGACCGCCATGGCGGCCGCCGCACAACCAAGGGATCCAGCTCTCGATGGAATGAATCTCATCCCATACATGACTGGCGTTGAGAAAACCGCTCCGACTAGGACGCTTTATTGGCGCTGGGGTTCGCAGGCTGCCATTCAGGAATACCCGAACAAGCTCATCACGCTCGGCGACCGGGAAAGCCTCTTGTTCGACGTGACCACGCCGGAAGGCGAAAATCGCGATCGTAATCTTGCCCAGCAGCGTTCCGAAGTTGCCGCGCATCTCGGACAAAAATTGCGCGCATGGTCCGAGGCATTAAGCCCCGCCGGGCTGCCAACCTCGTTGGACAAGCACCATGAAACCCTGTTTTCGGAGCATGAAATCACTAGCACCGGCCCGCATCAACAGGCCACGGCACCCGCAGCGCAGGCCGCCGCGCCGGAGGGCTCTATCCAAGGTTGGCTTTGCCGAAACGGCAGTATTTCGATCTCGGGGGACAGCGCGGCTTTGTCGGCTCTGTCAGTTGTTTCAAGCGCGGGCACAGCACCGAACGCAAAAGTCTTTCTCACCAATTCGAACCTCGAGCTGCTTCCGCCGATTAAAGTAACCCTTACCGTTCGCTCCGCCAAAGGCGGCAGCGGTTCGTTGAATTGGCGTACCAAATCGAGAAGCTTCACTGCCGAGCAGACTGCGCCACTCGAATGGTCCGCCTCTCAGGAGTGGAGCAAGCTCTCCACCACTATTCAAGACACTGAACCAGTGATCCATCTCCGCATCCATCCTCCGAAGGCATGCGAAAAATTCGAAGTCCAGTCGATCGAGCTGCGCGCCAAAGATGGCAAGACGCAGTCATGGCACTTTAATGCGGCGCCTCGCTGAGGGGTTGAGACCCTCAAGCAGTCTTTCTAGTTGGCCTTCTTTTTCGCGGGAGGCGCCGGGACAGCTGCCCCAGCTGCTTCCATCACAATTTTCTGAAAAGCGTCCTTCGGCTTACCGCTATCCGGCACCAGCACATCCTGCACAAGGAACACGGTGACAATTTGGCGTTCGGGATCGATCCAGCCGTTGGTCGAAAACGCTCCTCCGTGCCCGAAACTACCGACGGGCATCGCAGCGCAAGGCCTCTGCTCCTCGGTGTTGCACTGCCAACCCGCGGCGTAGCCCTGCAGCTTCCCTCCGGCAGTCACGGGCGCGGTCATGTCCGCCACGGCCTTCGCCGAGAGAATCCGCACGCCATCAAGTTCGCCCTTGTTCGCGATCATCGCGTAAAACCTGCCCATGTCCGATGCCGTTGAAAACAATCCACCGGAAGGTTCAACCATATGGATCACGCTCGCGTCGCTCGTGACAAACGGATTGTACCCGGGCTTCAGCTCGTGGGTGTCCTCATCCATTGTGTAGGTTCGGGCGATCCGCGCGCGGTGGGAAGTATCGGGGTTGAACTGTGTGTCCTTCATCCCGAGCGGCCCGAGCAAGCGCTTTTGCAGGAACTCGTCGTATTTCATTCCTGAAACGATCTCGATGATCCTACCTGCCACGGTCGGGCCGAATCCATACTCGTAGCCGCCGCCGGGCTCGAATGCGAGAGGCGCCTTCAAGAGCGACGCCACGTAGGATTTTAGCGAGATGGCACCATCCGTCGCCTTGCGAGGAGGGAATGCGATTCCTGCCGTGTGACTCAAAAGTCTCCGGAGCGTGATCGGCGTCTTGGGTGCGCTTCCGTCGGCGAGTTTCATTTTACCCAGCTCGGGAAGCCACTGCGAGGCGGGCTCGTCTAGAGACAGCTTGCCTTCATCAACCAGAATCATCACCGCAGTTGCGTTCACAGACTTCGTCATCGACGCAATCCAGAAAAGCGCATCCTTTTCCATCCGGCGCCCTTCCTTGATATCAGCCATGCCAGCGGCCTCGTGATGCACAATTTTTCCCTTTTCCATCACAAGCGTGACGATTCCCGCTGCCTGCTTTGCGGCAATGCCTTGTTCCATCGCCGGCTTGATCGACGCGAGTTTCGCAGCATCGATTCCAAAGACCGTGCAACAGGTGCCGGCGAAAGCGAACAGGGCTGCGGGAAGAATTGTCCGGGGATGTTTGAGAAGAATCATAGGGGGGGGAATTTCCGGAAAGCCTCCGTGATCGCAGCGCAAATGACAACTCCAACCCACCTGCTCACCCGCCAACTCGGGCACCGCGCCGTACTATTTCCCGCCAGGCTGTGAATCCACCTCCGGCACCGCATCCGGTTCGCGATCCAAAATCCTCCGGATTGTTCCAAGCGGTACGCGAGCCCACGCGCGTTCATGGAGGTAATACAGCAGAATCTTCGTCAGAACGTCTGTGCCCCCGATTTTTAGGGCCTTGCTGGTATCACCCGTCCAAAAGTAGGACACGAGAATCGTGTCGATGGTGCCCACAACCCGCCAACTAATCGCCTTGAGCATGCTCCGCAGCTTGGAGTCCCGCAGCTGCACGGGTGTAGGGGTGGCATCCTTTGAGAAAGGACTGAGGCGGCGCAACGTGCCCAGCGGTATCCGAGCCCAGACCCGCTCATGCATGTAATACAATCCCACTTTCGTGAGGACCTCCGAGCCACCGATCGCAAGAGCCCTGCCGGAGTTTCCAGTCCAAAAATACGAAATCAGCATCGTATCGATGGTCCCTATGAGCCGCCAGCTCATCGCCTTGAATACGCTGCGCAAATGCGAGTCCCGGAGCTGCTGCATTACCGCCGCCTCCTGAGCAGGGGTCGGGGCAGGCGTGAGTCGCGGCGTGTTGGTGTTGGAGGCAGAGGTGCTCACTAAGAAGTACTGTAGTTTGCGCTCACGGTAATCCTATGTGATTCGCACGGGAAAGTCATTTCGGTCTAACGTCCGTGTCATAAGCACCACGGGCTCCCCGGCAAAGCCCTTGTTCGGCAGAGCTGACCCAAGCGCGTGGAAAAGTGGGTGCGACGAACGAAAGCGATGACTTCCGAACATTCACAATCAGCGGATTGGCTCGCTATTCTCACCGCAATTCCAATACGTTTTTAAAAGTCATACTGCGCAAGTGCTCGTTTGCGCAGCTTTACATCCCAAACCATCCCTCCCAGTTGTGAAACACGAGACCTCTGTCTCCGCAACGCAAGCTCACACTCTCATCACGCGGTTCCCGCATTTACAGCGATCCCGTGACTGGAATCCCGAGCAGACGGCAAAATATCGCAGCTTTGGGACGCTCACCAACAAATGCCCGTGTATCCCTCACACTCCAAGACTGCGATGAATCCCTTCCGTGTAGCGACATCCGTCCTTGTGGTTCTTTTCTCGACCGGCGCACAAGCACGCGACATCCGTGTTGGGACTGATTGCACTACCATCGCGGAGGCAATCAAGGCGGCAGGCCCCGGAGACACCGTTCATCTCGAGCCAAAGGTCTACCGGGAGTACGCCGGTTTCTATTCGAAGAAAGGCTTGCCTGGGCAGCCCATTACCTTGGATGGACACGGCGCCACCCTCGAAGGAGCCGACCCGTTGGATCCACAGCAATGGCGCGAAGTTTCGCCGGGCCTTTTCGCCGCGGATAATCTGATGGCGCGTTTGGATGACGCCATGCTTGGCCGCTGGTTTTTCAGGTTTGCAGGCCGAATGATCCACATGGGGCGCACATCCAAGGGCAAAAGCGCACCTTTCAAAAAACCAGAGGAGCTCTCACCGGGCGAATGGACGTTCGAAAAAGACGCTACCCGGACGCTGCCCAACAATCCTCAGGTATTCGGAACCTTTTTCATCCGCCTGAAATCTGGCGAATCGCTGGCCGACGCGCAAATCGAAGTCCCAGTCCGCTCGGGCGGCGTACAAATGGGCGGAAACAACGCGCACCTTGTCATTCGAAACATCACCGCGACGCATCCCTACAACGACGGCTTCAACATCCATGGCGATTGCCGTGACGTCGTGTTTGAAAACATCCGCGCCATCGAATGCGGTGACGATGGAATCAGCGCGCACGAATCTGCGCAGTATCAGGTCCGCGGCTTTGTCTCCATTGGAAACAGCACGGGCATCTGCGATACCGGCGCGAGTGAAACCAGCTATGATGGCGTCCTGATACGTGATTGTATCGGGCATGACCTGTTTTTTCCCGCCACCGGCCGGTATATGGTCAAAAACGCGCTCATTATTTCATCCGCTCAACAGGCGTTGACTGTTTCGAAAAGCGGACCGCAACAGTCCTGCTTTGTCCAACTCGAGAACGTTTGGATGATTCGGCAAGGAGAACTCAAGGAAGCGATCATCGGCCCGGACACTATTCTTGAAGCAAGAAACTGCACCTTCGAAAATATGCGGTTCCGAAACTCCGGCACGCAGAATTTATACGAGTGCCTCGTCGGTGACCAATCCCAGGCGCAAGGCACCGCCTCGGGCGCGGATCAGGCATCCTTGAAGCGTAGAATCAACCCGGAGAAAGCGGTGGTTCTCGATTCGGAGCCGCCAAGGTGAACTGACGCCGGGGCCGATACGCCTATTCACAAAACCAACAAATTCCACCGCATGAGATACTCCCCCGCACGACACTCATTTTTGTTGGCGATCTTACTCACCGCCACTGGATGCCTTGTATATGGCAGTCCCGCCGAGGACTACGCAGCGCTCACAAAAGGCATTCAAAAGGTCCCACTCAAGGGCTCGGCGGGCTCCATCGCGGTGCAGGGGCGCAACGCGATACCGCTCGTGATTTCACCAAAAAAGGAAATCGTCGCTGCAGCGGGCTATCTCAAGGATCAACCACAGGCTGGGCGAGTCATCGCAATGTCGCACACTGCCCTCATCGGCGCCGAAACTGGCGGCGAATGGCAGCAAAATGTGGCGGCTTGGGCAGCCCGGAAAAGCGAGCCAGCGGTCTTGCTGTTTGGGGTCAATGAAAAGGACTGGAAGGCGATACAGACCAAAAAGCTGCCAGCACCAAAGGCGTGGGATGCAAAGGCACTCGCAGGCGCTGATGTCGTCGTTGCAAGCCTGCATGCAGCAGGATTCAGCGAAAAGGCGCAGGCTCTCCACGCTTTCGCTGAAAAAGGCGGCGGCGTCGTGCTGATCTCCACACCGTGGGCCGCTTCAAAGGAGGCGCTTGCAGGTGCGCAAGGGATCTTGGAGCCTGCGGGCCTTGCATTCCTCGGCTCTGGTCCAAGCGACACGACTTTCAACATCCAGCCGGAACTTCCACAGTTTTCGAATGCATTGACCGCGGTTGACGCCCTGAGCGCAGATCAAGCTGGAGGCACCAAACTTTCAGCCGCGGATCGGGCGTTTTGCGCATCGATTGTGGAGTCTTGCATCGCGGCGAAGACGATTGGCGAACCCTTGAAGAATGCACTGAATTCGATGCACTTCGCTCGTGGTTGGGTGACGATTGCGAAAGACAATATCCTCCGAAGGAAGGCGCGCCCGCTGGATGCGATGCTTGCGCGCTACCAGCATCTCATTCTGGAAAAGCTCGCGCCCGATAAGACGCCTGCGCACCCGTCTGCTAATGATTATCCCGGCGCCGTTGGCCCGGGCGAGGCTATTGTGAGGACCATCTCGTTCAATGCAAACACGGGGCCTAACAAGCTCATTAACCATGGCGAAAAAACGCGCGTTTCTACGGGCCTCTACGCTCGCCCTGGTGTGCCGATCACGATCGATCTTCCGGATTCAGCAAAGGCCGCAGGACTTAAACTGGAGATCGGCATTCATGTTGACGCAAACTGGGGACTGGACGACTGGAAGCGTTTTCCAGAAATCACACGAATTATTCCCCTCGAGGCTGCACACACGACCGCTGCGAATGCTTTCGGTGGGCTTGTGAGCATTTTAGTTCCGGAGAACTGCAGCGCGGGCGCGCTCACCGCAGCAATCAAAGGCGCAATTCAGGCTCCTGTGTTCACCTTGGGGAAAACCACCGAGGCTGATTGGAATGCCAAGCTCAAGCATGCGCCGGGGGCTTGGGGTTACATCGAGACCCCAAAGTGGACCGGCTATTTCCCGGCGACCTTTCTTCGCAATGAGGAGCACCCCGAGGTCATCGCAAAATACTGGCAGTCCGTCGTTGATACGGCAGACAAATATCTGGGGTACGCAGCTTGGAGAAAGCGTGCTGAGTCGATGCTGACGGATCGCGACATTGCAGT
>JBILKY010000169.1:0-7941 GCA_044376395.1 Chthoniobacteraceae bacterium | reverse complement strand
GTGTCTGGTAAAGACTCATCGTAGTATACCTTGCGGTGCGTTCTTCAAGGATTGGTAAAAGGTCCGCCATTTTGCTTGCTGAGTGCCTCACGCACCTTCACGCCTTCAAAAATGCCAACTTCAGTTCTCGCCTTCATAGCGAGTGCCGAGGCCGTCCCGGCAGCTTCACCGAGGGCCATGGCCGTGACAGTTACGCGACTGGAGGCGCTGGCCTCGCTGCTGGCGCTGTGGCAGCGACCGGCAACAAGCAGATTGCTCACCTTTTGGGGAATCAGTGTGCGGTAGCTGATGTCGTAGGGTTTGGGTTGGAAGCCGGAGCCGGTGAAGGGTTTGTCGAGAGTGGTTTCGGGCGGGTGGATGTCGAGGAACCAGCAACCGGTGGCGATGGCGTCATCGTGCCGCGTCGTCTTTTGCAGATCTTCGAGCGTGAGTGTGTTTTGGCCGACGATGCGGCGCGTGTCGCGCACGCCGATGTATGGTCCGCTCATGATGTAGTAGCTGTTTTCAAAGCCCGGCACTTTGGACTTCCATTCGTTGAAGATGGTCCACGCATCCTTGCGGCCCTGCATTTCCGCGCGGGTAAAATCGGCGGCGTCCGTCGCATCCGCAGGCACTCGCGTAGCGTGAACGTAGCATTCGTCCTTCGCAAAGGCAAAGATGAGTCCTGGACCGTAGAAGTTCGGCAGTCGGCCTTCCTTTTGTGCCTCAATAAGCGCCTTCTTTGCGGCGTTCTGCGTTTCTGCCACCGGCACGACGTTGCCAATTCGGAAATGCATCGTCAGCGGCATCATCGGCGTGGATCGGATCGTCGGGCAACCGGCCCAATGCGCGATGTCGCCATCGCCTGTGCAATCGATCACCTGCTTTGCCTCCACGCGGGTTAGGCCGTCTTTGTTGGCGATCACGACCGCGACGACACGTCCGTCCTTCACCTCCACATCGCAGGCGGTGCTGTGGTAGAGCACCTTCAAGTTGTCGACATGCTTCAAGATGAGGTCGTCAGCAATGAGCTTGAACTCCTCAACATTCGGAATCCTCACGGTTGCCCAGTGCTTCGATATCAGACCCGGCGGCAGATCATCAATGTGCTTTGCTCCTTCTCTGGCAACACCCAGCTTTTGAAGCAACTCGAGAGCGATGCCTTTCACGACAAAGCGTCCGCTAGGTTTGTCGATGAGGCCATCAAAATATGGCAGCCCGACCGTGGTAATGATGCCGCCGGAGAAACCCGCGCGCTCGATGAGCAGTGTCTTAGCGCCGTTGCGAGCGGACGAGAGTGCTGCAGCGATGCCCGCGCAGCCTCCACCGCAGACGAGGACGTCCGTCTCGATGGTGCGAGAGATCTTGCTGGATGATTTGGATTCTGTGGCGAGAAGCAGAGCTGGCACGGCCGCTGCGGAGGCGACGGTGGCCGTTTGAATGAAAGTACGGCGAGTGTGTGAGGTGGTTGGGTTCATATCGATAAGCTATTTTGGTTCCAAGAATCGCCGATGAAGTGAGGAGGCGAGTTGATGCTGGAACTAGTTCATGGCTGTTTGGGCGGCATCGGTCTGGATGACTTGGCTGCCGTAGCCGGGCAGGGTCAGCGCCAGTTTTTTGTGGGCGTGCGTGAGTGCGGCGCGCGTCAGGAAGTCGCTGCATTGGCGATTGCGGCTGACTTGCAGCGCGCCGTGCTTTTCCGCGCCCGACCAGTTCGCGATGATACAGACCTGCGCGCCATCGGGACGGCTATAGAGGCTCACTTTGAAATCAGATGGCTCGATACACGGGCCGCGATCAGATTGCCAATATGGATTCCACTCGCAGTGGTCGGCGCAAAACTCGCTGAGGAGGCGGTTCAACTCCATGACCTTGCGGCTGTGCTTACTCATGGGATTCTCAAGGAGTACGTTGATGCCAACGCCATTTAAAACTGAGCAGGCGGGGTTGGCTGCGACGATAACCACACCTGAGTGCTCCTCCGCTTCGGCACAGAGACTGAACGTGCAAAGAAGCACAAGAAGCGGCCCGAGTGGTTTAACCATAGGGGCGATATGCTACGCTAGGAGTAGTCAAACCGTGACGACGACATCTGTACGAAAAGCGACAATGCTAAGGGTTGGCGGCCATGGAGCCCCCAGGGCGATTCTGAGTCATTCCTCAAGGTAGCTCCCGCACGCGCAGCTTCCGAAACTGGATAGGCGACCCTTCGCTTTCCAAGCACAAGTAACCTTTGGCAGGTTCGATTGCAGTGCCGCCGGAAACTTCCTCGCCGTTCACCCACAGGCGAACCTCTCCATTGATGGCGCGGATGTAGTAATGATTCCACTCACCGTGACCTTTGCTCAAATGCTTGCGGGGAAAGCTGCGGTTGCCGTCAGGCGACAAGGGAGGAAACGGGGTCATTTTCACGCGCACAGGAAAAACATCGCCATTGGTGCCGAACCAGTCGGTCTTGGCCCCTTTGGCCTTCATCATCTCCGTGAAGCCGTGGTCGAGAATCTGAACTTCGATGCCGTCCGGCAGGCGCTGCTTCCCCTCAAGGGTGAGTTTTTCGAGCGACTCGGGCTTGGCCCAAACGAATACACCGGAATTTCCAGCCGACTTTTCGTGCATCCATTCGACCACCATTTCAAAGTTTGTGAATTCCTGCTTGGTCCGCAGAACGCCGATGGGTTGGCCCGTGCAGTGCAGGACTCCGTTTTTCCATGCCCAAGTATTTTCGGGTGTGTTGACGATGGTGAAGTCGCTCTCCACAAACGACCGCCATCCCGGTGTTTCATCATCGATAAAAGCGCGAATTGTCGCGCGCCCGTTTTGGACCTTGGCAGGCAAAGAGGAAGGATCTTGCGCATGAGTGTTCGCAGCAGCACACAAGATCAAACTGAGGAGCAGGTTTTTGTTCATAGAAGAAAATGGGAGGGTTTAGCTGACTTACTTTTTCAAGTCCTGCGGACGGACGCCCGGCCTGATGCCATTGGCGCCTGCCGGCCCGGGATTATACTCTCCCGGAATGTCCATGTTGGAATCCGGATTTATCGCGTGTTCCAAATTCATGCACCACAGGCAGGCATTGGCGAGCATCCGGCGAAATGCTTCGATTTTAAATGCGTCTCCATGTCCCATTGTGGAGGTGAATACACGCGTTTTTTTCCCAGCCGCCCCCGTGTAGGATTTTGTCCAGGCAATGGGTTGCGGCGGTTTTTCCGCAACGGGTCTGGCATCGGACGTCCAGCCGTCCAGGGGTTGCCCCATTAGCACAGGCTCACTATCACCAGACAAAGCGGAGCTGATTCCATACACATCATCGGGTATCCAAAACCCCGTGCGGATGCCCTTGAATATGGGATGTGCGGAAACAGTTTCCACGATGTCGCAGCGTGTGCTTTCAACGAGGTTTTTGCCGTAGTGTGAGACCCAGGTTTCGCCGAGCACAAGGCGTCCCCAGCCGCCGGCAGGGTCTTTACTGGCGGAGTCGAAACGCGCATACGGGCTCTCGGGGCGTTTTGTGTACTTGAAAGGATGAGTAGCGTTGCGAATCCCAAGGATGGGTTTGCCAGACTCGGTGTAGTCGACAATGTGCTTCATCTGCTCATCGGGCAGTTCCCGCCAGCGCATGAACGCTACGAGGAGATCCGCAGTATCCAATTTTTCAAGGCCCGGAATGTTGTCTTTGATTTTCGGATTGATCGTCCCATCGACCGGATCGATGGCGAATAGCACTGTGCATTTGAAGCCCTGGCGGGATAGAATCTGCGCCATCTTCGGCATCGATTCCTCGGAGCGATAGGCTTCCTCGGCGGCTATCATGACGATGTGTTTGCCCTTTCCGAGGCCATCTCCACCCTCAGAGGTAAACCAAGGATCAGCAGCCACGGCGTTCGCAGCCGCGCAAGCAACCGATAAAAGCATCGGAAAAAATCGTGAAACGGTTGGTGTGTTTATCATATGAAATTTTCTTAATGAGACAAAACCGGCGGGCGAGAGCAGCAGCAGACCGCGTTCGGTGAGCGCCACTGCGTCTCTGATAAAACGGGAATGCAGCTGGTTCTGCGCGGCATTTCAGTTGTCGTAAGTTGAGTGCTGTGACGTGAGGGTTTTGAGGGAGGCCGGCTAGGGCGCGGTCTTGCCTTAGTGTTTTGCTTCACGATAGAAAACGGCGAAAATCACAGAGAGCGCGGCCCCCATGAGGGCGGGAATAAGCCATATCGATTGCCAGGAATGGCTTCCCGCTTCCACGTAATGTTGGGCCACGATTCCCGAGAGCCATGATCCCACGAACATGCCGGCCCCAAGCGTGACGATCGCGTGCAATCCCTGCGCGGCACCTCGGATATCCTCGCTTGCGTATTTATCGACGAGCATCCGCCCCATGACAAAAATGAAGTCGTAGCACATGCCGTGCAGCAGAATGCCCGAATAAAGCATCCAGATCGCGGAGGGGGTTTGATGAAACACGGCAAAGAGCCCGAAGCGGACGGCCCAGGCGCTGATCCCCAGCAGAAGGATCCCTTTGGAACCGACCCGGCTTAGAAACGCTGGCAGCAGCAGCAGGAAGACCACATCTGAAACCTGACCCAGAGTCATTTTTGCCGCCGCATTCGGAATGTGCATCTCGTTCATGAACAGATTCATCCAGCTAAAATAGAAACTCAGCGGAACGCAGATCAAAAAAGAACAGAGCATGAATGTAGCAAACGCTCTGTTGCGCATGAGCTTGAGGGCGTTGAACCCCAGAAGAGTCCCAAGAGAAATTGGCGCCCCGGTTCCCTTGGGGGGCGTGTGCGGCAGAGTGAGCGAATAGATCCCCATGATCAAAGCGGCGCCGGACGCGAGCCGGAACATTCCCGCGTTGTCTTCCAGCTTAAACCAACTCACCGCAAGGCCCGATGCGATCCAACCGACGCTCGCCATGACCATGACCAGGGGGAATTCCTTGGCGGGGTTTTTAGAGTGATGCAAAGCGAGCGTGTTCGTCAGCCCGTGGCATGCCATGTAGGTGATCGTGTAGGCCAGCAGCACGGGATAGAACTGCTGAAATTCCTTTAGTGTCGAAATCCAGTAAAGAAGACCGGCGCCAATCAGATGCAGGCACGCAAGAAGCCGTTGTGTGGCAAAAAAACGGTCTGCTATGATTCCCACGATAAAAGGAGACACCATGGCACCAACCGCGGTGCTTCCGTAAGCCAACCCAACTTGACCTCCCAAAAACCCCAGCTTTGCGGTGGTGTAAGTTCCCATCGTCACATACCACGCCCCCCACACAAAGTAGTGCAGAAAGACCATGATCCAAAGACGGCTCAGGATTACAAGATTCATAGGGAGGCGCAGGAGGTGTTGTAGCAGAAAAAACTAATGCGGGACCAACAGCACTGATTCGCAGGCCGCATCAATGGCACAGTCATCGAAGAAGCGTGCAGAAAATTGCGGCGTGTGAAGGCGAGTTGAGGGCGGTTTGAATTCATCAGAGGCCCATTAGGTGACTCCTAATTTAAATCACGTTTTGCTGAATGTGTAATGCTGAGTTCTGATACTTTTGTGATCGGAGTGGGCATGCGGTCCGCGAATAGATCCCGTGAAGTGCAGGGCAGGCTGTTTTCTGTGGACAGATTCAGAGAGACGATTACCGAACGTCCAGCCATCGTCTGCCGCTGGGAGGAGCAGACCAGCAAAGGCATCATGTGGCGCGATATCGGACTCGGTGAATGGCTGTTTAATCTTGACGAGGCAACAGAGATTTCCGGCATTGTTCCAGTCGTGCTCGCGGTCGCCAAAGATCCTGCCGCAGTCGCAGCAAAAGCAATGAAGGCAAAGTCATTTGTGTTGCAACGCCAGCACGAGACGATGCAGACGCTCGCCAATTCGCTGTGACAGCTCGTTCAGACGTTCAATACGCAAAGCCTCCTTTTTAATGATCTCCATGAAACTCCACATTTTTTTCGCGACGCTGCTGCTTTCTTCACATGTTCTGTTGAACGCGCAGGAAAAGCTTCCAAGCAGCGACCACAGCACCTCACCTCCACCGTCGTGGGATCAAATCCGCCGCGTGCAAATGAGCAGTGGGTTAAGGGCTTTTTGGAATGTGGCGGGCGGTGATAACGCGACGAACTACCGAGAGGCCGCGGCGCATGGCTTTGAGATGGTTGACCTTTTGAGCACTTATTCCGACTACCCTGGAAGGCAGAAGGAGAATATCCGCAAGACGCTGGATGCCAATAAAACCAACCCGTGGCAGAAGCCGGAGTTCTTTGAGCGTATTATCAAACGCAACATCGAGCAGCGCGGCAACCAGAATGCCATTTTCGTCCACGACATTGAGTTCAGCTTCGAGGAGGACATCGATAAAGCGTGGGCTGATCCCGAGGTGCGTGCAGCATCAAAGGCCACGAATCGCCAGCAATTTGCCGATGCATACCTGCGCGAGTGGTCTACCTGGTTTACATTGCCCTGCCAGTGGACGAAGGAACGTTTCCCCGGGACCCCCATCGGAATCTACGGCCCGCAACCGTTCCGCCGCGATTACTTCGGGATCTCCGGAAAGTCCGCGCAGCAAATCGATGGCACACATCACAGCGACGCTGAGCTGTGGCAGCACATTGATCCCTTCGTCGATTACTACATCGCCAGCATCTATGTTTTCTACGACAAGCCTGACTCCATTTATTACATGGCAGCAAATGTGGAGGAAAACGTCGAGCGCACCCGTCGTTACGGCAGCAAGCCTCTCTACGCCTATGAGTGGCTGCGCTACCATGATTCCAACAAGAAACTCGCTGGTCAGGAGGTCGCCCCGTGGCTCGCTGAAGCCATGGCGGTGCTGCCTTACTTCTGCGGCGCACGCGGCCTCGCGCTCTGGGGCTCCGAGCCCAAGCGACAGGGGCAATACTACCACACTCTGCCCGTCTTCACTAGCAGCCTCGGGCGCGTTTCAGATCTATCCGCCAAGATCGCCTCTGCCAAACTCATGCCCGACGAACCCGCGCACGTGCTCTGGAAAGCCAAGCGGCCACTCATCCGGCGCATGCGTGTCAGCGCCGATGAATGGATCATCTTTGCCGTGAACCCCTGGCAGGCAGAAGACGCTATTTGCACCGTGGAAGTGCCATTGGAGCAGGGGAGCATCAGCCTCGAACTGCGTGGGCGCCACAGCGAAGTTTTTCACCGCATGGGTGAGAGCTTGAAGCGGCTGTGAAACATATGTGCTGATCTTTTGCGCCCAGCACCAACGCCTAACCTATGAATCAGCACAACAGTGCTGATCGAGATGCTATAGCGTGCTGGAGTGATCCTTTCTGAGAGCACCGCCATCTGTCCGCCCGGCCGATGAAATGTTAGAAGATGATTTTCTCCCGATTTCCGCGGTCTGCGCGTGGGGTATCGTCGAGGGGTGTGCTGAAGGGGGAACCGTCCTTCACGGCGCGGAGGATCGGTGTTTTGATAATAGGCAGCTGCGCTGAAATCACTTCACATGCTCAATCAAAGGCGTGCGAGTCCGCCTGCAGCCTCTTGAGCGCTAGGGCGTCGAGACGATCTTTATCGCGTACAGACTTTTCCTTCCACGCGATCAGAGCTTCCTTCGAAGCGTATAGGACTTCCAGTCCGTTAAGATTGAAGACCTCGGCGTCCCCGACAACATCTTCGTAACGCCGTCCTGTCATCCGAGTAAACAAGTCGACGTGGCAGCTTTCAGTCTCTTCAACAATGCGAACGGCTCCCTCCGAGTCATCAAAATCTGATGGCTGCAGCTCCGAGGCATATCCTTCGCCAAAGTGCTTCAGAGCGTCCAATAAACGGTCTAAATTATTCGCTTCAGTGGAAACTAATAAATCGATGTCGTCGGTCAATCGAACATAGCCGTGAAGGGTCACGGCAACGCCGCCGACAATCACAAATTGAACTCGGCTCTCAGCGAGTAATCCCAACAATTTTTCGAATGAGGGTTCCATCTTCCTTCGGAGGCGT
>JBILKY010000168.1:0-8015 GCA_044376395.1 Chthoniobacteraceae bacterium | reverse complement strand
GGACGCGGCGACGCGCAACGCGCGAATTTCGTGCTCAATAGCTTCACTGTCACGGCCGCTCCGGCCGATGCCCCGGACAAGCAGGTTCCGCTCAAATTTGCATCCGCCTCAGCTTCTTTCTCGCAGGCGAATCTCCCGGTACAAAACCTCCTCGCGGCCGGTTCCAACGCGAAATCCGGCTGGGCGATCGCCCCGCAATTCCACCAGTCCCACTGGGCCAAATTTGCGCTCAGTGAAAAAACGGGCTTCGCCTGCGGAACCATCCTGCAGTTTCGCATGGAACAAAACTTCGGGGCAAGCCGAACCATCGGACGCTTCAGAATCAGCGCAGTCACCGGAAACGCGTCTGGAGCAACGGCGGGCGCCGGGTCCGTTCCTGCGGAAATCCTCAGGGCGATCGAGACTCCAAGGGCGGGGCGTTCAGCCGATCAAACCAAAGCGCTCACCGCCTACCGGCTCAAGCACACACCGGATGCGGTTGCGCTGGAATCCGAAAAACTGGCGCTCGAAAAACAGCTGCAATCCCTCAAACGCCATTCGACTCTTGTGATGATCGAGGACAGCCCTCGCATGAGCTCGGTATTCGACCGCGGCGAATTCCGGAACCCGAAGGATCCAGTTGAACCGGCGTTTCCAGCGATCCTCACGGAAGATAACGGGCAGGGATCCCGACCGACGATCCAGCCGACCACACGGCTGGATCTGGCGAAATGGCTGGTGAGCCGCGAGAATCCGCTCACGGCCCGGGTCACGGTGAACCGTTGGTGGGCGGAGTTGTTCGGGCACGGACTGGTGGCGACTCCGGAAGACTTCGGGATCAAGGGCGAGCTGCCGACCCATCCGGAGTTACTCGACTGGCTGGCATGCGAGTTCATGGACAACGACTGGTCTATGAAAAGTTTGATCAAGACGATTGTGATGAGCAGGACCTACCGGCAGTCCTCCAAGTTATCCCCGATCCTCGCGGAGAAGGACGATCAAAACCAATTGTACGCCCGCGGACCACGGCACCGCATGGAGGCGGAGTTGATCCGCGACAACGCACTATCTATCGCTGGACTTCTCAACACGCGACTCGGGGGCGAACCGATCCGCCCCTATCAACCCGATGGATTGTGGATCAAAGTCGGCGGCCAGAAATACGAATACACGGTGAGTCCGGGTGATGAAAAATACCGGCGCGGGCTGTACGTGGTGATCAAACGCGGGGCCCCCTACCCGAGCTTCACGAACTTTGACGCGAACGCGCGAATGGCCTGCCGCGTCAAACGGACGCGCTCGAACACGCCATTGCAGGCACTCACGCTCATGAACGATCCGGTGTACGTGGAGGCTGCGATGGAATTCGCGCGGCGGGTTCTCTCGGAGCGCCCCGACGCACGCGATGAACTCAGGCTCGAGCATGCGTTTCTGCTCGCCACCGCCAGGAAGCCGCGTCCCGCTGAATCCGCAACATTGCGAACCCTGCTGGAAACTGAACGGGAACTTCGGAAGACCTCGGCGCAGGACGCTCAAAACGCCACTGATTTCACCTCGAACTTCAAGTTGCCCTCGGGCATCAGCGCACAGGAGTTCTCCGCTTGGTATGCGGTTGCAGCCGCAGTCCTGAACATGGACGAGACTATCTCAAAACAGTGACCCGCTTGTCATGAACAGCATCTCCCGACGTTTTCTTTTCCAACGCACCGGTCTCGGACTCGGTGCGATCAGCCTTTCGGCGCTTTTGGGCAACCAAACCGTCTTTGGCGCAGCCCAGACTGATTCCCTGCTGCCGCGTCAACCCATGTTCGCACCGCGCGCCAAGCGCATCATCTATCTGCACATGATCGGCGCGCCTTCGCAGCTTGATCTCTTCGACCACAAGCCGGAGCTCATCACGCGCGACGGGCAGGAGTGCCCGGAGTCACTTCTCAAGGGCCGCCGCTTTGCGTTCATCGGAAACAAAATGACGCTTTCAGGCACCAAATGGAAGTTTTCGCGCCACGGCCAAAGCGGGCAGGAAATGAGCGAACTCCTCCCAAACCTCGCGAAGATCGCAGACGATATAGCGATTCTTAAAACCCTGCACACCGAAGAGATCAACCATGCGCCAGCCCAGATGTTCCTCCACACGGGCTTCGGGCGCGGTGGGCGGCCGAGCTTCGGATCCTGGGTGACCTACGGGCTAGGAACCGAGCAGCAGGACCTGCCGGCATACGTGGTGATGCTTTCCGGACCGCTCGGTGGTGCTGGAACAACACTTTGGGCGAACGGTTTCCTGCCCAGCGTGCATCAGGGAATCCAGTTCCGTTCATCGGGCGATCCCGTCCTGTTTTTGAGCAATCCCAAGGGACAGACACCATCCGACCGGCGGCGGATTTTTGATGCGGTGAAATCCCTTAACGAAAGCACGCTTGCGGATGTGGGCGACCCCGAAATCGCCACGCGAATCAGCCAGTACGAAATGGCCTTTCGCATGCAGACCAGCGTTCCTGAGCTGATGGATATTTCGAAGGAATCCCCCTCCACGCTGGCGGCCTACGGCGCGAAACCTGGCGCGGCCTCGTTTGCGAACAACTGCATTTTGGCGCGCAGGCTCGTGGAACGGGGCGTGCGGGTGGTCGAGCTTTACGATGCGGACTGGGACCACCATGGGAACCTTGCGAACCGCCTTCCGGAAAAGGCGCGGGATGTCGACCAAGCGATGTCCGCTTTGATCACAGACTTGAAGGAGCGCGGCATGCTGGATGACACGCTTGTGATCTGGGGCGCGGAATTCGGACGCACTCCCCTGCGCCAGGGCAGCGACGAATCAGGCAAGTCCACGAACCCCGGCCGCGACCATCACAAAGATGCGTTCACCATGTGGATGGCGGGCGGTGGCATCAAGCCGGGCATCACATACGGCAGTACGGATCCGTTCGGGTTCAGTCCGGTCGAAAATCCGGTGCACATCCACGACCTCAACGCCACGATCCTGCACCAACTCGGACTCGACCACGAGAGGCTCACTTTCAAATACCAAGGCCGCGAATTCCGGCTCACAGACGTGCACGGGAAAGTCGTCCGCGACATCCTTGCATAGCCCCGCAACCACAAACCAGCAACGCCCCAGCCCATTCACCAACTCTCAAATCCCCTTAAAATGATGCGCACCACTCTTTCAATCCTCGCACTCACCGGCACCCTTCTGAATCTCACCGTCTCAGCCGCCCAGACGGCTGCACAGACCCCCTCACAGGCGTCTAAACCGGAAGCTGGATCAAAGGCCGAGAATGCAAAAAAGCTAAACTGGAGCTTTACCCCCGATCCCGCGCTTCCGAACGTGCTGATCCTTGGGGATTCGATCTCCATTGGATACACGCTTCAGGTCCGCAAACTTCTGGAGGGGAAAGCCAATGTGTTTCGCCCGCTCAACGCGAGAGGCGACGCGGCCCAGAACTGCAGCGGAACCACGTACGGCGTCACTGAAATCGACCGTTGGATTGCGGGCCAGAAATGGGATGTGATCCATTTCAACTGGGGACTTCATGACCTGAAGCATGTCAAAGCGCCTGGATCCAACGACAAATCCGACAACCCGGCGGATCCCGTTCAAGCCTCGGTTGAAACCTACGGCAAGAACATGGAACAGATTGTTGCGAAACTCAAAGCGACCTCCGCGAAGCTCATCTTCGCCACAACCACCCCCGTACAACGCGGAACCGGGAATCCCTTGCGCGAACCGGAAGCCCCCAAAGCCTACAACGCGGTTGCGGTTGAGATCGCAAAGAAAGAGGGCGCCTCCATCAACGATCTTTTCAGTTTCTGCCAACCGCGACTCACCGAACTCCAACTCCCGCTCAACGTCCATTTCACCCCGGCCGGTTCGCAGGCCCTCGCGGAGCAGGTCGCTAACGCAATTCTGAGCAAGCTGCCCCAGCAGCCGAATCGCTAGAATCGCTGGATGCCGCGACTTTCCCAAAAACCGGCGCCCGCGGAACGCCGACGTGGGCGCGGTTTTCGGGCTGTCTTCCCCTGAAGGCTGAAGGCTTTTTCAGCCTTCGCCTGCTTGCTCTGTCTCCGCAATAGCAAGCTTGGAATTTCTGGAAGAGAAAAATACTGGGAGACGCGTTCACAAAGCCTCGTTGCATTTGACTCGCGCCCCCACGAACGTGACTATTTACACTCGTCTCTCTTACGAATGATCGAAAAGCACATCCTCAAAATCACCAAGGAACTCAATCTGCAGGCCCGTCAGGTCGCTGCAACCGCCATCCTTCTGGAAGAAGGCGGCACCGTCCCCTTCATCGCACGATACCGGAAAGAAAAAACGGGCGAACTGGACGAGGTTCAAATCACAACGATCCGCGACCGGATCGAACAACTCGGGGAGCTGGACAAACGCCGTGAATCCATCCTTTCCTCCCTGAAGGAGCGCAGCCTGCTCACCGACACCCTGCAGTTGAAGATCGACCAGGCGGAAACGATGAGCACCCTGGAGGACATTTACCTGCCGTTCCGGCCCAAAAAGCGGACCCGCGCGACCATCGCAAAGGAAAAAGGCCTCGAACCCCTCTCGGAAATCCTCTGGGTCCAGGACGCTTCCACCGACCCGAAAGCGGCTGCAACCGCTTTCATCGACAGCGCCAAGGAAGTCCCCGATGCCGCGGCAGCCCTCGCGGGCGCGCGGGACATCATCGCGGAAAGAATCAACGACGACGCGGCTGCGAGGGCGAAGCTGCGCGAACTTTACATCAGCCAAGGGACCATCAAATCGAAGGTGATTTCCGGCAAAGAAGAAGAAGGCGCGAAGTTCAAGGATTACTTCGACTGGACTGAACCAGCGGCAAGCGCGCCCTCGCACCGCATTCTAGCGATGCGCAGAGGCGAGGAGGAGGGCTTCCTCTTCACCCGACTGACTCCGCCGGAGGACCAGGCGGTGGCGCTTTTGGAATCCATGTTTGTTAAAAACTCCTCCCCTGCCGGACAGGAGGTTCGCACCGCTGTCCAAGACTGCTACAAGCGCCTGCTTGGATTCGCGATGGAAGGTGAGGCTCGCGTCCATTTTAAAAAACGCGCGGACGAGGAGGCGGTGAAAGTGTTCGCGGAGAATCTGCGCGAACTGCTTCTCTCGGCGCCGCTCGGACAGAAAAACGTGCTCGCGATCGACCCGGGCTTCCGCACCGGTTGCAAGGTCGTGCTGCTGGACCGGCAGGGCAAGCTGCTCGGGAACGACGTGATTTACCCCGAAAAAAGCGCCAGGGAACAAGCGGAGGCAGCGACCATGGTGAAGACAATCATCACCAAGTTCAACGTGGAGGCCATCGCGATCGGCAACGGGACGGCGTCGCGCGAGACTGAGGCGTTCATTCGCAAACTCGGGCTGCCCGCAGCGATTCCCATCGTGATGGTCAACGAGAGCGGCGCGTCGATTTATTCCGCGAGCGAGGCCGCGCGGGAGGAGTTTCCAAATCACGACATCACGGTGCGCGGCGCGGTTTCGATCGGACGCCGTCTGATGGATCCGCTGGCAGAGTTGGTAAAGCTGGATCCGAAGTCGATCGGCGTCGGCCAGTACCAGCACGATGTCGACCAATCGGCACTCAAGCGCTCCCTCGATGACGTGGTGGTCTCCTGCGTGAACAACGTCGGGGTGGAACTCAACACCGCGAGCAAACATCTCCTTTCCTACGTCGCCGGACTGAATTCCCGGACCGCCGCAAGTATCGTGGGATACCGGGACGAAAACGGGCCATTCAAGTCCCGCAAAGAACTTCAAAAAGTGCCTGGGCTTGGCCCCAAGTCCTTCGAGCAAGCCGCGGGATTCCTCAGAATCCGCGGAGGCGACCATCCTCTGGACGCGAGCTCCGTGCATCCTGAACGCTACACGCTGATCGACCAGATGGCGAAAGACCTCGGCTGCACGGTTGAGGACCTGATGCGCGATTCAGCGAAGCGCTCCAAAATTGATGCGAAGAAATACGTATCCGAAGACGTCGGCTTGCCGACCCTGCAGGATATCCTCTCGGAATTGGCGAAACCCGGAAGGGATCCCCGCCAGCAATTCGAGGCCTTTTCATTCAAGGAAGGCGTCGACAAGGTTGAAGATCTGCAGCCCGGCATGAAACTGCCCGGCGTGGTCACCAACGTGACCGCGTTCGGTGTGTTTGTGGACGTCGGAGTCCATCAGGATGGGCTGGTGCACATCTCCCAGCTCTCGGACAATTTTGTGAAGAACCCCGCGGAGGTGGTGAAAGTCGGGCAGCGCGTGCAGGCCACCGTTCTGGAGGTCGACCTTCCCCGCAAACGCATCTCGCTTTCACTCAAAACCAACCCCGAAGTGGGTCCCCGTGCTCCGAAAGGCGCCAACAAAACCGAGGGTACGCAACGGGACGTCCAGCGTTACAGTGACCGCAAGAACGCGGCTCCCGCGGTGGATTGGTTTACGGCTGCGACAAAGAAACGCTAGGCGCTCGCCAACCACGCGCCGCGGGAGGGTTTCCCGCGGCTTGAACCTTGAGCTGTTGGAAAAATCGGGAAACACTCCCACATGGACCAATCCGGATTGGAGCAAGCAGCTCGGAAAGTGGTGACCCGGCTTCAGGAGTCGGGTTTTGAAGCTGTTTATGCCGGCGGTTGCGTTCGGGACATGCTGCTTGGGAAAGCGCCCCACGACTACGACGTCGCGTCCTCGGCGAAACCGGAGCAAGTCCAGTCACTCTTCAGACGCACCGTCGCCGTGGGCGCTCAGTTCGGAGTTGTATGCGTGCTGGAGGGCCCCCACGAGGTGCAGGTCGCCACATTCCGCTCGGATGGAGAGTACTCCGACGGCCGCCATCCGGAGAGCGTCTCGTTTTCGGATGCAAAAAACGACGCTCTGCGGCGCGACTTCACGATCAATGGGCTTTTTTACAATCCCATCACACAGACAGTCAGCGACTTTGTCGGGGGAAAGGCGGACCTCGATGCAAAAGTGATTCGCGCGATCGGCAACCCCGCACATCGGTTCGCCGAGGACAAACTCCGGTTGCTTCGTGCGGTCCGATTTGCGGCCACGCTCGGATTCGAGATCGAGGCCGCGACGTGGACGGCAGTCTGCAAAGACGCGCCCAATCTGGCAGAGGTCAGCGCCGAACGGATCCGCGAAGAGTTCACAAAAATCATGCTCAGTCCGGGACGGGTGCGCGGTTTTGACCTGCTGGATCAAAGCGGTTTGATGCGGGTGATCGTGCCCGAAATCGAGGCGTTAAAAGGCTGCGAGCAGCCGCCTCAGTTTCATCCGGAGGGAGACGTCTGGATCCACACCCGACTCATGCTGAGCATGCTTCCTCAGGAGGTGTCCCTGCCGCTTGTCCTCGCCGTGCTGTTCCATGACATTGCGAAACCCGCGACCTTTTCGTACGATGAAGCCGCGAAACGCATCCGGTTCTCGGGCCATGAAAAACTCGGAGCGCAGATGACGGAGCACATCCTCATCCGGCTGCGCTACCCGCGAAAAACCATCGATGAGACGGTGGAAGCCGTCGCGAATCACATGGCGTTTAAAGATGTCCAGCACATGAGGGTGGCGCGTCTCAAGCGTTTCCTCGCGCGTCCGACCATCGCCGATGAGCTGGCGCTGCACAAGGTTGACTGCCAGTCCAGCAACGGCGACCTTTCAAACTACGAGTTTCTGAAACGCAAGATGGATGAGTTTTCGCATGAGCCGCTCATCCCGCCGCCGCTCCTGAGCGGAAACGACCTGATGCGCCTTGGATACAAGCCCGGTCCGAATTTTAAGTCGATTTTGGAGGCGGTGCAGTCCGCGCAACTCGAGGGCGCGTTGAAGACGCCCGCCGAAGCAGAATCCTGGGTGAGGGAAAACTTCGAGAAATAAACCGGCGCGCCCAGCGGACTTCCTGCATGCCCGCCGCAAGGATTAAGTCGGTGCGTGTTCTGCGCAACAGCCCTCAACTTTGAGTCGCTACCCGAACGCGCTCCCGAAACCGCCCGACCGGAACCAGGGCCCGCCTTTCATCACAATAACTCACCGACAGCTCGTCCCCTTGGACGTA
>JBILKY010000020.1:0-22661 GCA_044376395.1 Chthoniobacteraceae bacterium | reverse complement strand
AAGAGTTTTCATGCCAACGATCAACCAGCTCGTCCGTAAAGGGCGTAAACAGATCCAGGTCAAATCGAAGAGCCCAGCGCTCACGAAGTGCCCTTTCCGTCGCGGTGTCTGCGTGCAGGTCATGACCCGTACGCCGAAGAAGCCTAACTCCGCTCTCCGTAAGGTGGCGAAGGTTCGCCTCACCAATGGTTACGAGGTGATCGCGTACATCCCGGGAGAGGGGCACAACCTCCAAGAGCACTCGATTGTGCTGGTTCGCGGCGGCCGCGTGAAGGATTTGCCAGGCGTTCGTTATCATATCGTGCGCGGAAGTTTGGATTCCCTCGGGGTCGACGGGCGTCGCCGCTCTCGTTCCAAGTACGGAGCCAAGCGTCCCAAGCCCGGCCAAGAAGCCGCTGCCGCCGGCAAGGGCGGAAAAGGCAAGGGCAAGAAGTAAGTCTTCATTTGAACTTTTTTTAGGACAACAGCCATGTCACGTCGTCGTCGCGTCATTCACAAAGAAGAAAAGTTGGACAGTCGTTATGGGAGCGCAGTTGTTGCGCGTCTCATCGCCTCTGTCATGCAGAGTGGAAAGAAATCTCTCGCTGAGCGTATCGTCTACGCAGCGATTGAGAAGACCCGCCAGAAGTCTGAAACCGTCGATCCGCTTGAGATTCTCAACAAAGCGGTGGACAATGTTCGGCCGCGTCTCGAGGTGAAGAGCCGTCGTGTTGGCGGTGCAACCTACCAAGTGCCCATGGAGGTCGCTCCTGCCCGTGCTTTGGCTTTGGCGATGCGCTGGATTGTTGGGTACGCGAAGTCCCGCAAGGCAACTGGACTCGCGGACGCTTTGGCGAACGAACTTCGTGACGCGTCTAACGGTCAGGGGAACGCAATCAAGAAACGCGACGACACCCACAAAATGGCCCAAGCCAACCGCGCATTCGCACACTTCCGCTTCTAGGCGGAATCTTCGAAGATAAATTCAACCGCCGCCCTAGGCTTATTGTCTCCTAAAGTGTCAACGAATCCAAATTCTCCGAACCGCGCTTACCCGCTCGAAAAGACGCGTAACATCGGGATTGCCGCGCACATCGATGCGGGAAAAACGACCCTCACTGAGCGTATTCTGTTTTACACCGGAATGATCCATAAGATGGGTGAAGTGCACGAGGGCACTACCGTCACTGACTGGATGGAGCAGGAGCGCGAACGGGGCATCACCATCACATCCGCTGCCACAACCTGCTTCTGGCAGCAGACCGTGCAGGCTGGAGTCGTTAAGCTCTATGAGGGGCAGAAGATGCGTGTAAACATCATCGACACCCCTGGTCACGTGGATTTCACGGCTGAGGTGGAGCGTTCATTGCGCGTGCTTGATGGGGCGATTGCTGTATTCGATGCGGTTGCTGGCGTGCAGCCTCAGTCCGAGACCGTTTGGCGCCAAGCCACCAAGTACAACGTTCCCCGGATCGCGTTCATCAACAAGATGGACCGCGTTGGCTCTGATTTTGCAGCGGCGATCGATTCGATGCGCAAAAAACTAGCCGCGAATGCTTGGCCTGTGCTGATTCCTATCGGCAAGGAAGACACCCTCCGTGGACAACTGGATGTGGTGAACAAAAAAGCGATTGTTTACAGCGACGACAGCCAGCTTGGATCAACTTATGCAGTCGAGGAGATTCCTGCGGATCTCGTGGACTTGGTTGATAAGGCGCATCGCGACCTCGTGGAGCAGATTGCTGACTTGGATGAAGAGGTTGGCCTGCTATTTATTGAGGAGCAGCCAATTCCTCCGGCTGTGCTCAAAGCCGGCATTCGTCGACAGACGATCGCAAACAGGTTTTGTCCTGTTGTTGGTGGATCCGCTTTCAAGAACAAGGGGGTTCAGTACTTGGTTGATGCGGTGATTGATTATCTCCCGGGTCCTTTGGACATTCCTGCCGCGAAAGGGCAGGATCCTGATACTGCGGCTCCTGTGGACGTGATCACTGACGATGCAGGCAAGTTTTGTTCGCTAGCCTTCAAGCTCTGGAGTGATCCTTTTGTTGGCAAGCTCGTGTTTTTCCGTGTTTACAGCGGCAAGCTCTCGAAGGGGGACACGGTTTACAATCCACGCACTAACAAGCGTGAGCGCATCAGCCGTATCATTCAGATTCAGGCGGACAAGCGCGAGGATCTAGACACCTGCTACTCAGGTGACATCGCGGCAATCGTGGGCATCAAGAATATCACCACGGGCGACACCCTTTGCGACGAAGATCATGCTGTGCTTTTGGAGCCGCCATCCTTCCCAGATCCGGTGATTTCGATGTCGATTGAGCCGAAGACAAAGCAGGACCAGGAGAAAATGGGGAACGCTTTGGCGCGACTTGCCGAAGAAGATCCAACCTTCCGTGTGTTCACAGATGAGGACACCGGGCAGACGATTATCGCTGGAATGGGCGAACTCCACCTGGAGATTATTCGTGACCGACTCCTCCGCGAGTTCAAGGTCGATGCGAATTCGGGCAAACCTCAGATCGCATACCGCGAGACCATCACAGCTCATGCAGTCGGCGAAGGGAAGTTGATCAAGCAGTCCGGTGGCCGCGGCCAGTACGGGCATGTGATCGTCAATGTGCAACCTAACGAGCGCGGCAAGGGGTTGACTGTCGAGAACAAGGTGGTCGGCGGAACAATTCCCAAAGACTACATCCCAGCGGTGAAGAAGGGAATCGAAGAGGCTGTACTCAACGGTATTGTTGGCGGCTATCCGGTCATTGATATCAACGTTGACATCATCGATGGCAGCTACCACGACGTCGATTCCAATGAAATGGCTTTCAAGATGGCGGCCATCTTTGCGGTAAAAGACGGCATGAAGAAGGCGAAGGCAATTCTTCTTGAACCGATCATGCGTGTTGAGAACTCAACCCCTGAAGAGTTTCAGGGAGACATCATGGGCGACTTGAACCGACGCCGTGGCCGGATTGCGAGTATTGAGAACAAAATCGGCCTTTCTATCGTCACTGCTGAAGTGCCATTGGCGGAGATGTTCGGATACGCGACAGCGATCCGCTCGCTCTCAAAGGGGCGTTCCAGTTACTCGATGGAGCCATCGCACTTTGAACAAGTCCCTGAGCAGGTGAAAGCCGCCGTGCTGGATCAAAAGGGAAAAGCCTAAAATTTAACGGGCCGATTTAGAGAGGCCAACCAAACCATACCATGACCGGACAACGTATCCGCATCCGCCTCAAAGCTTTCGATTATCGCATGCTAGATCAGTCTGCGAGCGAGATTGTCGAAACGGCAAAGCGCACTGGAGCCAAGGTTTCGGGCCCGATCCCGCTTCCGACCCGGATTGAGCGCTTCACCGTGAACCGCTCTCCTCACGTCGATAAAAAGTCGATGGACCAGTTTGAAATTCGGACCCACAAGCGTCTTCTCGACATCGTTGAGCCGACTGCGAAGACGGTGGATGAGCTTAAAAAGCTTAATCTGCCTGCTGGCGTGGATATCACCATTAAGATCTGAGCCGACCGCTAACCGTTTCTAGCGCACATGAAGATTGGACTTTTAGGAAAAAAACTCGGGATGACTCGCGTGTACGATCAGTCGGGACGCGTCACACCTGTTACCGTAATTGCAGCTGGTGGAAACACCGTGGTGCAGACCAAAACCGTGGAGAAGGAGGGATACGCCGCCATCCAAGTTGGTTTTGATGAACAGAAGCCACAGCGGGTCAATAAACCTGAACTTGGGCACTTCAAGAAGGCCGGGGTTGGGGCGAAGAAGCACCTTCGCGAGTTTCGCTCCAATGGGGATGGCTCGGAGTTCGAAGGCGTAGATCTGTCTGTAAAACAGTTCGAGGTAGGGGACATTGTCGACGTCATCGGCCGCTCAAAGGGCAAGGGTTTTCAGGGCATCGTGCGCAAGCACAATGCTGCCGGCCAGCCAGCCTCCCACGGTTCGATGATGCATCGCCGTCCCGGAGCCATCGGGATGCGCTCCACCCCTGGTCGGGTCTGGAAAAATCAATCAATGCCTGGTCATATGGGCGATGAGCGGAAGACCGTCCAGAACCTCCGGGTCGTTCAGATCCGAGAAGAGGAAGGTGTCATTCTTGTCTCAGGAGCGGTCCCCGGCGCAATCGGGAGCTACGTCGTTGTTCGTCCAGCAATCAAGGGAGTTTCAGCCAAGTAAAACAATGAGCGCATCTATTCTCACAGTTGATGCAGCGAAGGCTGCAGGGATTCCAGTAGTGGAGAACGGTCGTTACACGCAGGCTCTTCACGATGTGGTTGTCGCCTACCGCGCTGCTCGTCGTAGTGGCACCGCAAACACGAAGTCGAAGGCAGATGTAAATCTGTCAGGAGCTAAGCCCTGGAGACAAAAGGGAACGGGTCGTGCCCGTGCCGGTTACAAGTCCTCCCCCGTGTGGGTGGGCGGTGGTGTTGCTTTTGGTCCTAAGCCCCGCGACTACCGTAAGACCGTTTCGAAGACGGTGAAGCGTGCGGCTCTTAAGAAAGCGATCTCTGAGCGAATTCGCGCAGGGGAAGTCATCACTGTCTCTGCTCTCGAAGTTGCTGCGCCCAAGACAAAAGATTTTCTGAAGCTGATCGGTGGCGTATCCGGAACAGACAGCGCGTTGGTCGTCTCCAGCAGTTTCACTGACAATACCTACTTGGCCGCTCGTAACGTGAGTTACGTTCATCTCGTGCGATCCGCCGATGTGAACGCCGAGGACCTGCTAAGGTACAAGAAGGTAGTGGTCACCACTTCCGCTCTCGAAGAAATCGCAAAGCGGATCAACAGCTAAGTTGTTATGCACCTTTCCACACAGATTATCCGCAAAGTCCGCTTGACTGAAAAGTCGGCAGTCCAAGGCGACTCGCTCAGCAAGTACGTTTTTGAAGTGGCTCCGCACGCGAACAAGATCGAAATCCGCAAGGCGGTTGAAGAGTTGTTTGGCAAGAAAGTAGTGGCGGTGAACACTAGCAACCATTCTGGGAAGGCGCGCCGCCAACGGACAGCCGCCGCTGGACGTACTGCCGCTTGGAAGAAAGCAGTGGTGACTCTTGCTGCGGGCGAGAAGATTGAATTGGCGTAATTAGGAAAACACACAGCCAAACTACCTTAGCATATGGCACTCAAAACTTTCAGGCCCCTGACGCCAACGAGCAGATTCAAAGCTCTGCCGTCGTTTGAAGAAATTACAAAGTCGAAGCCCGAGAAAAGCCTATTGGTGACTCGGAAAAAGACTGGCGGTCGTAACAACAACGGACGCATTACTTGTCGTCATGTGGGCGGAGGCAACAAGCAGCGCCATCGGTTGGTAGACTTCAAGCGGAAGAAGCGCGGGGTTGTAGCCGAAGTCGTGGGCATCGAGTATGACCCGCTTCGTTCCTCTCGGTTAGCTTTGCTGAGCTATCCTGATGGTGACAAGGCTTACATCTTGGCCCCGGTGGGACTCGTAGTCGGCGCCAAGGTATGCGCAGGTCCAGACGCGGAACCCGCCGTTGGAAACGCTCTGCCGCTTGCGAAGATTCCGCTTGGTGCAGCCATTCATTGCGTTGAACTCGTGCCCGGACGCGGGGGCCAGATGGCGCGCAGCGCCGGTCAGCAAGTGATTCTTTCAAACCGCGAAGCTGGTTATGCGCTCCTCAAGCTTCCCTCTGGCGAGATCCGGAAGGTTCATGAGGATTGCTATGCGACGATGGGGCAGGTTGGCAACGTCGAGCACATGAATGTTTCCAGTGGCAAGGCTGGGAGAAGCCGCTGGCGCGGGGTTCGGCCAACTGTTCGCGGGATGGTGATGAACCCTGTGGATCACCCAATGGGTGGTGGCCAAGGCAAGTCTAAAGGTGGGGGCGGTCGCCAGCATCCGGTGAGTCCGTGGGGCCAGCTCGCGAAGGGGTTCAAGACCCGGCGCAAGCACAAAGGGAGCGACAAGTTCATCGTTGAGCGTCGCAAGATCAGCAAGTAAGCCTTCCTAATTTTTCTTATGGGTAGATCTCTAAAAAAAGGACCTTTCGTCGAGCAGCATTTGCTCGAGAAGATCGACAAGCTCAACGATTCGGGCGTTAAAAAGCCCGTGAAGACTTGGTCTCGCCGTTCCACTATCACTCCTGAATTCGTGGGCCATACTTTCTTGGTTCACAACGGGAAAATCTTCAACTCAGTTTTTGTTACCGAGAACATGGTGGGCCACAAACTTGGTGAGTTCTCCCCAACGCGAGTGTTCAAGAAACACGGTTCTCACACCGCGAAGGTTACGAAGTAGTCTCAGGCTTGTCTGGTATTCTCATCCCAATTACTCCCGAAATGAAAACCCTGTGCCCAGAATACCCACGTTTAAGGCGGACAATGTTCGCCTGGGCTCTGGGTGTTGCTCTGCTCGCACGCGCTGCGGCAGCCCTGCCAGGCGGGGACGCGGAGAGTTACCAGACGGCGTCACAGGCTGAGGCTTCTCGCAAAGCGGCTTTGGCGGCAGGTAGCGCTGAGCCCACGAATCTTGCATTGATCCGCGAGCTGCAATCTTGGCGCAACAGGGCTTTGGATGCTGAGGGCAGGTTGGCTTCTCCGTCGGGTTCCGTGAGTCGTTCAGCCGTCGCGGTAGACATTGCGCCTGTCCGTACGCCCTCGGTTTCTGGATCGAAGTTCAAGGTTCTGGCTACTATGGATGCTGAACGTGTGATTTTGGTTTCGTGCGGCAGGAGTGCGGGGGTTTATGAGGGCGCTTTGATATCGGTTGGCACCGGCGTGAAGGCGAAGGTTGTTGAGGCGCGTGCGAGTGTGAGCGCGGCGGTGGTCGAGAACGGGTATGTCGGCAAGATTGCTAGTCTTGACGGCCAGTCAGCTCAGTTGGTTCTTGTTCGCTGATGATCAGGATTAATTTTACGTATTAACATTTAAGAAAAAACGATCATGGAGATTCGATCCATCTATAAGGGAGCTCGCCTCTCAGCATTCAAGTGCCGCGAAGTGACCCGTGAAATCCAGGGACTGAGTGTGTCCAGTGCGCTTGACATCCTCACTCATACGCCTCGGAAGGCAGCCCGCCTCGTCGAGAAAACCCTCCGGAGTGCGGTCGCAAACGCAGAACATAACGCGAATCTCCGAGCGGACCGCCTCGTTGTGAAAGAAGCAGTGGTTGGTGAGGGCACCACTTTGAAACGTTTTCAAGCGAAGGCGCGTGGAAGTGCCGGGCCGATTCGCAAGCGCACCAGCCACATCCGTATTATTCTTGCGGAGGCTCCTTCTAAGTAATCTCAAGAAATCTTTATTTATGGGCCAAAAAGTAAACCCGATCGGATATCGTCTAGCAGTCAATCGTGATTGGCGCTCGAAGTGGTACGCATCTCCTCAAGACCTTCCTGGATTCCTTCACGGAGATATTGCAATCCGCCGTTATGTGAAAGAGAAGCTACGTCAGGCCGCAGTTTCGAAAGTGGTGATCGAGCGGGCTTGGAATAGCATCCGTGTGACCATCTGCACCGCAAGGCCTGGAGTGGTCATTGGGCGTAAAGGATCCGAAATCGAGAAAATGACCGACGATATCAGTCGCATGAGCGAAGGGAAATCGGTCAAAATTGATATTCAGGAAATCAAGACCCCCGAGCTCGATGCGCAGTTGGTTGCGGAAAATGTCGCTTTGCAGTTAGAGCGCCGTATTTCGTTCCGCCGTGCAATGAAGAAAACCATTCAGTCGAGCATGGATTTCGGTGCACTTGGAATTAAGGTGCGTTGCGCCGGTCGTCTTGGTGGCGCTGAAATTTCACGCGCTGAGTGGTATCGGGAGGGAAAAATTCCGCTCCATACACTCAGAACACCAATCGATTACGGCTTCTATGAAGCCAGTACCGTGTACGGAATGATTGGTGTGAAGGTTTGGTTGTGCAAACCCGCTGAAGTGGTGGCAGAGGCGTCGCAGTCCTCGCAGCGTTCCGAAACCACCCGCGCTTAAACCTAAACAGAACACGATTTATGCCTTTAATGC
Organism: Chthoniobacteraceae bacterium; assembly: GCA_044376395.1. Taxonomy (GTDB): domain Bacteria; phylum Verrucomicrobiota; class Verrucomicrobiia; order Chthoniobacterales; family Chthoniobacteraceae; genus Chth-196. The sequence continues at coordinate 14,701 of JBILKY010000020.1, read as the reverse complement.
CCAAGAGGGTGAAGTTTCGGAAAACCCAGCGCGGGAGCCGCGCGGGGACCGCTACCCGCGCTACGAAAATTGATTTTGGTTCCTTTGCTCTCCAAACCTTGGAGCGCGCGTGGATCACCAACACCCAGATCGAAGCCGCTCGTGTAGCGCTCACCCGCAACATGAAGCGTAAGGGGAAGCTGTGGATTCGAATTTTCCCCGATAAGTCTGTAACCGCTCGCCCGCCGGAAACGCGAATGGGGAAGGGCAAGGGTGCCCCAGAATACTGGGTCGCAGTAGTCAGACCTGGAAATGTTCTTTTTGAATTGGACGGTATCCCGGAGTCTCTCGCGCGTGAATCCCTGCGCTTGGCAGCGGATAAACTACCTGTGCGAACAAAATTCTTGGTTCGTCATTCATTCCATTCAACCGCCGCCTAAGGAGACGACTATGAAACTCAAGGACATTAAGGCTCTTGGAACAAATGAACTCCGCCAACGCGAGGCCGAACTTCGCAAGGAGTCCTTCAACCTGCGGATTCAGAAGCAGGTCGGGCAGGTGGAAAACCCCGTTCGGGCACGCATGATCCGCCGCGAGTTGGCGCGCGTATTGACTGTGGCCAATCAGAATTCATCCGCGAAGTAAAACATCACCATGGAACAATTAGTTGAAACAGCAGAGCACGCACGCGGGAACCGTAAGGAGCGCGTGGGACAGGTGGTGTCGGTCAAAAATTCGAAGACGATCATCGTCGAAAGCGAAACACGCGTTCCCCATCCTCGCTTCCGTAAGATCGTGAAGCAGATGAAGCGGTTCCATGCACATGACGAGGAGTCGGTTGCGAAACTCGGTGACACCGTACTGATTATGGAGTCAAGACCTCTCTCAAAATTGAAGCGCTGGCGCTTGGTAGAGGTAATCGCCCACTAATTTTAAACTGAGGAAATTCTATGTTGCAGATCAGGTCCCGGCTCGATGTGGCCGACAATACTGGCGCCAAGATGGCTAAGATGATTGGAGTCATTGGCAAGCGGACGTTGAGCGCCTCCGTAGGTGATGTCATCACGGCGCACATCCGTGAAGCTAGTACCGGTGGTTCAGTGAAAAAGGGAGACGTTGTTCGTGCAGTGATCGTGCGGACACGGCATGCGATTCGGCGCGAGGATGGCGGCTACCTCCGCTTCGACCGGAATGCCATCGTAATCATCGACAAAGACATGAATCCTAAAGGCACCCGTATTTTCGGCCCTGTCGCTCGCGAACTTCGCGAGAAGAACTTCATGAAAATCGTGTCTCTCGCACCGGAGGTTCTGTAATGAGCAAGCTTTCTAGCGTTAAAAAAGGCGACACCGTGATCGTCGTTTCGGGAAACCACCGCGGGTCTCAGGGCAAGGTGCTTGAAGTGATTTCTAAGAGCCAGCGCGTCATCGTGGAGGGTGTTCACATCATTAAGAAGCATGCCCGCCGAGCTCAGAATTCATCTGAAGGTGGGATAATCGAGCGCGAAGGCACAATTCACATCAGCAATGTGAAATTGGTTGCCGCTGCGTCCCAGAACTAAACTAAGGAAGAAATATGCCTGAAGGACTAAAGAGTTATTACAAGACCCATGTGGTAAAGGCGCTCATGGAGAAGCACGGTTTTTCGAATGTTAACGAGATTCCTCGGATTGAAAAGGTCGTCGTAAATACATGCATTGGCAGTCAGACCGACGGGAAGCAGGCGCTCGAGGATGCGAAAGCAGAATTGACGACTATCACCGGACAGAAACCAGCTGAAACGAGGTCGAAGACGAGCATAGCAAACTTCAAGTTGCGTGAGAACCAAGCCATCGGCGCCCGCGTGACTTTGCGGGGTGAGAGAATGTACGAGTTCTTAGAGCGTCTAATTCGGATGGCTCTCCCGCGCATCCGCGATTTCCGAGGTGTGTCCCCAAAGGCTTTCGATGGCGGCGGGAATTACACCCTGGGAGTCTCGGATCAAGCGATTTTCCCTGAAATCGAGCTTGATAAAATCAAGCGTAATATCGGCTTTGACGTGACCATTGTCACGAGCACCTCCTCTGACGCTGAGGCGAAGTCACTTCTTTCTGAAATGGGGATGCCCTTCTCCGACAAGGCCAAACAGGCTAAGGGTGTTGCAGCAAAAAACTAGTTAATTGGGTATCGTCATTATGAGTAATGTGTCTGACCCTATCGCTGACTTCCTCACACGGCTTCGCAACGCGACCCGTTCGGGAAAAGCAGAGATAGTTGCGCCGTTTTCGAAAATGAAGGGTGAAATCGCCCGAATCTTGAAGGAAGAGGGATTTGTAACCTCGGTGGAAGTCGACAAGTCGCAGTCGTTTCCTCAAATCAGGGTGGGATTGAAATTCGTCGGGAATCGCTCCGTGATTACCGATTTGCAGCGGGTCAGTCGCCCGGGTTTGCGTCGCTACGTGGGTGCGGATGACATCCCGAAGGTTTTGAGTGGCGTTGGAATCTCAATTCTTTCCACCTCTTCGGGTGTAATGAGTTCCCGCGAGGCGCGCCGCAAGAATGTTGGCGGGGAACTTCTGGCTTTTGTTTGGTAACGTAGAAAGGTTCACCACTATGTCTCGTATCGGTAAAAAGCCCGTTTCGTTTCCAGCCTCGGTTAAACTCAGTATTGCAGGCGATGGTCAGGTGTCTGTCACCGGTCCCAAGGGGTCGCTTTCTTGGCAATTGCCAAAAGGCGTGACCGCCTCGGTGGAGGATTCGAATGTCGTCTTCGATCGTGAATCAGAAAGCCGCGATCATCGTGCAAAGCACGGCTTGTCCCGCGCGCTGGTCGCGAACATGGTGACTGGCGTTTCAGTCGGTTTCGTAAGGGATCTGGAGATCCAGGGCGTTGGATTTAAGGCCGCTGTGAAAGGCGCGTTCCTTGATCTCTCCCTCGGTTTTTCCCACCCTGTGTTGTTCCCGATTCCAGATGGAATCAAGATTACGGTCACCGATAACACCAAGGTGAAGGTTGAAGGCATTGATCGCCAATTGGTGGGTCAAGTCGCAGCCAACATCCGCGGTTACTACCCGCCTGAGCCTTACAAAGGTAAGGGCGTTCGTTACGCGGGCGAAGAAGTCCAGCGCAAGGAAGGCAAGACCGTACAGTAACCGACATCCAAAGATTCAAAAAGCAATATGGCTTCTACAAAAAACGTCTCAAGGCAAACGCTACGCCACATCCGCCTGCGCAAGAAGATCTCGGGAACCTCTGAACGTCCTCGGTTATCGGTTCATTTTTCAGGGAGTCACATTTACGCTCAGGTTATCGATGATACCGTTGGGATCACTCTTGCTGGTGTGTCAACCACGGAGAAGGCATTCGCCGCGGGCAACCGAGTGGCGGCGAATGTGGCTACCGCAGCGCGGGTCGGTAAAGAAGTAGCAGCCCGTGCGATAGCAAAGAGCGTGGGAAAAGTTGTTTTTGATCGGGGTGGTTCCCGTTACCACGGGAAGGTGAAGGCGCTGGCTGATGCGGCCCGCGAGGCAGGTTTGAGTTTCTAAGGAGATATTTATGGCTGAAAATCGTCCAAATCGCGGCCGTCGTGACCGCGCCGAAAAACCCAAGGAGCAAAGTGACTTGGTTGAAAAAGTCGTGTTTATTAATCGATGCGCCAAGGTGGTGAAAGGCGGTCGTCGTTTCTCCTTTAGCGCCCTGATTGTCACGGGCGACAAAGCCGGCCGAGTTGGCTGTGGCTTTGGCAAGGCGAACGAAGTTTCCGAGGCGATCCGCAAGGCTGGCGAATCAGCCAAGAAGGCGATGGTCAAGGTTGCCCTGAGTGCGAATACGATTCCGCATGAGGCGTATGGAGAGTTCGGTGGCGGTAAAGTTTTGCTTAAACCTGCAAGCGCTGGGACTGGTGTAATTGCCGGGGGCGGAGTGCGTGCGGTGATCGAGGCCGCCGGAATCCGTGATGTTCTCGCGAAGTCCATGGGGTCGAGCAATCACGCCAATGTTGTGAAGGCAACCCTGACCGCTCTCGGGCAACTCCGGTCCCGAGAAGATCGGTTAAGAGACCGCGGCTTCCAGATCAAGCCAGCAGCTGTCGTTGCCAACGCATAATTAGATTTTGATCATGAATCTCACTAACCTCAAGCCCCGTCCGGGCTCAAAACATCGAGTGAAGCGTCTTGGCTGCGGCGAAAGCAGTGGCCACGGGAAGACCTGCGGCAAGGGCCACAAAGGACAAAAGGCCCGTTCAGGTGGATCGATTCGGCTTGGCTTCGAAGGTGGCCAGATGCCGTTGGCTCGTAAGATTCCAAAGCGTGGCTTCAGTAATGAGCGTTTCCGCACTGGTTTTCTGCCAGTCAACGTTGGCAAGATTTCACAGCTGTTCGATCAAGGTGCGACGGTCGACTCCGCTTCACTGGTTGCACAGGGCTTGGTTCCGAACAAAAAGGGAATCATCAAGGTGTTGAGCATGGGCGAACTTAAGAAGTCGCTACATTTCAAGGGACTCGCCTACAGTGCCGCGGCAAAGGCTAAAATTGAGGCCGCCGGCGGAACCGTTGCGTAGTCGACGTCCAAGGGTTTGGTTTTGGAGGGGTGGCCTAGGTCACCCCTCTCTTTTTCCCCAGTTCAAATGATCTCAGCATTCACCAACATTTTCCGCATACCGGAGCTCCGCTCCCGGATTTTATTTTCGTTTGCTCTGCTGGTTGTCGTGAGGATTGGGGCGTTCATTACGTGCCCAGGAGTGAATGCGTCGGTGCTTCAGCATTGGTTCGATACGCAATTGAACTCACAGGCGGGCGGGAGTGTTGCGGCATTGTTTAATATCTTCAGCGGCGGTTCCCTTGAGAATTGCGCTGTGTTCTCACTGGGGGTGATGCCGTATATCAGTGCATCAATCATGATGCAGCTTTTGACGGCGGTGGTTCCGACTCTGGGCAAGTTGGCTCGTGAGGAGGGCGGACGCCAGAGAATCTCTCAACTCACACGGTATGCGACGATCGGCCTTTGTCTTTTCCAAGGCTATTTGTTGGCCTTGTCATTCGAGAACCCGGGTCAAAGCCCAATTTTGAATGGGATTGACCGGACGATCGCGGAACTGGGGATGCCTTTAGTTTCCTCACCTGGGTTTGCTTTCCGCCTAGTGGTGGTGATCACTCTTACGGCCGGGACGATGTTCTTGATGTGGTTGGGCGATCAAATCACCGACCGCGGTATTGGCAATGGAATGTCGTTGATCATCAGTGTTGGGATTCTATCGCGTTTCCCAGCTGGATTGATCCAGGCATGGAAGACCTTTGTGTCATCGGACAAGGGAGCCGCCCAGCTTAGCCCGATGATCCTCGTGCTCTTGGTTGTCTTTTTATTCGCTGTAATCGCTGGGGTGATTTGCCTTACCCAGGGACAGCGCCGTATTAGCGTGCAGTACGCCAAGCGGGTGGTTGGGCGTAAGGTCTATGGTGGACAGACACAGTACATGCCGCTCAAGGTCAACTATGCCGGTGTGATGCCGATCATTTTCGCGCAGGCGCTTCTGGTGTTTCCGTCGACGATCGCTTTGATGGCTTTTCGTGAATCGATGGCTGTACAAAAATTTGCGAATCTCCTCTCGCAGGGGTTCTGGCACTACGCGCTGTATGCGGGCTTGATTTTCTTTTTCAGCTACTTTTGGGTGGCTACGCAGTTCCAGCCTCAGCAGATTGCGGATGATCTGAAAAAGTACGGAGGTTATGTCCCGGGCGTGCGTCCAGGAATGGACACCGCCAAGTTTCTAGACACCGTGATGACGCGTCTGACTTTTGCTGGAGCGGTGTTTTTGCTCGTGATCGCAATCCTGCCTCAGATGTTGACCAAGCAGTTGCACGTGCCCGATGTGACGGCGCAGTTTTTTGGCGGAACCAGCCTTCTGATTGTTGTTGGTGTTGTTCTTGACACGATGCGGCAGGTAGAGACGCACTTGATCCAGCGCAACTACGATGGATTTCTCAAAAAAGGACGTATCCGCGGTCGTTCGGAGCGCACCCCTGAAGGCAGGGGCGAGGCAGTCCAGCAAAAGACCATCGTGGGTGTTTATTTGATACTCGCGGTTGCTCTGCTTTTGGGAGTGGTGCTCTTCATAGCAAGAAGAAGCTGACAAACCGGTTAATTTTGGAGCGTTTGCCAGTGATCCCAATCAAGACAGAGCAGGAAATTGAAATGATGCGTGCCGCCGGCCGAGCGGCGCGAACTGTTTTGAACAAGGTTTCTGCCCAAGTCCGTCCAGGGGTTTCAACCAAGGAACTCGACGAGGCTGCTGCGGATTTCATGGCGGATGAAAAGTGCAAGAGCGCATTTCTTGGGTACCGCGGCTTTCCAGCTCAATGCTGCATTTCGGTTAACGAGGAGGTTGTTCACGGCATTGGTGGCCAACGTCGTCTACAAATCGGTGACGTGGTGAAGCTGGATGTCGGTGTGAATAAGAACGGATGGATTGGCGATAACGCGACCACCGTTGCCGTCGGAGCGATTCACCCCGGCACGCTCAAGCTGCTCCAAGTGACTGAGAGTGCTCTTCAGGTGGCGATGAAGTATGCGTACAGCGGTAAGCGCCTCGGTGATCTCTGCAGCGCGATCGAGGAGGAAGTCAAAATCAACGGATTTTCCGTGGTCCGTGAGTTTGTTGGTCATGGAGTCGGTCGGAAACTTCACGAAGAGCCTCAGATTCCAAATTTTGGAAGGAAAGGGGAGGGCCCCAAGCTCAAGCCAGGTATGACTCTGGCGATTGAGCCTATGGTGAATGTTGGAAGGCCCGATGTACGGGTACTGCCAGACGGCTGGACTGTGGTCACTGTGGATGGCAAGTGGTCTGCTCATTTCGAAAACACGGTGCTCATCACCAAGGGTGAACCTGAGATACTCACATGGATCGAGACGACCTAGTGGAGGCAGAAGGAGAAATAATCGAATGTCTTCCGCACTCTGTATGGATGGTGAAATTGGGAAACGGCCATCGCGTTCTGGCTCATTTGGGCCCGAAAATGATGCCGGAAGCCAATCAGTTCTTGCCCGGAGCGCGGGTGAAGATACAGTTGCGGGTCTTCGATTTGTCGGTGGGACAGCTTGTTGCGCTTGTGCGGAGCGGTTCTTCCATTGTCGGAACTACATGAATGCATTGACCTTCCGTTTCCTGTGAGGGGATCGGAAGGACGGTTTTTTGTCCCCTAATTTAAGAGGAGCTAAGATAATTATGAAAGTAAGAGCATCAGTGAAGCGCCTTTGCGAAGCATGCCGCATCGTGAAGCGTCAGAACATCGTTCGCGTGATTTGCAAGAACGCGCGCCACAAACAACGGCAAGGCTAGCCGGTAGAACTGGTTATACACGAGCCCAACCCTATTAATTGGAGATCATATTATGCCACGACTGCTTGGAGTAGATATTCCCGGTGACAAGCGTATCGAAGCGTCCTTGCCTTACATTTACGGTATCGGACCAGTGACTGCGAAGCGCATCCTTGAACAGGCCAACATTAGCCCCGACATTCGGGCCAAGAATTTGTCCTCTGAACAGCTCAACCAGATTATTCAGGCGATCACCGCCAGCGGGCTTGCGATCGAGGGTGATTTGCGTCGTGAATTGCAGTCAAATCTGAAGCGGTTGCAGGCAATCAACTGCTATCGCGGAATCCGTCATCGCCGGGGCCTGCCTGTGCGGGGCCAGCGAACCTCAACCAATGCCCGCACTCGCAAGGGGCCACGCAAGACCGTTGGTGTTCAGCGCGCCAAGGACGGGAAATAATTTAACCTTCAGGTAATCAATCTATGTCCGACGAGAATCAGAACCCCGAGGCCGCCGCTCCTGTAGAGACTCCAGCCGTGGCCCCAGCCACAGCAACTGCTGCTCCAGCTGCTCCAGCCGAAGTGAAGGAGAAGGCTCCGAAAGCGGCGAAGGCCAAGTCCAAGAAGGATGCTGCGGCTCCTGCTGCAGAGGAGAAAAAAACCGAGAATCTCTCGCTTGATCCTAATTCGGTGATCGAGCCGATTAAGGTGATCAAAGCGAAGGGTGCGAAGAATGTTCACTCGGGCGTGGCCCACATTCTTGCCACCTTCAACAACACGATTGTCAGTATCACCGATGCGACTGGAGCGGTGATTGGGTGGTCGAGTGCTGGCAAGGTTGGATTCAAGGGATCTCGCAAAAGCACCGCCTATGCAGCCCAGATGGTGGCTCAGGACGCCTGCAGGCAGGCGATGGGACACGGTTTGCGCGAAGTTGAAGTGCGTGTCAAGGGACCAGGCTCGGGCCGTGAATCGGCCGTGCGTGCAATCCAAGCGGTGGGTTTGGATATCAGTATCATCAAGGATGTGACTCCCGTTCCACACAACGGATGCCGTCCTCCAAAGCAGCGCCGCGTCTGATTTCCGGCTTCATTATTAAACAATTAACACTTTATTGTCATGGCAAGGTATACGGGTCCCAAAGATAAAATTAGCCGTCGATTTGGAGTGCCGATTTTCGGCTCCAACAAGACTCTTGAGCAAAAAAACTATCCTCCGGGGATGCATGGGCCGAAGGGCTCAAGGCGCAAGCAGAGCGAGTATGCTCTCGCACTGGCTGAAAAACAGAAGCTCCGCTATCAGTATGGCATCTTGGAGCGCCAGTTCCGCCGTTACTTCGGGATCGCGCAGGCAAAGCGGGGCGTCACAGGTGAAATCCTTCTCCAACTCCTTGAAACTCGTTTGGATAACGTTGTGTTCCGTCTGGGCTTCGCGAGTTCCCGCTCTGCCTCCCGTCAGATGGTCGGGCATGGTCATGTTCAAGTGAATGGACGCAAGGTGGATATTTCTTCCTACAACGTGAAACCCGGCGACAAGGTCACCGTGAAGGATCATCCTCGTTCTCGCGGTATGGCCGCTCGCGGACTTGAGTTGACGCAGATTTCCCCAGTCCCAGATTGGTTGGTCGTGGATAAGGAGAACTTCTCGGGCAGCGTGACGCGGGTTCCAAGTCGCGAGGAGATTGCGCCGATTGTGAATGAGCAGCTGATCGTTGAGTTGTACTCACGTTAATTAGCTGGTTGTGGTTTTACAAAAGCGCAGGGGCTCAGGCTCCTGCGCTTTTTTTGTCTTGGTTAGTGATCCAAGCTGTCGATTCTTGTTGGCAGGCGGAAGGGCTTTCAACTTGTGCTAGAACTCCAAAACATCAGCCTGGATATCGGAACCGAGGAGGAACCGGTGCGTTTGCTGGACGATGTGACCTTTCGATTGAGGGAGGGAGGTCAATTAGTCGCCGTGTTGGGACCCTCGGGATGCGGGAAGAGCACGCTTATCAAGACGATCGCGGGATTGAGGGAGGCAAGCTCTGGTAAGGCAATTTGGAAGGGGCGTGATCTTTCTGAACAAGACTTCGAACCGGCTGAGGTCGGGTATGTACCGCAATTCAGTATTGCACATGAAAAGTTGGAGGTTTGGGAGTGCATTGAGGATGCGATTCGCCTGAGATCCGCTGGATTATCGCGGGAGGAGGTGGATGCGCGGGTGGATAATGTTTTGTTGGAAGTTGGCATGCTCGAAATTGCGGAAAAACGCGTCGAGGTGCTTTCAGGAGGACAACGTAGGCGACTGGCATTGGGTATGGAGTTGGTCAGTTCGCCGGATCTTCTTTTGTGCGATGAAGTGACCAGCGGGCTCGATCCCCGTGCGGAAGATGAGATCACTGAGCTCATGCGCGCGGTCGCATTGAAGGGTAGGATTGTTTTAAATATCACGCACAGCTTAAAGCATCTGTCCTCTCACACGTCAGTGATCGTGTTGATGAGGGGTCGCTTGGTTTATCATGCGGCTCCGGAGCATTTGTTGTTTTACTTTGGAGTCGATCATGCCGAGGACCTGTATCCAAGGCTTGCCTCTCGGAAGCCTGAGGAATGGGCGCAATCTTGGGAGAAGCGCCGTGATTCCTACTACAAACTTGAAGACGAAGTGCCATCCGAGAAGGATGCGACTTCAGCGCCCCAAACTGCGGTCCAAGTGAGCTGGATTGCGCAAGCGGGCGTGCTTTTATCTCGTCGATGGAAGTTGTTTTGCCGGGATTCAGGGCAGGTTAAACTGCAGTTTGCGTTGATGCTCGGATTCCCCTGCCTTGTCGTGGTATTCGCTCTGAAAGGGTTGCCTGCCCTGCGCGCCGCGGCTGAACTACCGGAGGATCCACTCAAGCAGATGGTCGCCGATTTTACCGCAAAGCTCGAATACCTCCGGGTTGGCGGGATGGTTTCAGGGTTGATTATGTTTCAGGTGGTTTTGTTAACTTTGATGGGCGCAAACAATGCGGCCCGGGAAGTGGCGGGGGAGCGGTTGATTTTGGAGAAAGAAAAATTCTCCGGCCTGTCTCCATTGGCTTTCGTCGTTTCGCGAATGGTCTTTCTGGTCGCGTTGGTTGGCGTTCAGTCGGTCTGGATGTCTCTTTTCGTAAATTCAGTGGTGCGGATGCCTGGAAATCTCACCACTCAAACTCTTTTGTTGTTCCTGGTAAACGCTGCGATGACATCCGTTTCACTCGGCATTTCCGCACTAATGAAAACGGCCGAGCAGAGTTCCCTCGTTTCTGTTTATTTGGTGGGGTTTCAGCTTCCACTTTCGGGTGCTGTACTCGCTTTGCCGGAGTGGTTGGGAAAGCTCACACGTCCTTTGATTGCTTCGTACTGGGGATGGTCGGGATACCTCCAAACTTTACAAGATACGCGTTTTTACAACGCGGTGGTCTCCATGACGCAGACGCCCTTGATGCCCATTGCGGCGGTTGCTTGGGTGCTTGGATTTCAGATTCTGCTCGGACTCACGATGGCCTATGTCGGTGTCCGCGGAGCGAGATGGGAGTAAGGCGCCATGCACGATAGCGGCGAGATCACGCGTGCGGAAGAGTTGACGGCTGCGAGCGGCAGCAACCTCGCTTTGGCCTTGCGGGTTTTGCCCCAGTCGCGCCGCCGTGACATGCGGATTTTCTATGCGTTTTGTCGGATTGTAGACGATTTGGCGGATGAGCCCGATTTGTCGCTTGAGGTCCGGCGAGAGGGATTGAGGGCTTGGCGGGAGGCATTGCAGAGGAGTTATGCTTTGCCGGGTGAGCCCCCTTTAGCAGGAACTGTTCGGCGGGTTTTGCGTGATCATGACGTTCCCTCTGAGTGGGCGGTTGAACTTGTGGTGGGGTGTGAAATGGATCTGGCAAGCGTCCGTTTTTCTAATTGGGAGCAGTTGCGCGAATATTGCTTTCGAGTGGCCAGTTCCGTGGGGTTGGTCAGCGCACGTATTTTTGGCGGGACCGGGTGTGAGGCGTATGCGGAGGACCTTGGACTAGCCCTGCAGTTGACCAACATCTTGCGGGATTCAGCAGAGGACTACCGCCGTGGCGGACGGGTTTATCTTCCACTGGATGAGTTAAAGCAGTTTGGAGTGGAACCGGGCGCTTGGGAGACTAGCTGCCCTGATGGCTGGGATGCGCTGATGAAGCATCAAGTGGAGCGAACCCGAGGGTATTTCGCGGGTGCGTCGTCGAAGCTTCCAGCTGCAGAGCGAAAGAAAATGGTAGCGGCCGAGATTATGCGTGAAGTGTATTCCGAGTTGCTTGACCTCATGGTTGCCGATGGATTCCGAGTCTGGGAAACTGCTTACAGGCTCACAAAGGCCCGTAAACTGTGGTTGGCGAGTTCGGTTTTTCTTCGGAGTTTCCTCAGCGTCTGAGGCAGTCAGGCTTGCGGCAGCGCGGCGCGAATCTACAACAAGCATCTTCCGCATGTGCCCTGTTGTGCGGGTCGTTTTTTTGTGGCATGCTCGCAACATGACAAAACTAGTCGCGTGTCTTTTGATTCCTGTGGTCGCAATGTCATTTGCCGGCTGTGAAACTCCCGGCGGGTCTGCTATCGGCGGCGCGCTCGCGGGTGCTGCGCTTGGCGGTGTATTGAAGGGCACAGGAAGGGATGTTGCTCGGGGTGCGGCTATCGGCGCAGTGGGCGGGTATGCGTTGGGGAAGGTTGCAGAATCAGAGCGGGCTCGTGGCTATGCGGAGGCGAATGGAACTTACAGGGGCAGTCCGAGTTACCGCGGATCAACTCCGCCCCCTGCGCACCATCACTACCAGCCGGTTCCTTACGGGCGTTTTTCAGGAACGCCTGGCTACGTTTATTCACCTTATAGCCATGATTTAATTGATGTAAGGGGCGCGAGGCGCGGGGCGGAGGTGGTCGACCCTGTGAGTGGGCGCGTTTTTATCAACCCGTAGGATATCCAAGTAGCGCTGGTTTTTTGCGATTCTAGGTTTGATTCTGGGTGATGTCTCTATGATGCTCCCCAGCCCGAGTTTTCCGGCGGTTCTTAAGGTCTCTCTATGATTAACATTTTCATCAATCTGCTTTTGGTGGTTCATGTGCTTGTGTGCGCGCTGATAGTGCTGGCCGTTTTGATGCAGCGTCCAAAAAATGAGGGCCTCGGAGCTGCTTTCGGTGGAGGAATGACCGATTCATTGTTTGGGGCCCAGACCACAAATGTTCTGGCTAACATCACCCGCTGGCTCGGAGTTTTGTTTTTTGTACTGACTTTAGTTTTGTCTGCTCTCTACGCGCGGCAGGGACGTGAACAGACCAGTGTGCAGCAAAAGCTTCAGCAATCTGTGCAACCTGTCGTGGATCCGCCGGTTGTTCCTTCTTTGATTCCAACCACGGATCAGAATCCTGACGCACCGAAGGCTGACGCACCGAAGGCTGACGCACCAAAGGCTGACGCACCAAAGGCTGACGCACCAAAGGCTGACGCACCAAAGGCTGACGCACCAAAGGCTGACGCACCAAAGGCCGACGCACCGAAGGCCGACGCACCAAAGGCTGACGCACCAAAGGCCGACGCACCGAAGGCTGATGCGCCAAAGGCTGATGCGCCGAAACTCAAAGACGATCCGAGTGCGGTCCCTTTACGTGCTGAGTCTGAGATCAAGTTGAGTCCCGCTCCGGCTACTCCGCCTGCGCCGGCTCCGAAGCCGCAATAAGTGGTCGGTTATGCCCGCATCAGATAGAAAGCGGGAAACTTCTATTCAGGCGGTCGACTTCACTGCGTGGTTAGCGCTTCTTACTGTTTCTCTTCTTTTTACAGGTTGCGAAAGGGGGTTGGACAGGGCCGATTTAGTGGTGATCAACGGCTCTGAACCGGAGCTTTTGGATCCCGCGGTGATCACCGCGCAAGCGACAGGCAGGGTGGCCTACGCGCTGCTTGAGGGGCTAACAGTTTTTGATGCAGGGGCGAGAGCTCAGCCGGGCGTTGCCGAACGTTGGGAGTTGTCTGAAGACGGTCGGGTTTACACTTTTCATCTCAGGGAAAATTCCATGTGGTCGAATGGAGATCCGGTATCCAGCAGCGATTTTTTGTATTCTTGGCAGCGTTCTCTCGCGCCTCAAACAGGGTGCGAGTACGCGTCGCAATTTTATCCTATTAAAAACGCAGAAGCGTTTAACCTTGGAAAATTGAGTGACTTTTCTGAGGTTGGAGTTCGGGCTAACGGGCCTCAAGAGCTAGAAGTCACCCTTGCCAATCCAACCCCGTATTTTTTAGATTTGTGCGCATTTGTGACTTACCTGCCAGTTCATCGCGCCACGGTCGAGCGGTACGGAGACTGGTCGTCGAATCCTGAGCACTTTGTAGGAAACGGGCCTTTTCAACTGGCGGAATGGAGGCTGTTTGACCGGGTGCGTTTGTACAAAAATAACAAGTACTGGAACGCCAGCAGCGTGTACTTGGGTTCCATAGATGTCTTGCCCGCATCAAAGCCCAATACAGCTTTGAATTTCTACCTGACGGGCGCGGCGGATGTGATGATCGACAAGGGATTGGTACCAACTGCGTTGATTGGATCGCTTAAAAAGAGGGCTGATTTTCATGCGGCGCCTTTTTTGGGAAACTATTTTGTGCGGTTCAATGCTGTGCGCGCTCCGTTTTCGGATCCGCGAGTCAGGCGCGCTCTGAGCCTCGTGATCGACAAGCATCTTCTGGTCGAAAAAATCACGAGGGCGGGGGAGTTACCCGCATGGAGTTTTGTTCCTCCGGGGACTGGGCATGGTTACGAGCCTCCGAAGGGGGCCATGCGGGACTGTGATCTAGCGCGTCAGCTGCTTGATGAGGCTGGATTCCCAGGTGGCAAGGGATTCCCAGTGTTTGACTATCTGTACAAAGGTGACTCTGAGTTGGACAGGGATATTGGCGTTGAATTGCAGGGAATGTTCAAGCGCGAGCTTGGTGTTACGATGCAGCTCAAGGGACAGGAGTGGACTGTTTATTTAGCGACTCAAAGTGCTCTGGATTTTGACCTTTGTCGCTCCAGCTGGGTTGCGGACTACAACGACCCGAACACGTTTCTAAACATGTTTGTGACTGGCGATGGAAACAATCGCACGGGATGGAGTTCCGTAGAGTACGACCGGCTGATCGCCGTTGCCGCCGAGACCACGGAGGCAGAGGCACGGTTTTCGCATTTTCGTGATGCGGAAAATCTGCTCGTGAATGTCGAGGCCCCCATTTGTCCCTTATATTACTACGTCGGGATTCAATTTTATGACGCGGACAGACTCGATGGAATGGAGGCGAATCTTTTGGACGAGCATCCGCTTCGTTATCTGCGTTGGAAGCCTCGCTGAACAAAATGAATCTTTTCGTGTATTTTTTGTTTCGAATGGTTTCATGGTGCCTTGGCGCGGTTCCATTGTTTTTTGCAATTAAAGTGGGGCGCGCTGTGGGCGC
>JBILKY010000167.1:0-8038 GCA_044376395.1 Chthoniobacteraceae bacterium | reverse complement strand
AGGTCATCACCATCGAGGTGCAAGACAACGCAATCCCACTGAGCACTCGGGAAATGCAATGCCGCGTTGTGCGTGAATAGTGCGAGCGCTATTCCACGATCAATACCCCTCGCATCACGCGCCAATGGCCCGGGAAAGTGCATAGAAATGGGTAATTGCCGGGTTCCTTGGGCGCAGTGAAGGTCAACTCGGCACGACCGGCTGGATTCACGAGGGGCGTTGCGTAAAGCACCTTCGGTGACTCCGGGACAAACTGTTTGCTCACCGCGTCAGGCCGGACCGCCATTTGATCTGCGAGGATCCCCACCTCCTCGTCGGCACCGCGCGCCACCAGCACCAGATTGTGCTGCATGAGATCCGGATTCTCAAAGATGATTCTCACCGGTGCACCGGCCCTGACCCTGAGCTCCTTCGGTGCGAACTGCATCAGGTTGGGGACCGCCTGAATTTTCAACGCGCTTGAATCCGCTTCATGCGCCTTGCCCCACTCGGCTGCCATGGCCTGTAATTCGGCCTCATCCTTTGGCGTGCGGACATCTGACAATGGCTGACCAGCTGGGTCATAGACGTAAATCGGGGGACGCCCCGCTTTGTCTTTCAAACGGCGGAACACGACTTCGATCATGTTGAGTCCCGGAACCAGATCCATCTGAACTTGCTGCTGCGAGCTGAACGGACTGTCTGCGCTTAGCAACTGCACCTCGTTCACCAAGACATCGAGGTAGCCGTGTTTGACGCTCAACAAGACCGTCTGCGGACTGGTTGAGTAAAAAAACGTGCGGAACCCCATTTGCTTGATTGGAGTCAGCTTTCCTTTTTGGCCTCCCAGCGGCTCGATTTGCAGTGTGCTCTCGGCCCCCGCAACCCATTGGTCCACTTTGGTGGAGGGATCCACTTCAAGAACGGGGATCGAGCGGCCTTTCAACGGGCGCGTGCCAGCATTCAAATCATCGAGCATCCGCTTCACCGCGGGCTCGCTTGCATGCATCCCCTCGAGCACCTTTTCGGGAAGAACCGCGCTTCCGGCACTCACCTGCGCGTGTGAGTCGTGTGCTGCAACCGTGGCGCCACCAACCGGCCGTACCGATGCCTGTCCGCGGACATGCGACACCGTGTTGATGACAGCCATTCTCACCCTCGGATGCTCATCCTTTGCGCCGAGTGCGAGCAGTCCCTGCGGATCAGCCAGGCGCCCGTACACAAAGCGGACCATTTGCATCGCGGCCGCACGGAAACGAGGGTCCTGCGACTTCATCAACTCAACCACCCATTCGGGACGCGCGTCGCCGCGGGCGCTCGCGAGCATCAGGCCCTCGAGGAGCGCTTGGTCATACGACGCCTCCCCGCGCTTCAGCGCCGCCACCCACGCGTCCACAGCGGCAGCGGCTTCCGCTCCCTTGGCGCGGATTTCTATTCTGGCATGCTCCCTGACCAAGTCCTGTGGATGCCGGAGCAGCTCCAGCAGTTCCGCCAAAGGCGCGCCCTCGATCTTAGGCCATTGCTTGGACACCGGTTTTTCTTTGGAAATCACTCGCCAGATACGGCCCCGCGTGTGGTTCCACTGCGGGTCGCGCATCGGATGCTGCGCATGCCCAATAATCCGACTCGCAAAATCCGACACATACAGCGCACCGTCCATGCCGAAAGCAGTGTCCACCGGCCGGAACGCGGAGTTCTGCGAGGAGAGCAGATCGATGCGGTCTTCTCCCACCATGGGTCCCGAGTCGATTTTTGGGGTTGAGATGGTGACATTGTAGCTGCCCAGCAACGAGGCTGACACGACACCCTGCTGGTATGCCGTCGGGAAATTTGGGCTGGAGATGACGCTCATCGCAGACCCTTTTGCATAGTTCACGACCGTGGCATTGCCATACGAATGATACACGCCAAGCGGCGTCCAAGTTTGCGCGATTCCATCCAATAAGTGACCGCCCCCGAATCGCTGAAAGATCGCACCATACCGGTCGAAAGCGACCTTCCATGGATTCGGGGTCATGCCCTGCCACTCGGTCTCGATCCGCCCGTTGCTCAAATTCATGCGGTACGTCGTAGAGTCGATGCCGCGAAAAACCCCGAAAGGCGTTTCAAACTGCGAGCGATGAAAGACCCCGTCGCTGAAAATCACATGTCCGAGCGGATCGGTTGCAATCATTCCGCCGTGATGCGAATCGGTCACGTCAACTCCCCGAAGCAGTTCCTCGCGTGTGTCGGCCCTGCCGTCTCCATCTGTATCGGTCATCAGAAAAAGCCGCGGCTGTGCGGAAACAATCACCCCGCGCTCGTGAAACGCCACGCCGTCCAAGGCGTCAAACCCACCCGCGAAAACAGTGCATTTGTCTGCCTTTCCATCACGGTCGACATCCTCGAGCACGAGGATCTTGTCATCGGGCAACTCGCCCGGAACCGTGTGGGGAAATGAGGGCATGGTGACGACCCACAACCGTCCACGCGCATCAAAGGAGATCTGCACCGGATTTTTCAAATCGGGAAACTCGACTTCCGAGGCGAAAAGATTGAGAGCATATCCGTCCGCAACCGTGAGATCCTTGATCTGCTCCGTGGGATCCTTAAGGTCGCCTCCGCTAAAACGGTCGGGCACCGTTTTTCCTTCGGGCAATGCCGGCAAAGAGGGTCTTGGATAATCAGAAAACTTCTTGTTTGGATGCAATACCAAGTCCCTGAGAACTTCCTCCGCTTTCTCAACAAGCTGGTGGTAGCGCGGCACTTCAAGGTTGTACTCATCGGGACGCACGCGCACTCCGAAATACACCACGCCGTTTTTTGGGCGGACGATCTCGGCAGCAAAAGAGGCTTTTTGTGCAGCAGCGAGTGCAACCTCGCGTACGCGCCCCTCATTTAGTTCATCTGTTTTGCCGTCGCCATTGCTCAAGGCGCGGGCAAGAACCTTACCCATCGCACGGCTTCCCTCCGCATTCAAATGCACGCCCAGTGTCGTGAGCGGCTTTTCAACGCGCCCGAACGCTTCCAAGCTCGCGCGGAACAAATCTACGTAGGTCGCTCCCTTCTCTTTTGCGATTCCCTCGATTGCTTTTGCGTACAGGGACAAATTTTTATTGTGCGTTCCCGCATCAAATGAGCGGGTGCTCTGTGCAGCGATTGGTGAGAGCAGAAAAACTTTGGCACCCGGATGCAAGCGCTCGATCTCTCGATAGAAAGCGTCCCAGTCTTTTTTGAACTGCTTCAAACCCTGCTCACCGGCAAACGCCTCGTTATTGCCAAACCCTACGACGATTGTCTTCGCAGGCCAGAGAGCGAGCGTGCTCTTCATGTGCGCCGCATAGCCTTCGGGGCGCAAACGGTGACCCACCTCGTCTCCAGTCCAAGCCATGCTGCGAATGCGCACAGGCTTTTGCGGGTTCGCCAGCAGCAGCCGGGCCTCGAGTTCGCCCTCCTCAAGAATCCGTTCAACCAAGCCGGCACCGTAAAAAAGGATTGTATCAGCAGCATCGAGTTCGTTTGCTGCAGGACAAGGCAGGCTGGAAACCGCGATCATCAACAACACAAGGAGGCGTAATGGCTTCATAAAAGTGAAGGGCTAAGCGGGCGGGCGTTATGCTGCCCAGAGTGAGAAGAACGCAGATCCTCTGAGGAAGGTGCAGGCGGGGGCAACGTTAAATCGCGGAATGCGGGATCTTCGCTGATGTCCGCGTTTCAAATCAATGTGGGAACCGGACGCCGACAAAGGATGTTCTAGGGGCCTATTTCGCAAGCTCTCGCTGAATTTTTGACGAGACCCATGAGCGGGGTTTTCGAAATGCCGAAAATACTCCAAGATTTCGAAAAAGGACCACGCCATGCCAAACCTCCTCATCGCCACCAAAAACGCCCACAAGACCGAGGAATTTAGAGCGGTGCTGGGTGGTCGCTGGAACGTCAGCGACCTGTGCGGCCATCCAGAGATTGCGCCTCCGGAGGAGACAGGGACTACATTCTCGGAGAATGCGGCGATCAAGGCGCTCGCGGCTTCAGACCGATTCGACGACTGGGTGCTCTCGGATGACTCGGGCCTGGCCGTCGACGCCCTCAATGGCGCGCCCGGAGTGATCTCAGCGCGATACGCCGGACCCGGCAGTTCAGACGCGGAAAACCGGGCCCGGTTGCTACACGACTTGGCTCATTACCCTGAGGCGGTATCGCGAAGATGCCGGTTTCACTGCGTTCTGGCGCTTGCAAAGTCGGGTGAAATCCGAGGGATTTTCGAAGGCATTTGCGAAGGCACGTTGCTCTCAGAGGAGCAGGGGGGCGGAGGATTCGGCTACGATTCATTGTTCGTGCCGGAAGGCCACCTCGATTCGTTTGGCGTCCTGTCGTCGGAGATCAAGAACGCGATCAGCCACAGGGCTCGTGCGCTTAAAGCGTTTCAAGCCTGGCTTTTGGAAAACCCTGACATCTCCTAGCAATCGGCAATCAACCGCCGAGGGATGGGCTCACACAAAAGACGGCCGCACTTACACTGGCGCAGTTGCGCGCATCCGCGCCATCCATTCTTTGTGGATTAAGGGCGAAATCTCGGATGGCTTGATCTCGCTGCGTCCGCCCCAGAACACGTTTGTGTACACAACTGGAATCGCGCACGCCTGCAAGTGCGCGTCGATCGCCGCCTTGTGCTGAAGCACACGATCTTTTTCGGTTCCGTGTGCGACGGACATGATGTTGACGTTGTTGAAATCAGCACCGCCCTCGCGCCAGTAACAGTGTGTGAGCACCTCGTGCCGGCCAACTTCTCCGCCCGCTTCGAGCTCGCGACCGACAGGCACCGCCCAATGAAACAGCGCGTTGAAACGCGTCACGCGCACCCCGGTTTGCGAAGGCTTTACGTGCTCAAGAAACGTTGAAAAACGGCCGATCACTTTTCGCTGCTGAAGGCTCTCCGCGGTCGCGAAGAATTCGTCTACGCTCACGCCGGCTTCCGCGGCCCGCGCAACCCAGGGATGCGAACCAATTTCTGAAACCTCAAATTCGCGCTTCAAAGCGAGCAGCACCTTCCAGTCAAGATCAGTGAGGCTGATGTTTTGAATCGACATCATCTGTGCAGCTTTGTCGATCTTGTCGCCAGGCTCGATCGTTTTGCGGCGCACATGCCCGACACCGAGAGCGAAGATCCCTTTTGCAGGCATGAGCTTGTATTTCTCGCATCCCGTGTGCTTCATCAGCACCTCGCAGTGTTCATCCATCGACGTGCCTACGGGCACTTTCAAGGTCGTCCACAAACGGTACTCCGAGCCCTTCGTCTGCTGGTCGGTTGAACGAACAACCACGTGCCCGCTGAACGGGTCATGCTGGAACATGAAGTCGAATGCGCTATTGAGCTTTTCCTCAGGCACACGCCAAGCCACCAGCGCGCCATGCGCGAGATTCGGCGCGATCAATGTCTGGCGCACGCGGCGAATGGTTCCGGCCTCCAGCATTGCGCGGATCCTTTCCACCACGACTTCCAAGGCGACGCCGGACAGCCTCGCGATTTCCTCAAACGGCTCCCTGACGAAGCCCTGAATCTTGTCCTCGGAAATCGCGAGAATCTGCGCGTTGACCGGATCGTTGTGCTCGACGGGGATTGCTGAAGTCATAAGGTTTTTTGGTTCACCAAAAGCTAAGCATTTTTCTTCAACGTGGGGTTCAAACTGAAGAACAAAATCTGCGGGGCTGACTTAGTAAGATTTAGCGAAAAGCACGCGGCGCACACTCGGCTCTCCTGTGATCACACAGCTTCCGGGCTCCTCGGCGCCCGGAATCTGTCCCGCCGTCGGAATGCAGCGAATCGTGACCTTCAAGTCTTCTTTGATCTGCTTTTCCACTTCCACAGACCCGTTCCAGTGGGCCAGCGCAAATCCCGCGTGAATCTCGGGTTTGTCCGTGTTTTTTGGAGTAAAGAACGCGTAGAACTCCTCTTTCGTATCGATGCGGACCGTGTTTGCGTCTCGATACGCTGTCGCCTTCGCGAGCAGTCCGTCTTGAATTTCCTGCAACACACCGATCATCCCGCTCACACACTCTTCTACCGTGGGAAACGTTTTGTCCTTTGGTCCGCGATCGCGGCGAGCGAGTGCGACAGAGCCTTTCTCCAAATCTCTGGGCCCGATTTCGACGCGGACAGGCGCGCCTTTTTTGATCCACTCCCAGCTCTTGGTCCCGCCACCGATATCGCGCGTATCAACTTCAACGCGCAGCAAGTCGCCATGAAAACGCTGCTCGCGCAGCCGCGCCGCCAGCTTGTGCGCAGCTTCAAGCACGGCCGCCTTCGTGTCTTCCTTCGGCGTGACAGGCAGAATCACGATCTGGGACGGCGCAATTCGCGGAGGCAGGATCACTCCGTCGTCATCGCCATGCGCCATGATGACCGTGCCGATCAACCGCGTGCTCACACCCCAGCTCGTGGTCCATGCATACTCCTGCGTGTTCGATCTTGAGAGAAAACGAATCCCGCTCGCCTTCGCGAAGTTCTGCCCCAGAAAATGCGAGGTCCCAGCCTGGATCGCCTTACGATCCTGCACCATGGTCTCGATCGTCAGGGTCTGCACGGCTCCAGGAAAACGCTCTCCGGCGCTCTTTTCTCCCGTGTACACCGGCAGCGCCAAGTGTTCGCGGGCGAACTTCGCGTACACACCGAGCATTCTCTCCGTTTCCTCCACCGCTTCGGCGTCCGTTTCGTGCGCCGTGTGTCCTTCCTGCCACAAAAATTCGGCGGTGCGCAAAAAAATCCGCGGCCGCATTTCCCAGCGAACCACATTCGCCCACTGGTTGATGAGGATCGGCAAATCCCGGTAGCTCTGCACCCATTTGGCGTAAGTCGCGCCAATGATTGTCTCGCTGGTGGGACGCACGATTAGCGGTTCGGTTAATTCGGCGGATGGCGCGGGCCGCAGTCCGCCGTCGGGTCCGACTTCAAGCCGGTGGTGGGTCACCACGGCGCACTCCTTTGCGAAGCCGTCGACGTGCTCGGCTTCTTTCGCGAGATACGAGAGCGGGATGAACAGCGGGAAATACGCGTTCTTGTGGCCCGTTGCCTTGAACATCGCATCAAGCGCCCCCTGCATTTGTTCCCACACGCCGTAGCCCCAAGGCTTGATGACCATGCAGCCGCGTACATCCGACGGCTCGGCGAGGTCGGCGGCGCGAACCACCTGCTGGTACCATTCGGAAAAATCCTCGTCTCTGCGCGGAGTAATCGCTGTCTGGGGCTGGCTCATAATTTCAAGGGGTGTTTGCTATCCGCACTAACGCTCGAGAGGCTCCTTCACCAGGCACCGCGAAGCGGGCGACTGCGAAGCGTCAGGCACGCGTCAGGCCTGTGCAACCGTTCCAACGGAATGGAACGTCGCATCCTTCGGAAGCACCGCACGATCACAGAAGTCGCCAAAACCTTCCCCCTCGTTCCGCTCCACGGCGTACCGCTTGATCACAGGTTTCAACATTTCAACTGCCGAATCAATTGTCACACTCGGGCTGAACAAGCGGTTCAACCGCGTGCCGTTGTATTTCGCTCCCAGATACAGCGCGTACTTGTTCGGTGCGCGTCCGACGAAACCGATCTCCGCGAGGTAAGGCCGCGCACAACCGTTCGGGCAGCCGGTCACACGCAGGCTGATCGCGTCATCGTGCAAGCCGGCTTCGTCCAAAACAGCTTCAAACTTCGAAAGGATGTCCGGCAGCGCGCGCTCGCTTTCGGCAAGCGCCAAACCGCAGGTTGGCAGAGCCACACAGGACAGTGCGTTCAAGCGGAGGCGGGAGCGGTTGTTTTCGCCCGTAAGCCCGTGCCGTCCGAGGATGGCCTCGATCACCGGCTTTTGCGCTTCCGTCACACCCGAGATCGTCAGGTTTTGCGAGGGCGTCAGGCGGAAGTCGCCCGTGTGCACCTCGGCAATCTCGCGCAGCGCCGACTTCATGTTCCATCCGGGCAAATCGCGGATGCGGCCGCTCAGAATGTGCAGTCCGTAAAACCATGTCCCATCCACGCACTGGTGCCAGCCGTGGGGATCTTCGATGGTGGTGAATTCGTAGGCACGGGCTGGTTCAAATT
>JBILKY010000166.1:0-8188 GCA_044376395.1 Chthoniobacteraceae bacterium | reverse complement strand
AAAATCCTCACTCGCATCAGCGCGCCCACGCAGGGTGAGGCCGATCTTTACGGACGGGTGGGAAGCCTCCTTGAGGTGGGCACCGGCTTCCACCCGGAGTTGACCGGGCGCGAAAATATCTACCTCAATGGATCCATTCTGGGGATGCGCAGGCGCGAAATCACCGCTCAGTTTGACGCGATCGTTCAGTTTGCAGGCGTGGAGCAGTTTTTGGAGACCCCTGTGAAGCGTTATTCGAGCGGGATGTATGTGCGCCTCGCGTTCGCAGTCGCCGCGCACTTGAAGTCCGAAATTCTGCTCGTTGATGAGGTTCTGGCCGTGGGCGACGTGGAGTTCCAGAAGCGGTGTCTTGGAAAAATGCAGGACGTCGCGAGGAGCGGGCGCACGGTGGTGTTTGTGAGTCACCATCTCGAGTCCCTCTCGGGACTGTGCAATCGGCTGCTTGTCCTGGACAGGGGCGCACTTGTTTTCGATGGCGACGTGGCGGGTGGCGTGGAGCGCTACATGGCTTCTTTCCTGGAAAATGGAAAAAGATCCCTCGCAACCGAAAAGCGCGCGGGATCGGGCGAGTTTCGGGTCGTTTCTGCGACTCCATCGAAGGATTTTTATGAATGCGGTGAGCCTAAATCCGTGTCAGTTCGCCTGAGGCGTAAGGACGCTTTCACGGGAAACTTTTTTGTATCAGTGCACGTGGTTGACGCCGCCGGGATGGTCTTGCTGCATTGCGACTCGAGGCTGGTGGGCACGTGGTTCAAGGACGCGCTCGAGACCGAGGTGAAATTTACGCTGGAAGCGCCGTGGCTGCGGCCGGGTCGCTACCGGTTGGACCTGTTTGTTTGTTCCACAGGCGTGATCGACCACTGCGAAGGAGCGTGTTTCTGGGATGTGCTCCCACTGCTCCCGTATGGCAGCGCGGTTTCCGAGGACGCCACGGCGCACGGCATGGTTTTTGGTGAATACGCTTTTGAGCAGACCGCTTAGTGGCGAGTCGGGCAACGCCTGCGGGTAAACTTTATTTTGGTAGGTACGCGCCGTTTGGTCCGGTTGCTTCGATTCAAAGCCGGAGCAGTTGCTGTTTTGGTTGGGCTGTGGACGGATGGATGAATGTTATGGGAAATGATCATAAAACCGGCGGAGTGGCTTTTCTGCATCCGTTTTGGTTCGGGTTTGAAAGGCGGAGGTACGAGGAGGGCGCGGTGCCGTCCCACAGGCTCTGGGGGCAGATTGAGCTTGAGAGGATGGGGCGCTCCACGGTGCTTTGCCCGCAGGCGCCCGAAGCGTTAAATCTCTTCGGCGATCTCGGCTGGCGGGTGTGGCAGGCGTTCTGGGTTTGGCGTAGCCGCAAGGATTTGTCCGCGTGCGTTGCAGTGCATGAGATCAGTGCCCTTGGGTCCCTGATTTTGGCAAGGTTGGGCCTGCTGCGCACTCCGCTCATCGTCATCAACTTTGGACTGACCCATGCTCGGCAGGTAAGCGGCCTGAAGCGGTTGCTCTGGACTTGGGCGCTCGGCTCCGCCTCCTGCGTCGTTTCGCTTACCCAGGCTCAGATCAGGAGAGTCGAGCGTTTTTTTGGGGTTCCTGCTGCAAAGCAGCGACTCTTTCTGATGCCGGTAGATATTGATTTTATCGACAGGCAGACAGCCAAGTTTGAGAGGCGTGGGACTGGGCTTGCGGCCCAAATCATTGACGGGGGCCCGTTCGGACTGGCGGTGGGCACGAACGACGGAAAGGACTTCGAGACCCTGCTTGAGGCGTGGCCCCTCGGGGAGCGGTTGGTGATTGTAACCGATTCCTACAACGCGCGACTGATCCGCAGCCACAGGTGTTTCGGGCAGGGCGTGGAAGTGCATGAATCGGTGCCCATGCCCGAGCTATGCGCGCTTTATCGGGCTGCGAAGCTGGTGATTATCCCACTCAGGGATTCCTCCCACGGGTCGGGGCATACGGTGTTGGTCGAAAACATGGCGCTTGGAAATCTGCTGGTGGTTTCTGCGTCGCAAAACATGACTGACTACGTCAATGACCGGGTGAATGCCTTGAGCGTTCCCGTCGGCGACGTGCAGGCCTTGCGGAGGACCATTGAAGAGGTGGTTTGCGAGCCAGAACGTTTTGACGCGATCCGCTTCGAGGCCGCGAATCATGCGCGCTGCAACTTCAGCATCGCTCGATTCAGTGAGCTGCTCTCAGGGCTGATCAGCGAGGTGGAACACAAAAAAGCGGGCGTCCGTTTGACGTCTGGAAGTGTGGAAATAGGGCCGGTTGTGATGACGGACGGGAGATAATTTATGCATGTATTCAAGGAGCTTCGCAGGAGGGCGCAGTCTGGCGCGGTGATTCGGGTTTGCGTGGTCGGCACAGGTTCGATGGGGCGTGGAATCGCGATGCAGCTCAGGGCGATGGAAGGCATGGAACCGGCGATTTTGGTGAACCGCACCGTGTCCTCCGCTGTGGATGTGTGGCTTGCTCTCGGATCGCAGCGGGACGAGATCGTGGTATCGGAGGATCCGCGCGTCTTGAGCATCGCCGTGGAGCAGGGGTTGCCGTGCGTGTGCAGAGATCCGTTGGTTGCTGCTTCGGTGCCTGAGATCGAAGCGGTGGTGGAGTCCACTGGGACCATTGCGCCGGCGACGATGGCGGTGCTTGGCGCCATCCAATGCCGCAAACATGTGGTGGTCATGAACGCCGAGCTTGATGCGACTCTTGGGTGCTATCTGGCGGAGCGTGCAAGACAGCAGGGGGTTCTTTACGGATATGCCGACGGCGATCAACCGGGTGTGCTCGCGCGGATTTTGGATTGGGTGCGTGCCACGGGGTTTGAGGTGGTTGCGGCTGTGAACTGCAAGGGGTTTTTGGATGTGAGCGCAACCCCGTCGTCCTCTATGGAGTGGGCGGCCAAGATGAGGACAAGCGCACGGATGGTTTGTGCGTTCACTGACGGCACCAAAATGAATCTGGAGAATGCCGTGGTTTCGAACGCCACGGGGCTTGTGCCTGACAAACGCGGAATGCACGGGGTGGTGACCAGCCAAAAGAACGCGATCAAAGATTTTACAAGCGTATTGTCGCGTTCGGGCGTGGTGGACTACTCGCTCGGGGGTGACTTCGGCGGGGGGGTGTTTGTGATCGGGCGTAGCGACGATTGGGAGCGGGTGGGGCATTACTTTGATTATCTCAAAATGGGGCGGGGTCCGGAGTACATGTTCTTCAGGCCATACCATCTCTGCCACCTTGAAGCCCCGATTTCTGTCGCAGAGACCGTGCTGCTCGGGGAGCCCACCCTTGCGCCGCAGGGCGCTCCCGTCGCCGAGGTGATCGCCATCGCCAAGCGTGACCTCAAGCCCGGCACCGTGCTCGACGGCATCGGTGGCTTTTGCACGTACGGACAGATCGACACGGTCGAGCGCGCACGGGAGTTTTTACCGATCGGGCTCAGCGAGAACGCAACGCTTCTGCAGCCTGTCCAGCGGGGTGAGCCGATTCCGCGCTCGGCTGTAGAGCGCCCCGAGGGGGATTACGTCGGGTACATCCGCCAACTCCAGGATTCGTTGTTCACCACATTCGAACCAACCAAATCGCATGTCCTCTCGGCCTTTGATTAGCATCATTGTTCCGGCGCACAACGCGCAGGCGTACATCGGCCATACGGTTGCATCGATCCAGCGCCAGACCCTCGGGGACTGGGAGTGCGTCGTCGTGGACGATGGCTCTGCTGACTCCACCGTTGAGGAGGCGTACACAGCAATCGACGGGGATCTGCGCTTTCGCGTTATCCGGCAATCGAAGCAGGGAGCGTCGGCCGCGCGGAACCGGGGTTTTTCAGAGTCGTCGGCCAACTCCGCGTTTGTGACGTTCATGGATGCGGACGACGTCTGGATGCCCGATGCCTTGCGGGTGCTCGCCGAACGCTTGGAAAGTTCTCCGGGCGCCGTCGGCGCGCATGGTCTCGCTGAAATGATTGACGCGAGGGGGCGTCCTCTCGAGTCGGGCACCTTTTCGGCTTTTGGCAGGCGGCGGCTTGGCTATCGAAACGGAGAGATTGTTGAATGGCCGCTTGGCGAGCCCACAGTATTCGAAACTTTGGCGTGGACCGGGCCGCTTTATCCGCCGGGACTCCTGCTTGCGAGACGTGCCACCTATCTAAAGGCCGGCCTCTTTGACGAGCGCATGAGCCTTTGCGAGGACTGGGATATGGCGCTGCGCTTGTCCAGGCTGGGGCCGCTGGAATTTTTAAACGAGGTGATTCTGTTTTATCGCAGGCACTCAACAAACCAGTCCCTGCGTGTGCGCGAAAACCGAAGGGTGGTGCGGTGGCTTCACAGGAAGACGTTTTTCTCAGCAGAAAATTCCCCGGAGCAGCGCTGCTACCTGATCTCCGGTTGGCGCGCGTGGCAGCGCTTTAAGATGCACGAAAAGTGGGGCGCCGCTTGGGTCGGCATCCGCCGTGGTTCTGTGCGTGAAACGCTTGTGGCGCTGCGCGATTCGCCGGTCCACGTGCTCCGGCACTTGCTCGGGTTTCCGAGCAGTTTCGCGTAGGGCTTTGCTTGATGCTGGCGCGCGGCGAAGCGCCATCGCGGTTGTTTGTTCGTTAGTCTGAAGCCTTGAGAGTCAGTGTGAGGCGCCTGAGGTCCATGACTGATTTTCCAGGGATTTTCACTGCACGCAGAACAATCGGGCCCGCCCCTTTTTCCAGACGAATCTCCCCAAGATCCAGCGTGCGGAATTCCTTCATCTGCGATTCTCCGTGCCCGCGCGGGATGGTGTCTTGATTGGTGTAAAGCGGCGGATCCCATGCTGGGTTCACAAGGGCACGCACGGAACTGCTTTTAAAACCCAATTCGACTTCAGAGTTTTCGTCGCCCGCCGCACAGGTGTAGTCCACCGAGGCGCGGTAAATACCCGTGGTCGCTACTTCCACATTCCACTCAATCCGATCTTCCGTGCCCTTCCAGTTCACAAAGTAAGAGCAGTTCGGCGCCTGGCTGCTTCGTTTGACGTTCCCAAGCGGTTCACCATCGCGCGCGGGCAGCATGGTGATCGGGAACTCTCGGTATCCGACGGTGAACGGTCGCGCATCGACCGTCGGGCCTTTTTTTGCGCGCGTCTCTTTTGTGGGGAACGCCGTCGGGGGCAGTTCTGTTTTCCAGGCTTGCACGGCCTGTTGCAGCCGGCTTTGGACCTCGGGAAAAGCGGATTCAATTGGCGTGGTTTGGCCCGGATCGGTCTGCATGTCGAACAAGTGGCCTTCGCTATCGAGTCGGTGGCGCTGCGTGCGCGCGCTGATCCTGCCTCCCCAGCTGGAGAAAATGATCCGGTCTGCGGGTTCTACAAAATGCCCGACCAGAAGGCCCGAAAGATCCCGGCCGTCCAGTGCATTCCCGCCGTGGATCTTCACGCCCGCGAGCCCCGTGAGGGTTGGCAAAAGATCGATTGCGCCGCTGATTTCCGGCACCGTCCGCCCCGGCTTGATTCTGGCAGGCCACTGGATGAAGCATGGGGAGCGCAAGCCGCCCTCATCGGTCGAGGATTTTCTCCCCTTCATCCCCCCGTTCCAGCGCGCGCTGTTTGGTCCGTTGTCGGAGATGTAAACAACGATCGTGTTGTCGGTCAGTTTGAGCTCCCTTAGTTTTGCAAGAAGCCGACCCACATTCGTGTCCTGGTTTTCAACCATGGCCAGCGCGCAGCGCGTCTGGCTGGGATCCTCCTGCGCGGGATCAGTGGCCTGCTGCTCGAGTTTCTTGTCCTTGAAATGCTCCCAGTTCTCCCCCGGAGCAGCCCAAGGTGAATGCGGCGTGGTGAATGGCACATAGCACAGAAATGGCTTGTCCCGGTTCTTTTCGATGAACCCCAGAGCGTGGTCGGTGCAGATGTCGGCGATGTACCCCTTCTCGTGCTGCATGCGGCCTTCGTGTTCAAGCGGGGGATCAAAGTATTCGCCCCAGTGCCCTGAGGTGTGGCCGACGTACGTGTCGAATCCGCGGGCCATGGGGTGATACGGCCACTGGCTCCCGTTGTGCCATTTGCCAAAGGCGCCCGTCGAATATCCCGCGGCTTTGAAGTGGTTGGCGACGGTTTTTTCGTCAAGGTTGAGGCGCTCCTGCCCTAGGGACACCCCCGTCACTCCACAGCGCAGATGGTACCGGCCCGTGAGCAGCTCTGCTCGCGTCGGTGAGCACACCGGGCACACGTAAAACCGGTCTAGCGCAACCCCGTTCTGTGCGATGGAGTCGATGTGCGGCGTGCGGATGGTGGTGTTCCCGTTGAAGCTGTAATCTCCCCAGCCGGCGTCATCTGCTTGAATAAGCAGGATGTTCGGCGTCGTTGCTTCGTTGGCCGCAAAGCAGGCGGCCTGTCCCAGATTGACTACGAGCACAAGCGCGAGCAGGCGGGCGGTATAATGTGAGCAGGTGGATTGGAAGGACGCAGATGCGGGGGTAGGCAGGTTCATGCGAGGAATGTGTGCAAGGCTGGCACCGGCGCGCGGGGCGCGCAAGACAGACGCTGTAGGGCTGCACTCGTGAGGGGTGCCGAAGGGCGCTCTTCTCTCGTGATCGCGTGATCGCGTAATCGCTTTCGGTCCGGGCGCGGCTTTGGCGCTGCTCAGTGCTGCGTCCCGGCATCGGCTGCTTCTCTTGGACGCCGCATGGAATCAAGGTCTGCAAAAAGGGACTCCAAGGACGCAGCTTGGCGGGCGCCGATCAGGGTCAAGGCCTTGTGGTAGTTGCGGGATGCGCGTCCGCCCACAAGCACATGGACTTCCTCCGGAAGCATCTGCCGAAGCTTCAGCAACTCATCGGACAACCTCGCATCGTCTTCCGGATAGGTGAGGCTAAGCGCGATGCACTGTGCGTTGAAGCGGCGCACCGCCCCAGCCAGCTCATGGGCGGGCAAGTTCGGCCCGACGAACGCCACGTTCCATCCGAGGTTCGCGGCGCACGCGGAAACCATGAGCGCCGCCATATCGTGCAGTTGGCCGCAAGGGGTCCCTACAACGATGCGCGGCGCCTGCGCGTCCGTGTGGTACTGGCGGGTGAGGTTCCAGATAAAAATCTTCGCCACGTTCGAAAAAAAATGCTCCTGCGCCATCGTCAACACGCCAAAACGCCACTGCTCGCCGATATGCTCCGCGAGCGGCGCCACGACGAACCGCAAGAGCCCGAGGTCTCCCAGCGTAATCTGCGCCTCCTGCAACTCCGCTTCAAGCCGGCAGGTGTCCAGATCCGAAACCGCCGCCAGGCAGTTCCGTCGGAATGGCTCCCCGATGTCGGGGCTTGGCCGGCCCTTCCTCCCTCGCGCGCTGCCCAAGGGGGCCTCCGGCGCATCAGAAGCGGGTGAGGTAAAAGCGGGTGAGGCGCTTGGTTCGCGCACCGATAGGGCCGCGCCATCAATGATCTCCAGAAGCTCCACATTGCTAAGCCTTGCAATCTTGCCGATACCGTGTCCGAGCCGCGAGACCTCCGCCAACAAGCCGAGGCGTCGGATGTCCGCCTCCGAGTACAGACGGTGGCGGCCGACGGATCGAGACGGGTCGATGGCATGGTGGCGCCGCTCCCATGCGCGGATGGTGTGGGTGGACAAGCCTGTCCGGGTTGCCGCCGTATGAATCGAGGCGATCGCCGACATAATTCCTGAGTTTAGGATCAGTGGGTTTTCTGTTCAAGTTTTGTATAAGTTTTAAGATTTTTATCTGAGTCATACTTGACGAAAGTTTGACACTGAACGACTATTTAGACGCGGGCTTGTTCGTGTGCCAGTCGAGGTTTCCCGGCTCCCTGGGGGCTGGGACAGTCTCGGCATTGGGCTTTGACCGGCAGTCTAGGCGGTCTCTGGCATGCAGGGTCCAATCCGGAGCGCGCCTCTGCTAAAAAGGCGTTGCTTGGCGGGTCAGTTGCATAAACGTACGGCATTTCTTTTATGGGTTTCTTCTCTTCAAACATCGGTACTGCGGGGCGCGTTGTGCGTGGCGCATGCGGCTTGGGGTGCGCGGCGGGGGCGTGGTTCCTGCGGGATCTTCCAGTTCCTGCTGTTGCGCTCGCGGGCAGCGGGGTTTTCATGTTGTTCGAGGCGTTTAAGGGCTGGTGTGTGGCGCGCGCCTGCGGACTGAAGACGCCGCTCTAGAAACGCTCCGCCGAGACTCGAAAAACATTTTTTAGAAATGACCACCCATCCGCACGGATTTCTACCCACACCC
>JBILKY010000462.1:0-2508 GCA_044376395.1 Chthoniobacteraceae bacterium | reverse complement strand
CGGGGTTTTTAATCTCGCAGACTACCTCCAAAACAGCGCGGGAAAGCGGGTGCGCGACGCGCTTCCCGTGATATCCGTGACAGTGAAGGCGCTGCTGCCCGACAACGCTTCAGCGACGCTCCCAACCCTACCGACCGCTCCGGCGCCACGCAGCATTCCTTATCGGCCCGCAATGTTCCTGCTCATCCTCGGGTGGCTGGGCTGGGGCGCAGCGCTTTTTTATCAAAAGCCAAAAAAGACCGCGATCGCGCCCACGCCAGCAACGCCTCCGAAAACTCTCGGGGAAATCCTAGAGCCTCTTGCACTCAAAGCCGCTCGGAAAACCATCAGCTCCGAGGAAAAGATGCTGCTGGAGCAGACGATCATCCGTTACTGGAGCGAGCGCCTTGATATCGAGCACCTCGAAGTGGCTGAGAAACGCAGCGCCATTCTCAAGGACCCGGCGGGTGGCCTTCTTTTGCGATCCATCGAACGGTGGCTGTACCAGCCCTCCTCGTTGATCCTCAGCTCGGAGGTCACCAAGGTGCTGGCTCCTTATTTCAAGGTTCCAGCGCCAGTCCACGATGCAAACGACGAGGAGGCAGAACCCGATATGGACGACGATGCGGACGACGATGAGAACGGCGCGGATGAGGAATCCGACGACGAAAAGCACGATCTCGAGACTCCAAAAAAAGTCGCTGCCCGCAAAGTCGACCCCGAGGCAGAAGATGAAGATGAGGAGGACGGCGCGCCAGACAAAGCGGGTCGGAGCGCAGCGGATTTAAAACCCAAAACAGTCCACACCAAAGCACCGTCACAACGGGGGGCGAACCACAGCGAAATTAAGGCGAGGCCATGAGTTTCCACCGCCCACTCCTATTGCTGCTCCTCCTGCTTCCCGTACTCTGGGTCGCCTTTCACTGGTCCCGCGCTGGAATCCCGCTCTGGATGCCATTTGATCACACCCGCGGAAAACGCGGGGATTGGCTGCGCCGAATCACGTCCGCATTCGAATGCACTCCCGCGCTTTTGCTCGCCTGCGCCATCGTGATCCTCGCGGGCCCAAGGCGGGCCGCCCCGCCGAAGGACCAGCGCGTCCTCAACAACATCATCCTGCTTGTTGATGTTTCGCTTTCAATGGAAACACCCGTCGCAGGCGGCAGGACACGCTTTGAAACCGCCATGGAAGCTGCGCGCGCCTTCTGCTCCCGGCGAGAGGGCGACGCATTCGGCCTTTCGATTTTTGGAATGGATTTTCTTCACTGGTTCCCTCCCACGAAGGATCTGAGCGCGCTCAAAAACACCCTGCAATTCATCCAGCCCAAACAGCTCCCCCGCTCTTTCGCAGGCACGTTCATCGCAAACGCACTCAAGAACTGTGTGCCACGCATGAATGCAACCAAGGAAGGCGACCGCGCAATCATCTTGCTCACCGATGGCGAAAGCGCTGACTTCGACGGAAACGCTGAACGCGAGGTCGCCGAACAATTGTCCGCTTCGAAAATCCGCTTGTTTTCCATCATCATCGGAGCGGATCCCGAGGACGGCATGTACACTTTGACTGCACGCACCGGCGGAAAAGTGTACCGCGCAGACGATCCCAACGCACTTCGCGAGGTATTCGCAGAGATCGACACGCTGCAGAAGGCGCGTTTCCGTCAAGTCACCAATGACTGGGTGGACTGGTACGAACCGGCAGGGATTGCAGGACTATTTTCTCTCGCGGCGATTGGACTGAACCTTTTGGGCCTCCGCTTCACGCCATGGTAGACTTCGCCTCGCCGACCGTCATTGCATCCTGCGCGATCCTCGCGGGAGCCCTCGGCGCTTTTGCGGAGAAAATGCACGCAAAACGAGTCCGCCTCAGCGTTCCGCTCGCATTCGGACCGACGCATTCGCTTGCGTCTTGGACAAAACTTTTGCCTGCGCTCCGGGGCCTCCTTATCACCGGCGCGGTCTGGGCGCTGATGACCCTCATCTCCATCGACGGCGCGAAGGCGGAGGCGCGATCCACGGAAGAACGTCATCTTGTCGTGCTGCTCGACGTTTCGCCAAGCATGCTCATCGAAGATTCGGGCCCCGCCCGCAATCAACCCCGCGCGCTGCGGGCCTCCGAGGTTCTGGAATCGGTATTAAACCGGGCCCCGGGCGATCACCTCAAACTGTGGTTGTCGGCTTTTTATACCACTCAAAAACCGCTCATCCAGGAGAGCGTGGACCGAAACCTGATCCTTTACATGGCGCGGGACGTTCCGCTGCACATCGCATTCAAATCGGGAAAGACCAACCTGCTGGATGCGGTCAATAAAACAGCCGCCCAATGCGCACAACTCAGGCGCGGCAGCACCACTCTGCTTGTGCTCTCCGATGGTGATACCGTCTCGGACACAGGGCTTGCCCCGCTCCCGCCTGCAATCAACAAGGTCATCATCGCAGGCATTGGCGACACCGCGAAAGGCGAATTCATCGACTCTCACGTGTCGCGTCAGGACACCGCCTCGCTCTCGCAACTCGCAAGACGGCTTC
>JBILKY010000461.1:0-2514 GCA_044376395.1 Chthoniobacteraceae bacterium | reverse complement strand
GCCTCCACTCTGTTCGCGGCGGCCGAGGCTGCGAGGCGCCCGAACGTGATCTTCATCCTGACCGACGACCAGGGATGGGGAGATGCGCATTTCGCGGGACATCCTTACATGAAAACGCCGAATTTGGACCGGCTCGCCAAAGAAGGAACGTGGTTCCGCCAGTTCTACGTTGCGGCGACGGTTTGTTCGCCGAGCAGGACCGCGTTCATGACGGCGCACAGTCCTGCGCGGCACCTTGTCCACGGTCATTTTGCGGATCATTCGCAGAATGCCGCGCGCTCGATGCCCGACTGGCTTGATCCCGACGTGACCACCCTGCCGGACCTGCTCAAGCAGGCGGGCTACGCCACGGCGCACTTCGGCAAATGGCATCTTGGCAACGGGAAGGGCGCGCCTGCGCCTGAGGCGTATGGATTCGATGTTTCGAAGACCGTCAATTCCTCGGGAGTCTCCCTCGGCGAAGAATCCAAGGAGCCGTATTTCCGGGCGCGCTCCACCGAGCTGATCATCGACGAGACGATCAGCTTTGCGAAACAGAACAAAGACCGACCGTTTTACGTGAACCTTTGGACGCTTGTGCCGCATGCTCCGCTCAAGCCCACACCCGAGCAGCTTGCTGTGTACGCGGATTTGAATCCGAAGGCCGACGACCCTGCGTTCGGTCCGTGGATGCAGCAGTATCTCGGCAAAGCAAAAGATCTCCGATCGCAGATGCAGGTTTTCTGCGCCTCCGTGACAGATCTCGATACCCAGATCGGCCGTCTGCTCACGGCGCTCGACGAGCTCGGGCTGACGAACGATACCATGATCGTGCTCTCGAGCGACAACGGCCCCGAGGACCAGCGCATCAACAACGCATCCAACGCGGGCGTCGGCAGCCCCGGCCCGCTCCGCGCACGCAAGCGCAGCATGCACGAGGGCGGCATCCGCACCTTCGGCCTTGTCCGCTGGCCCGGCAAAGTTCCGGCGGGCCGCGTCGAAGAACGCGCGGTTGTGGGAGCCGTTGACTTCTTGCCCACCGTGGCTGCGCTCGCGGGCGTCAAGGTGCCCGAAACGCTCGCTCCCGACGGCGAAGATCTTTCCGCGCTCTGGCGGGGCGGCGATGCAACGGCGCGCACACGGCCGCTCTATTGGGAATGGTTGTCCGGCGTCCAAGGACAGGACGACGGCTACATGCCGCCGCCGCTTTGCGTGCGTGATGGGGACTGGAAACTTTTTGTGGATCACCACGGCAAGGGCGCACAGCTCTTCAACATCCCGAAGGACTCCGGGGAGCATCAGGATTTGGCTGCGCAAAATCCCGACATCGTCAAAGCGCTTTCTGAGCGAGCGCTCGCCTGGGTGAAGACTCTCCCGCCCAGTCCGGCGCGCGACAAGATCATGTCAGGGACTCCCGTGTCCGCCAAAAGCGCCCCAGAAACCCAGTCCAAGAAAAAGCTCGCGCTCGATCGACCGATGATTTTTGAAACATGGGACCGGGACAAGGACGGCTTCTTGAGCAAGGAAGAGTTTATCCCGCATATCGGCGATCAGGCTGATGCGCCCGCCCGTTTCATCCGCTTCGACAAGGATCGTGACGGCCGGCTCTCAAAAGAGGAATTCGTACGCGCGGGCAATTGACAAAAACTGACGCGCGCGGCGGTGTTGGGAAAACCTCGCGCTTTGGGCTGGCGGCGGCCTGCAACGCTGGACAATCTGGCGGGGATTCACACCCCCATGAGAACCCAGTTTTTTTATTTCGCCTGCATTGCTTTCCTCACTTTCACGTGGACGCGCGTTGGCGCTGAGACGCTGCCCCCGTTGAATGATGGAAAAATCCCGCAGGATCTCAACGAGCTTTGGGCTGAGTTTGATCCGCGCAGGGAGCCGCTTGAGGTCGAGATCACAAAAGAATGGGAGCAGGACGGCGTTATCTGCCGGATTCTCCGTTACAAAGTAGGCGTTTTCAAAGGCCAGCCCGCAAGGGTCGCCGCGTTCTACGCGATACCGAAGGACGCAAAAGGGCTGCCGGCGCTGATGCACATTCACGGCGGCGGTCAGTCCGCGAGACTTGAGAGGGTCGTCACCGATGCGAAACTTGGCTATGCGAGCCTCTCGCTCAACTGGGGCGGCAACAAGATGACCTTCGCCGACGGAAAACTGTACGAGGGCCCCAACACCGATTGGGGCGCGCTGGACGCCACGCATCCACCGCAACGAAACAAGGTGAATCATTTTGCCGGCGGCACGACCCCCGATGAGTTTACCCTCGATGCCGTTGATTCGCCTCGCAACGGCAACTGGTTTCTCGTCACGCTTGCGGCGCGCCGAGGATTGACGCTGTTGGAAACCCAGCCCGGAGTGGACCCGGCAAGAATGGGGGTTTACGGACATTCGATGGGCGGACGGCTGACCACGCAGCTCACCGGCATCGACAAGCGAGTGAAGGCCGCCGTGCCATCCTGCGGTGGTTCGGGCGACCTCACCGCTGGCCCGGACGAAATGCCGGGCGGGCAGCGTTCCAAGGCCGGTCCG
>JBILKY010000463.1:0-2523 GCA_044376395.1 Chthoniobacteraceae bacterium | reverse complement strand
GGTTGGGACGCGCATTTCCGCGTCGAGGGTTGGGACGGCTCGAAGAACGTGCCCTACCGGGTGCGGCACGGCGCAAGAGCGATGTTTGAAGGCCTGATCCGGCGCGATCCAGTTGAAAAAAACGAGATCGTCGTCGCAAACATGAGTTGCAACTCCAGCCGCACGATCGGGCCGCGCACGGAGATTATCGACAACCTCCGCGCCCAAGATCCGGATGTGCTGTTTTTCGGCGGCGATCAAACCTACCGCCATACCGAACACACAGCAGGGTGGATCGAGTTCGGCCTCCAGTTCCGTGACATCATCCGTGATCGCCCAACGGTGTGCATCCCCGATGATCACGATGTCGGCCATGGCAATTTATGGGGTGAAGCTGGCGGCCAGTCTCATATCGATGGCGACGCTGATGGTGGCTATCGCTATCCGCCTGCGTACGTAAACCAAGTGCAGCGCCAGCAAAGCTGGCATTTGCCCGACTCGCCAGACCCGGCGCCTGTGAGTCGCGGCATCAGCGTTTATTTCACGCGCATGATCGTTGGCGGCGTGGACTTCGCGATTCTTGAGGATCGCAAGTTCAAGACCGGCCCGAGCGGCACCATTCCTCAGATGGGGCCGCGTCCTGATCACATCAACGACCCTGGATACGACCCGAAGAGCATTGATCTGCCAGGCTTGGACCTTTTGGGCGAACGACAGGAGAAGTTCCTGCGCGAATGGGGTCAGGATTACAGCCGTGGTGCGCAAATGAAATGCGTGCTCTCCGCCACAGCGTTCTGCGGTGCAGTCCACATGCATGGTGGACCCAACAGTCGCCTTCTGGCGGATTTAGACTGTAACGGCTGGCCACAGGCGGGTCGTAACCGGGCCCTGCTCGAAATCCGGCGCGCTTGGGCTCCGCACCTTTGCGGCGACCAGCACCTCGCAGCCGTTGTGCAGCATGGCATCGAGCAGTTTGGCGACGGCCCGTTCAGTTTTACCAGTCCCGCGCTTGTGAACACCATCTATGGGCGCTGGTGGCATCCGCTCGATGAAAAACCCGGGCCAAATCCCGTGCCCAACAGCCCGCTGCCATGGACAGGCGAATTCAAAGACGGACTTGGCAATCCCATCAGCATGATCGCCTACGCAAATCCTGATGACATGCAGGATGAGAAAAGGCGCGCCGATGGCTACGGCCTCATTCGCTTCAACAAAAAAACCCGGCGGATCACCTTCGAATGCTGGCCGCGCTTTGCAAAAGTTGCAGACGGCGAGAAGGCACAGTTTCCCGGCTGGCCCATCACGATCGGTCAGGACGCCAACGACGGTCGCAAAATCCACGCCCACCTGCCGGAGATCAAGCTCGAGGGCGTCTCTCATCCCGTGGTGCAAGTCATCGCCGATTCGACTGGCGAGATCCTCTACACCGTCCGCTCACAAACCCAAGCCTTCATACCTCGTGTCTAT
Source organism: Chthoniobacteraceae bacterium (assembly GCA_044376395.1). Lineage (GTDB taxonomy): Bacteria > Verrucomicrobiota > Verrucomicrobiia > Chthoniobacterales > Chthoniobacteraceae > Chth-196. Next base: position 1,077 of record JBILKY010000463.1, on the reverse strand, counting down.
GGCCCAGGCAAATACACGATCAAAGCTGGCAAAGACAAACCCGACACCATAGTGGCCGCGGCTGTTCACGTGGAGTGAGCGCCTTGCGCGAAGGCGAAGGTTTATGCTCCTGCCGCAGCGCAGTTCCGCTCACGGACACGTCCCAGCCAGGGGCCCTTGCCATACGCGGCACCGCACGCGGCGCCTGTCTTGCCTCTGGTTTTTCCATTCATTAGCGTCCACAAATGCTCAAACCCACCCTCTGGATCTACGCCCTTACGCTATCCGCCAGCCTTCATGCTGAGGACTTAGGAAAATTAATTTTTTCGGATGATTTCAACCGGAGCGAGTCGCAGGAACTGAAAGATGAACCAGGCAATGGTTGGGCCACGAATAGCGAATCACGCGCAAAGGGTAACAAACAGGTGGATCTCGTAGACGGCCATATGCGCATCTTTATTCACAAAGAAGCGGATCATGCCGTCTCGGTCACCCATCCATTCGAATTCACCAACGGGACCGTAAAAATGCGGTTCAAACTACAGGACGCCAAGGACACGCTGGGATTAAATTTTGCCGATTTGGGGCTAAAGACTGTTCATGCGGGGCACCTTTGCATGGCAATTTTTAGCGTGAAAGATGTGTTGTTGCGCGACCTAAAAACCGGGGTGATGGACCTTCAAACCTACGAACAAAAGAAGGCAGGGTCTCTTCCCAAGGAAGCGCTGGAGGCGCTCAAGCTGAAGGAAAAATCCTTTCCCAACACCATCGCGCCTGAATCTTGGCATAGCCTCATCGTAACAATCACCGGCGATACGATCACGGCGGCCGTGGATGCCCAGAGCGTCGGATCGTTTTCGTCGCCCGGCATCGCCCATGGCACCAAGAGGATGCTGCGCTTGTCCGTCCCAAAAACCGCCATCGTAGACGACATCGAATTTTACCGGGCCAATTAGACGGTTTTGAGTGCTGAAGGTAATTGGTCTCGCTGGCTGCGAGAAACACCCTCCATCAAGGTTTTCAAGACGCAAGATTCCGTTCACGCGGTCGCGCGTTGCGCGCCATCCACTGCATCGTATTCGCGGCCATGAATGGCTA
>JBILKY010000460.1:0-2524 GCA_044376395.1 Chthoniobacteraceae bacterium | reverse complement strand
GTCATTCCCATGAACGCCTTGCCCATGGTGTCGATCTGCTCGTCAATGATGTCCATCTCGAGCTTCTGGAGGTCTGGTTCGGCGAGCACCCTCGCCCCAAGGCCAAGAAATCCCGTTGCGGTGAGATGTTCGATGCGCTGCTCCTGCGTCGCGTGGGGAAGCAAATCGCCTGCGATTTGTTCGACTAAAAACTCATCGAAACGTTTGTCTTTTTTAAAACTCCCGATGACATAGTCGCGGTAACGCCATGCGTTGCCGAACGCGATGTTCTCATCAAGCCCGTTTGAATCGGCGTACCGCGCGACATCGAGCCAGTGTCGGCCCCATCTCTCAGCATAGGCATCGGTTTGAAGCAGTTTTTCCACCAATTCGGCGAAGGCGGAGGGGGATTGGTTTCGCTCGAATTGCTCTGCCTGCTCTGGAGTGGGAGGCAGTCCCGTTAGATCGTAGGTTGCGCGCCGGAGCAAGGTGCGTTTGTCAGCCTCAACCGACGGTGAAATTCCCTTTTCAATCAGGGAGGATAAAATGAATCCGTCGATGGGTGACTGGGTCCACTTTTGATTGCGTTCTTCGAACGATGGAACCTTTGGGGCACTGAGAGGCTTGAATGACCAGAACGCGCGCCCTTCCTCAACCGTCGGGGCCTTTTTCTTTACCGCCTCCTCTCCCGCTGCAGTGACTGGATGCGGTGCGCCAAGTTTCACCCATGTTTCCAAATCGCTAATCTGCGATCCCGATAGCGAGCGTTTTGGAGGCATCTGGAAGTCTTGGTTCTTCCACCGAACCGCCTCAATCAGTTTGCTGCGATCAGGATCTTTTTCAACGATCGCAGCTCCGGAATCTCCTCCCCGTAAAATATCCTCACGCGAGTCAAGGAGGAGGCCGCCTTTGGATTTTCCAGATTCCGCCGAGTGGCATTCGTAACAATGCTCCGCAAAGATCGGCCGGATTCGTTTTTCAAAAAAATCGACAGGATCCTCTGCTGCGACGCCGGCGATGCCGCTTGCGAGGAGCAGTGCAGTGCCAAAAAGTAAGCGCGAGCAGGTTGTTTTCCGGTGAGCCATTGGGGGTGAATGGATGCGGTTCTTCAAAAGACTGGGGCTGAGAGGATTCAATGCAAGACGGATTTGCCCTCCCAGAGGCGGGCGTGTTACTGGTCCGCGTACGCGCGGACTCTGTTTAGCCAGCCCGGCAGCCAGTTGCTTTCCCCGCGTTGCGGAGGGCTGTTTTTAACGCGCTTCGTGAGGACCTTGGCTGCGGCATCCGAGAAATCTTTGACGCTGCCGTCCGCGGGCATGGCGTCGAGCACCTGCAAAAGGCCCCAGCCTTCTCCGTTGTAACGCTCGGAGGGTTTGACGCCCTCTCCCTTGAAGTTGACGTAGTCAATCAGGGCGAATCGTCCTTTGCCGGATGCGCCAAGCCGTTCGAAGTTCGCTTTGAGCTTCGCTCGTTTCTGCGCGGGCATCGATTCCAGCATTGATGGGAGTGCGCGCTCGAGGCGTTGCGCAAGAAAGGCGCTTTGTTCGCTGAGGGTGGCGGTCAAAAGTTCGCGAAGCTGCCGCATTTTCGTTGAACCCGCATCCGCGATGAACGAGGCACGGTCGGCCCATGGGCATTCTGTGCGTTCGTTCAACCAGTCAGGTAGATGCACCCCTTCTTTTTTTAGATACGCTACGAGGGCGGGGAAACTTTCCTCGAATAGCCCCTTTGGACCGGGGGGATACCAAATGAAATGGCCAATCCCCATGGATGCGAAGTGTTCGTTTTTATTCCAATCCGTGAGGCCCTCGACTTTGCCCGCGGCTTCGTTCTGCCAAACGCGCTTTCCGACAGACTCCAAGTCTTTGTGGGAAAGCGTTGGCAGGGACGCCAGGAGCATCAACGGGAGTGCGAGTTTCATTTGTGTGGTTTTGAAGGAATGGAGTGAGATGCAATGCTGACCAACTCGAAGCGGAGTCAGGTGGCCCTGCTGGAAAATTGCCCTGTCAGCCGGCATGTTTAGAAAATAGTCGGTTGTCCTGTGGCTAGGCGACCTTGTTTTGGATGCTCAGGCTTGATCTCAAGGTTCCGCCAATTTAAGCCACATTGAGGTCCGCGCAGTCGAGGGCTGCTACTCTTAGATACATCCCATGAGCAACCTTGATCCGACTTTCTCCGCTGTGACGGTTGGAGATTTTTTCGCGCGCCACTCGGCGTCGCTTCAGGTGGTGCAGCATGAGGGTTCGGGAACGGGTCTGGAGCGGCTCATTCGCGAGCCCACGGTGAACCGCCCGGGGTTGGCGCTCTCGGGGTTCTACTCATATTTTGCGGAAAAGAGGATTCAAGTGCTTGGATCCGCGGAGCTTTCATACCTCAGGAGCCTGCCCGCGGAGGTCGCCCTGAGCCGTTGTGCCGTGCTGTGCGAGCGGCCCATCCCTTGCATTGTGGTCGCCCGCGGTTCTCAGGTGCCCGATTGTCTTCATGAGGCCGCGCGGGCGGCGGGGGTGGCGATTTTTCGCAGTAAGTTGGTGACAATGAACTTTAT
>JBILKY010000459.1:0-2533 GCA_044376395.1 Chthoniobacteraceae bacterium | reverse complement strand
GGGTCGCGGCATACATGAACGCCTCCGCGACGTCGTCAATATGCGTCAGATCTCGGATTCCGAGTCCTTCACCAAAAATGGAGATGGGATTCCCTTTCATCAAGTTGTGAATCCAAGCACCTAGAAAGGTGGAATTGGGCCCGTGCGTGCGCATTCCTGGGCCGTAGGTGTTGGTGAGCCTCAACACTGTGGAATGAACCGCGCCCAACCGAGAATAAAGAAGGTGGTAGCGCTCCGCTGTGAGTTTGTGGATGCCGTTGATGTCGATCGGATTCGCTGGTTGATCCTCCGACACTGGGAGGCTTCGCGGGGTGCCGTAAACTTGTCGAGTGCTCGCAAAAATCAAGTGGGCGCCGGGCGCAGCCGATTTGCATGCCTCTAAAATAGTCAATTGCGCGCTGATGTTGCTCTCCAAATCCTGATGGGGAGCGCGCATCGATTCCAAGTGCCCTCCTTGGCCGACTAGGTTAAATACAACACTGCAACCCCTGACCGCGTTTTCCACTTTGGCTCGGTCGCAGACGTCCGCTCGGTGCATTTCAACGCGCGCTGCCTCCCCGAACTCAACTCCTGAGGTTTCCCTGTCCATCACACGGATCACATCGGGTTCGCTGTCCATAGAAAGGCGTGAAACCAATGCATTGCCGATGAATCCGAGTCCCCCAAGAACCGCGACTTTTTTCCCCCGGAGAGGAATCTGGTCTCCATAAGTTGTTGGTCTGGAGATCATTTAATGCTCCTCGCTGTTACAAACAGGGAACTCCCGAACGGGGCACGGACGCCGCGCAACAGGAGTCGGTTTTCAACACGAGAAAAATGGAGTGCCGCGCCCTCGCACATCCTCTCCATCCATTCCGCTCGCTGTTGCATGTCCTCAAAGTCGCTTTTGCAGGAATCTTTTGCCGTGATGCGGCTTAATAATCGTCTGAGCAGCATGATCGGGAACAGGTATGAAAGGCGGTAGGTAATGAGCGTGGGTTGCATTCCGTACTCTTCCAGCGCGCATTGAATCTCAGGGAGGCGGAAACGCCTCTCGCCGTGCACAGCGTTGTCGTGACTCCCTTGGAGCGCGGAAAAAGCAGGAACCTGAAGAATGAGGTGCCCCCCTGGGTTCAGTATACGGGTGAGATCCCCGAGCGCTGAACGCCAGTTTTTCACACCCTTGTGATACAAGACGTCAATACACGTTACGCAGTCAAACCTGCGTTGCTCATGCTCGTGGATTCCCTCAATGGAATGCTCGTAAATGTTTGCGCGGTACTCTGCCGGCGCCCTCTTTCGTGCGAGCCTGACACAAAGCGAATTGGCATCACATCCGCGCACTGTTCCTAGGCTCGCAAGCGTCTTGATCAGGCCGCCCGTGCCGCAGCCCGCATCGAAGAAAGCTTTATCACGGCCGATGAACTTAAGGATGCATGACTCCACAAGTTCATGGGTTGCTCGATACCACCAGTGGTTGGCTTCGAGAGCACTCATGAGAACGATTTGTGGCGCGTCCATCAGGTCACTATTGGAAACCCAAACGCAGCTTGTAGGGCTCTTGGGGTGCTGTGTTAGAGGGTACTTGAATGTTGATTCTCGCGGGTGTCGGATCTCCAATTTCGCGGAGTTTTGCCTCGCAGAACTGGATCCAACTGAGCAGGCGGGAGTCGCCGGGATGGTATCTCAGGGCCGCTGTGAGGGTTGCGTGGGCTTGGTGATGCGCGCCTAGGTTGCTGTAAGCGACCGCAAGCAGGTGCGCCGATTCAAAGTGGCCTGCGCTGGCATCCAGAGCGCGAATGAGAAAAGGGACGGCCTCGGACCACTGTTGCAGATGAGCGTAACAACGGCCTACTGCTGAATAGACAAAGAAATCGTAACCCGATGGTGGGCAATCCAGCGCTTTCAGTGAGGCCTCGAGGGCTTCGCGACTCTTGTCTGCACGAAGAAGAATCGAGGAGAGATTGGCGTACGCAATTCCTGTCGGTTGCACCGCGATCGATTGCTCGATCGCGTGCTGCGCTTCAGAGAGTTGGTTGCTCTCGAGGTAGGCGTTAGCGAGGTTTATCCATGGGCGGATTTTGCCAGGGCTTTTGTTGCATGTGTCTTGCCAGAGGGTTGATCTTGTCGCCCAGCAATCATTCCTCTGGATCGTGGATACACAAAGCGCCGTAGTGGGCAGCAGAAGTGTGAGGGCCGTGAATTGTGTATGCCATCGCACTTTTGTGCGGCTTAGAATGTTTCCAGCCTGAGCGAGGCTGACTGCTGCAAAAAAGCAGAGCCCGAATAGCGGTAAATACGAACGGTGCTCAGCCATCAGATCGGGCAGGGGCACCAAGGTTGAGTCCGGCGCGATTGTGAACGCAAACCATCCAAAGCCGAGCAACATTGCCAGCGAAGCATCCGGAAAAAATCTTTTTCTCAAAGCAACTAGCGCAGCCAGCGGAATCGAGACGAGCAGGAGAAGCGCAGACCAGAATCTCCAGTGGAATGGACTGCTGACTGGAGCTACCTCCGGGTCGATGTTCAATCCTGACGGCCAGAAAAACAACCG
>JBILKY010000165.1:0-8286 GCA_044376395.1 Chthoniobacteraceae bacterium | reverse complement strand
ACAGATCGAAAGCCGCAAAGGCGGTCGGCACCGCCCTCGAATCAGGCGCAAGTATCCTGTTGATTATAGCCGCAGGCGGAGCGTTCGGTGGCGTCCTTCAGCAAACCGGCATCGCCGGACAATTGGCATCACACTTCAAGGGCATCCAAACTTTTGCGCTTCCTCTGGTTTTTATCGTGACCACCCTTGTGAGAACCGCTCAGGGGTCTGCTACAGTCGCCATGATCACCGCCGCTCCAATCGCCAAAGCGCTCATCGCGGGCGGCTCCTCCATCAATCCAGTCTACTACGCAATAGCCATCGGCTGCGGTTCCAAGCCCTTCTCGTGGATGAACGATGCAGGTTTTTGGATCATCAGCCGTCTTTCCGGTCTCAGCGAATCCCAAACGCTGCGTACAGTTTCACCCATGATGGCATTTCAAGGGGTCATCGGACTTCTACTCACCATGCTGGCCGCCTGGATAATCCCGCTCAATTAAACCGATGAAAACACGTCTCTCTGCTCAAGAATTAAGATCATGGCGCTGGTTCGGACCCGATGACCTGCGCAGCTTTGGCCACCGCTCGCGCGCGCGCCAAATGGGTTTGGGGCCCGCCGATTGGGAGGGAAAGCCGGTCATTGCCATCCTCAACACGTGGTCTGAATTCAACCCTTGCCACCTTCACTTCAAGGTGGTCGCAGAAAACGTCAAACGAGGAATCCTGCAAGCAGGCGGGCTCCCCTTGGAGATTCCCGTCCTATCAGTCAGCGAGACGTTCATGAAACCCTCGCCGATGCTCTACCGGAACTTGCTGGCGATGGAAACCGAGGAAGTGCTCCGATCCCAGCCGGCTGACGGCGCGATTCTCCTCGGTGCCTGCGACAAAACCACCCCAGGCCTTATCATGGGCGGAATCTCGTCGCGCCTGCCGTTCATCTTCGTCCCTGGGGGCCCCATGCAAAAAGGTAACTGGCGCGGCACAACTCTGGGCTCAGGCTCTGACGCATGGAAGTATTGGGCCGAACGCCGCGCAGGTAACCTCACGGATGCCGAGTGGTGCGAAATCGAGGACGGGATTGCCAGATCCAACGGGCACTGCATGACGATGGGCACGGCATCGACGATGACTGCCATCGCGGAGACCTTGGGGCTCACGTTGCCGGGCGCTTCGTCAATTCCAGCGAACGATATGGCCCATTTCCGCATGGCATCCGAAAGCGGGCGGCAAATTGTTGAAAATGTATGGAATAACTTAAGACCTTCAAATTTCCTCACCGAAGACTCATTCACCAACGCCATCATCGCGGACATGGCGATTGGCGGCTCCACGAACGCTATTATCCATCTGATTGCCATGGCGGGCCGCGCAGGTTTTCCGCTGCCGCTTTCGCGCTTCGATGAAGTCTCACGTTACACGCCACGCCTTGCTGATCTCCGCCCAGCAGGCAGGTTTTTAATGGAAGACTTCTACTTTGCAGGCGGATTACCAGCGCTTCTCGCCCAACTGAAAGACATCCTGCACGGTGATTCAATGACCGTCACAGGGAAGACACTTGTTCAAAACATCGCCTCAGCTCAGATCTTCAATAAAGAGGTCATTCGGACTCGCGAAAATGCACTTTCTGAGGAAGGCGGAACAGCCGTGCTTCACGGAAATCTCGCGCCGCAAGGCGCCGTCATCAAACACGCGGCGATGGAACCCAGGTTTCTCAAGCACACCGGGCCAGCGGTTGTTTTCAAAGATTACGAGGAGCTCGCCGCAAAGCTCGATGACCCGTCTCTGGAAGTAACCGCCGATTCGGTTCTTGTGCTTCAGAACGCGGGTCCCGTTGGGGGGCCTGGAATGCCTGAATGGGGCATGCTGCCTATCCCTAAAAAACTTCTGCAGGCGGGAATCAGAGATATGCTCCGGATTTCAGACGCCCGCATGAGCGGCACCAGTTACGGAGCATGCGTTCTACATGTCGCTCCGGAGTCTGCAGTCGGCGGCCCACTCGCATTCGTGAGGGACGGGGATCTAATCACACTCGATGTTGCCGAAAGAAAACTGACGCTCGAAGTGTCCGAGGCCGAACTCAAAGAGCGCAAGGACAAGTGGAAGCCCACTCCAACCCAATTCACCCGCGGCTACCTCTCCCTTTTTCTGAGGGAAGTCACCCAAGCCGATGAAGGATGCGACCTTCGCTTCCTTGGATCCGCCACCGAAACTCCCGAGCCGAAAATTCACTAGCTCAACGCCCAAAACAGACGCATTGCCGCAAACACCTCGATTGAGTTTACTCATTTCCCAATAATCAGCGCACAACATCAAACTCCGCCGCATGAAGACATCAAAAATTACACGCAACGACCTTGAACGCTCAGTGATTGCTGTCCCACCTCTTTGCCGTGATGCAGGCCTCAAAGTGGACGCGGCCGAAAACAAGCGGCTCATCAGGCACATTGAGTCTGGAGATGTTTCCTCGCTGCTTTACGGAGGCAACGCTAATTTTTATAATATCGCCCTCGCCGAATACGAAGAGACACTGGACATCCTTGAGGACGCGGCCGGAGCCGACACATGGATCATTCCTAGTGTTGGGCCGTTTTTTGGCAACGCCATGGACCAGGCGTCGATTCTTGCAAAACGCAAGTTCCCAACGGCGATGTTGCTTCCGACCCTCGCTGTGAGCACACCAAAAGGCGTCGAAACAGCCGTTCTCAAGTTTGTTGAAAAAGCGGGGATTCCAGCAGTTCTCTACATCAAGGACGACGGCTACGTGAACCTGCAAGTCGTGGTAAATCTGGTCAACGCAGGAGTCATTTCGTGGATTAAGTACGCTGTGGTCAGACAGGACCCGTCCATAGACCCGCTTCTGAGATCGATTGTGGATAACGTAGACCCTTCGATCGTGGTGGGGGGAATCGGGGAACAGCCCACCCTCGCACACTGGCACGGGTTTGGTCTGAAAACGTTCACCAGCGGATGTGTTTGCGTCGCACCACGCCGCTCTCAGGAACTGCTTCACGCTTTGCATCGCGGCGACTTCGTGACCGCGGAGTCCATCTGCTCAGGTTTTGAGCGCCTGGAAAACCTCCGGAATAGTCATGGCCCCATCCCAGTACTGCACGCTGCGGTTTCTCATGCGGGCGTCGCGCAAACCGGTCCCATGCTTCCGCTTCTGAGCGAATTAAATGATTCGCTCCATTCTGAAATTGAATCCGCGGCAAAAAGCACTCTTGAGTGGAACGCCTCTTAGCGAACTCTGCGAGCACCTCTGATGCGCCTCTCAAAATTAATTACAGCGTCATGCATTGTCATCGGCGCTTCCCTCGCTGCGATTGCTCAAGAGCCGAAACTCATCGTCGCCATCGTCGTCGACCAGATGCGCTACGACTACTTGGAAAAATTTCATGATCAGTTTGCTGGCTCCGGACTGCGAATGCTCATGGAGCGGGGCGCCTTCTTCACCTCCGCACACTACGACTACGCGTCTACGGTCACCGGGCCGGGACATGCGTCCTATTTGAGCGGAACATCGCCCGCACTGCATGGCATCATCGGGAACGACTGGTTCGACAGAGCCTCGAGAAAAATGGTGAATTGCGTAGAGGATTCAAGCGTACAAGGTGTCGGGATATCAGGGAAGTACGGCAGCAGATCACCGCATAACTTCATTGGGTCCAATTTTGCAGATGAACTCCGTCTGCGTCACCACACCAAAGTCGTTGGTATTTCACTGAAGGATCGGGGTGCCATTTTGCCTGCAGGAAAGAAGCCAGCCGGTGCCTATTGGTTCGACTCTGCCTCCGGCAGGTTTGCGACAAGCACCTACTACAGGAGCGACCTACCGGCCTGGGTGGAAAAGTTCAACGCCCGCGAAATCCCAAAATCCTACATCGGAAAAAGCTGGTCGCGGCTTCTTGACGAGAAGTTCTACGACGCCCCTTCTCCGGCCATCGGGGCAGGGAGGGGTGATCGTGACTCTTCTGATCCAAAAGAATTCACAAGAGTCATCAAAATCTCAAAAAGCGAAGGATATGAGACAATCGTCCCCACCCCATTCGGAAACGAGTTACTGACCGACTTTGCGGTAGCCGCAATCGAAGGCGAGCGATTAGGAACCACAGCGAGGCCAGATTTGCTGTGTATCTCGTATTCGTCCACGGACGCCTGCGGGCACATTTACGGTCCATACTCGCAAGAACAGCAGGACATCCTCCTGAGGCTGGACCGGCAACTGGAGTCCCTTTTCAAGGCGATAGAGGACAAAGTAGGTCTCAAGAACACGATCATTGTTCTGACCGCTGACCATGGAGTCGCTCCCACGCCGGAATCAGCCAGCGCGGAGGGTTTGGACGCCGAACGCGTGAACGTGATGGAAGTGATGGGAGGATTGAGTGATCAAATCGCCGCGCGGTTCGGTGATGGAAAGTTGCTACTTTCCCCGAGGCTTGTGGAGGGAAACCTGTACTTCAACCATGAAGCGCTTGTTGAAAAGAAGATCTCATCAGATGAGCTCGCTCAATTCATCCGCGACTGGGCGCTTGGAACGGGTAAATTTTATGCGGCGTACACGCGCAACCAGCTGCTGGAAAAGCGCGTGTACGGTCCCATCGGGGAACGTGTTGTTAACGGATTCAATGCGCAGCGCAGTGGGGATCTCGTTTTGGTGCTCAACCCGTTCTGCATAGCGGGAGAGAAGTCCACGGGCACCACTCACGGTTCACCTTTTTCTTATGACACTCATGTTCCTGTGCTCATGTTCGGAGCTCGAATCAAAGCAGGACGCTACGCGGACCCTTTCGCTATCACCGACATTGTTCCAACTCTTTGCTCAGCACTGGGCCTCACAGAACCTGCTGCATGCATGGGGAAACCGTTCGTAAAAGCGCTCATTGATCGCTAGCCTGTCCTAGCGTCGCGAGTTCACTCGCGCGTAAAACACTTTCAGTACCACCCAAATAACGCCGTGATTCTAAACGACCTCACCATTCAAACGCTTGCCAGAAAAGGCATGATCTCACCATTCGAAGGGTCTCTCGTGAGGCGGCTCGAAGACGGCCAGCCGGTGTTATCCTACGGGCCCTCAAGCTATGGATACGACCTGCGACTATCAGCCAAGGAATTCCTGATCTTCCGCCATGTGCCGGGCACCGTGGTCGACCCCAAAGCGTTTAATTCAAAAAATCTCGAATCCACCCGCCTCCAAAAAGACGAGTCCGGCAGCTTCTTCATTCTTCCAGCCAGAAGCTACGGCCTAGGGGTAGCGGTAGAGCAATTGCACCTCCCCACCGACGTGACTGCCATCTGCGTCGGGAAAAGCACCTACGCGCGCTGTGGGATCATCGCAAATGTCACGCCTGCAGAAGCCGGATGGAAGGGGCACCTCACCCTCGAGTTCTCAAACTCAAGCGCAGCGGACTGCAGGATCTACGCGAACGAAGGAGTCGTGCAAATGCTCTTCTTCCGCGGTGAAACATGCGGGACCTCCTACAAAACCCGGCAAGGAAAGTATCAAAACCAAAGCCAGCGCGTCACGCTGCCGAAAGTATAACAGGCTTCGCTGCCCACCGCTTGCAGGCGAAGGCGGGTTATATTTTTCTGGCCGAATGCATAAATGAAGGCAGTCGTGACGACCCTGCCCAAAACGATTCGCTACGCGCCAGCCTCTCCGGAGCGGATCACGGGACGATTCACTTCCTCGCGAAGGCTACCACCCCGGCCGCCTGTCCACCATAAGACGATCGGTGCGGCAACAAACACGGACGAGTAGGTCCCAACCAATACGCCGATCAAGATTGCCAGAGCAAAGTCCGCCAGAACCGGCCCGCCGAAGAAGAACAGCGCACTCGTTGTGAGCAACGTGACACCACCCGTGATGATCGTGCGTGAGAGCGTTTCATTGATGCTCAGATTCATGATGTCCATGACAGAGCCCTTCCGACCTGTCTGGAGCCCCTCGCGAATCCGGTCGAACACAACAATTGTATCGTTTACTGAGTAGCCGGCGATTGTGAGAACCGCTCCTACGGTCACCAGCGACAATTCACGCCCCAGCAAAGCGAAGACCCCAATCGTGATCGTCACGTCATGGATGAGCGCGACAAGCGCACCAAGCGCGAACGAAAACTCAAATCTCACCGTGACGTAGAACAAAATCCCTAGCATCCCAAGCAGCAGTGCAACCAATGAGTTTGTCGCAAGTTCCCCGCCTACCAGACTTCCGACTCGCTCCACCTGCTCCAAACGAAATTCCGCTTGAGGAAACTTTTCCTTGAGTACATCCGCCATCTTTTCACCAGTCCCCTGCGGCCCGCGAATGGTGTAAAACTCCTTAGCCGCCGATTTTTCGATCTGCACGGCGACATCACCCATCTTGAGAGATTCTACCACCGAGCGAACCGCACCGATTTCAGGTTTGGTTTTTACCGCCTCGAGCACCACACGATCTCCACCTTTGAAGTCGACCCCGAAATTCTTTTCACCCCGGGCCCAAAACAACCCAATCGACCCAAGAATTACTGCGAGCGAAATACTCACCGCAGTCTTTCGAGCCCCAAGAAAATTGATATCCGTAGAAACCAGAAGTCTGCCCATCGAGACGCTTTTGAGAATGTTCGAATGCAGTGCCCAGCCGAATAGGTTTCTGCTCACAACCAGCGCGGTGAAGAGCGTTGCTACAATTCCTATAATGAGAGCAACCGCAAACCCCTTAACCGGACCGGTGGCTTTCCAAAACAGGATGAGAGCAGTGATGAGTGTCGTGATGTTTGAGTCGAAAATCGCTGGAAAAGCCTTCTCGAAAGCCGCACGCACGGATGCGGCCAAGGGACGCTTTTCGTTCATCTCTTCGCGCAACCGCTCGTAAATCAGAACGTTTGCATCAATCGCCATTCCAAGTGTGAGAATGATCCCCGCAATTCCGGGAAGCGTGAGAACCGTGCTGAAGAGCCCCATTGATCCGAACAACAACACGACGTTCGCGAGCAGCGCGAGAACCGCCACAACTCCACTAAAGCGGTAGTAGAGGAGGACACACACGGTGGTCATTGCGATCCCGAGAAGTCCCGAGAAGACACCGCTATGGATCGAATCCTCACCGAGCGAGGCCGACGCTGATCGCTCTTCCTCAATCACCACGGGAGTGGCAAGCGGGTTTTCCAGAACACTGGCGAGGTTTCGGGCCTGAGATTCCGTGAAGTTTCCCGTGATGGATGCGTTTCCTCCGGTGATTGCTTCGCGAATGACTGGAGCGGACTGCACCTTGCCATCGAGCATGATTGCGAAGCGTCTGCCGACGTTTTCCTGGGTTAACCGGGCAAACTGTGCCGCGCCCTCGGAACTGAAACGCAGACTCACACCCCACCCCTGAGTATCAAAGTAAGCGTTCGCGCCACTCACCATGCTCCCCGGAATATCCGCTTTCTTCTTCACCACGATTTTTTCCTCAAACGGTTTTCCGTTGCGTTCGTCCTGATGAGTTTCGACCTTGAAAGCGGGATCAGGAGGAACTGCACCCGAAAGAATTCCGTCGCTCTGTGGGTGAACGAGTTTGAAATCGAGTTTTGCAGGCTTGTAGAGCTGTTCACGAGCTTCATCCAACTTCCCGGTGTTCAATCCAGGAATCTGCACAAGAATGCGGTCCGCACCTTGCGGCGCGATCAAAGGCTCGCTCGTCCCCATCGAGTCAACCCGCTTACGAATGACTTCCTTCGCCTGATCGAGCATCGCAGGGGTGATTTCCCGCACTGCGCCACCCTCATCGGCTTCCGCCTTCAACCGCACGAGAAACGAAGTACCTCCCTTCAGGTCCAAGCCGAGTGGCAGCTTCTGTTCAGGGGGATACGCTGCAGCCAGACACAACGCGACAACCAGGACTGTCAGTATCGAACCCAGAATCCTTTTGTTCCGATCGGAGTCGGTGAGGAAATACCAACCAAATAATGCCGCTAGAATAAGGCCCAATAAAAAAGTTAACGCTGGGTTCATGAGGGTGAATGAATTGAAAAAGATGATTTCCTGATAAATCTGAGGGGGTCAGCCAAGCCCACCGCCAGAGATCGTGACGGGAGCGAGTCCCTTGACTACGCTTTCTCCAACCGCGCCTCCTTCAGGACGGAGGCAATGGCGCTTTTGTCCACTTCGATCCGCACATTGTCGGCAACCTTCAGCATTAGCGTCGATCCGTCCTTCAAATTCGCAACCACCCCGTGGATGCCGCCAGTGGTCACGACTGGATCGCCCGTCTGCAGGTTGCTGATCATCTCAGCGAGCTTCTTTTGCTTCTGATTTTGAGGACGGATCATCATGAAGTACATGATG
>JBILKY010000458.1:0-2539 GCA_044376395.1 Chthoniobacteraceae bacterium | reverse complement strand
AGGACGACTGGGGACGCCATTATTTTAATTACAACAGCGACCTGCTGCGCTGCGATTTGATCCCGCCGCTTTGGTACGCCCGCAATCCCCGGATCACGGAACGCGCTGCAATCAACGTGCAGACCATTAAAGACCAGACCGTGTGGCCCGGTCACCCGAATCCCGGCATCAACCGCGGTTACAACGTCGACGCGCTCAGGCCAGACGGCAGCCAGAAACTGGCCACAGCCACGTGCGGCGCGGGCATCTACCGCGGAAACCTTTTTCCAAAAGAATACCGCGGCAACGCATTCGTGCCCGAACCAGCGGGCAACCTCGTGAAGCGCCTCATTCTTGAGGACGGCAACACGACGATCACCGCAAAGAACGCGTACGAAACCTCAGAGTTTCTCACATCGTCCGACGAACGGTTCCGTCCGGTCAACGCGGTCACCGGTCCCGACGGCGCTCTTTATGTCGTGGACATGGCGCGGGGGATCATCCAGCACAAGGTGTTTCTTTCCTATTACCTCGCGGCGAACATCGAAGAGCGGAAGCTTGAGAATCCGATCAATCTTGGTCGCATCTACCGGATCGTTCCGGACAAATCCAAGCCCAAGACAGTCAAACTCCCCGAGCAACCGAGCGAGCTTGTCGGCTTTTTGTCGCACGAGAACGGCTGGGTCCGGGACACCGCACAGCGCATGCTGGTCGAGCGCAACGACCAGAGCGTCGCAGCATCCCTCAAGAGCATCCTCGCGAAAGGCAAATCGCCGCAGGCCCGACTGCACGCCCTTTGGACACTCGAAGGCATCCACGCCCTCGACACAAAATCGCTCGAGACAGCCCTCCAAGACACAAGCTCAAAGGTCCGGGCCGCAGTCGCCACGCTCGCTACAGAGGCCACGTGGCAGCATGCCTTCCTCCCCGAGGATGGCGCGAACGGGAACAGTGTTCCGTTCGCAAAACTGCTGAAAGACAAAAGCCCCGACGTACAGCTCGCGCTGGCATTTCAACTTGGAACCCGTCCCGCCACCGAATCCCGCCCGATGCTCACGCAGCTTCTGCGGACAAATCCCACACCCGCCATTGCCCAAGGATTGCTGACCGGCCTGCAGGGGAAGGAACTCGAGTACCTCGAGGAACTCGCGAAGCTGCCGAACACGGACTCCAAGTGGCTGCAAAGCTCCGGAGTGATGAAGCTGCTTGCGAGCACCATCGGAAGCGAACGCAAACCGACCTCCATCACGCGGGCACTGGATATTGCAACCTCACTTGCCGGAAATCCATCTGTGCAGACAGCCGTGCTTGAAGGCTTGTCCGGCAAGCCGGCGGATCCGAAAAAAGCCAAAACCGGCACGGGCGCGAAACCCATCCAACTGGCATCGGAACCCGACTCCCTCAAGCAGCTCGCGTCCCGTGCCACGCCGAACGTCAAACCTCTCCTCGCGCTCATCGACCAGCAGCTTAGTTGGCCCGGCAAACCAGTGACGGGCCCTGTGCGCGCTCCAGTCAAGCCGCTCAACGAAGCAGAGAAAGCGCTCTTTGAAAAAGGGCGCACCGTGTACAACACGATCTGCTTTGCATGCCATCAACCGAGCGGGCTCGGACTGCCCGGCTTGGCACCCACTCTCGTGGGTTCGGACTGGGTGACAGGTCCCGCAGACCGGCTTGTGCGCATCGTCTTGCAAGGGCTGACGGGCCCCATCGAGGTGAACGGCACCAAATGGCAACTGGAGATGCCGGCTGTCACACACCTTTCAGACGAGGACCTCGCGGCGGTGCTCACCTACGTCCGGAGAGAATGGGAAAACGACGGCACCCCTTTAACTCCTACCGACATAACCGCCACTCGCGCAAAAATCGCGGGACGAACCACCGCTTGGACCGCAAGCGAGCTGCAAAAACCACTGCGTTAAACGCCGGACTTCTCAAGCCCTTCACTCAAGATCCCCGCCACACTTCTTTTACATGAAAATCAATTCCATCACCAAAGCCGTTTCCGTTGCCGCAATGCTCTTTTCGACACACCTCGCAGCGGGCGCCGAGCGCTCGCTCACCTTTGAGGGCAAAGCCGGCCCGGGCAAAGGCAAGCACATCGTGCTGCTTGCGGGCGATGAGGAATACCGCTCGGAAGAATCCCTCCCGATGCTGGCGAAAATCCTCAGCGAAAAACACGGATTCAAGTGCTCGGTGCTTTTCTCCGTGGACGCCGATGGCGTCATCACACCAAACGACGGAACCTCCATCTCCAATCCTGAGGTCATCGAAACCGCGGACGCTCTCATTCTCTCGCTCAGGTTCCGGAATTGGCCTGACGAGGCACTCAGCAGCTTTGAAAAGGTTGTCGATAGCGGAAAGCCCATCATCGGCCTCCGTACCAGCACGCATGCCTTCAACAAAAACCGATTGTCGAGCTTCGGAAAACAAGTATTAGGCGAAGGGTGGGTTTCGCACTGGGGCCAGCACAAAGTGGAAGGCACTCGCGGCGTCGTTGAAGCGGGAGCGGAAGGCGAGTCGCTTCTGCACGGGGTCACCGATGTGTTTGGCGCCACCGACG
>JBILKY010000457.1:0-2542 GCA_044376395.1 Chthoniobacteraceae bacterium | reverse complement strand
AGGCCGGTGATATTTTCAGGAAACTCGAGCGGCAGCCCCGGACCTCCAGATGGCGCAGCAAGCCGACCGCTCGCGACCAGCATCGCATCACGGATGGACTCTGCATCAAGCCGCTGGCGGTTCATGCGGGTGAGCAATTTGTTTTCGGGATCCTTTTGCGGCGGACTACCACTTGCGAGACGGTAGGCGCGGCTGAGGGCAAGCACGCGGATGAGTTTCTTCTGCGACCAGCCCTCCTTCATGAAACGATGCGCCAGGTGATCCAGCAGCTCAGGGTGGCTCGGTGTGTCACCGCGCGTGCCGAAATAATCCACGCTGCGCACCAGCCCCTCTCCAAAAAGTTTCTGCCAAAGACGGTTCACCGCCACGCGTGCCGTGAGCGGGTTGCGCGCATCAGCAATCCAGTCGGCGAGCTGCAAGCGACCGCTCTGCCCTGCGGGGATTTTTGGTTGCGCTCCCCACATCGCCACACGCACCAGACCGCGCGGGATGGTGTCGCCCAGCGCATACGGATTGCCGCGGATGGTCAGGCGCATGTCGGCGGGTTTTGCCACGTCTTCCACCGCGATAGCCTGCGGTTTTCCCGGATGAAAATACTCACCGTGTCCGATACGGAGTTCGAGCGCGGCGATTTCCTTCTTCAATTCGTCGAGTCGCTTTTTGCCCGCTTCATCCGGCTTGTCTCCGAATGACTTCGACTCGGCTTCCAGTTTTTGTTTTTCCTGTCGCCATTCCGTTAGTTTCTGTTCGTGCGCACCGGCGATTTCGCGGTCCTCCTCGAGCTCGGGCAGAAGCACGCGTTGGATGTTGCTCCAGACACCGTGGCGTGTTTTGAAAGTGGTCTTTGTGCTGCGGAACATGCCCGCAATTCCGTAGTAGTCCTGCTGGCCGATAGCGTCGAATTTGTGGTCGTGACAGCGCACGCAGCCCAGCGTCATGCCCAGAAACGCGGTGCCCACCTTGCTCACCTGACTGTCCACGAAGTCGTGCTCCATCTTGAGCTTGTCGATGGCGTTGATGTCGACATCCCCCAGCACGATGAAACCGGTCGCGATCAGGTTCACGCGGCGCTCCCGCGGCGAGGAGGCGGGCAGCAGGTCGCCTGCGAGTTGCTCGCGGATGAACCGGTCGAAGGGTTTGTCCTGATGGAAGGAATCCACGAGATAGTCGCGATATCTCCACGCATGCTCCGCGAAAATTTTACCCTCCGTGCCGATCTGCTCGGCATATCCCACCAAGTCCAGCCAATGCCGCGCCCAGCGTTCGCCGTAGGCCTTGGATGCCAGCAGACGGTCCACCACACGCTCCTGCGCCTTTGGCGAGTAGTCTGCGACGAATTCAGCGATCTCTGTCTCTGTCGGCGGCAGGCCGGTGAGGTCAAAGCTCACGCGCCGTAGCCACGCATTCGCCCCGGCCTCTGGCCCAGGATTGAGACCCGCCGCCTCCTGCTTCGCGAGAATGAAGGAGTCCACCTCATTCAGCGGCCATCCTTGGTCACGCACCGCGGGTGGCGCGGCATCCTGCACAGGTTGATAAGACCAATGCTTCCGGCCCTCCTCCACATCCACGCCGCTGTGCGCCACGATTTTTACTGCCGCCACCGTCTCGCGCGGGTCGGGCGCACCGCGCATGACCCACTCCTCTAGTACCGCAACCTCGTCCTGTGGCAGCTTCGCCTTTGGCGGCATCTCCATATCGGGGTTCTTGTAGCGCACGGCCTCGATGAGACGGCTTTTTTCCGGTGCGCCCGGCACGAGCGCGGGCCCGCTCTCACCACCCGCCTGCCAACCCGAGCGCGAGTCCAGCACCAGTCCGCCCTTGATCTTACCCTCATGCGAATGGCATTCGAAACATCGCTGCCGCAAAATGGGTTCGACGCGCTCGCGGAAAAAATTATCTCCCTCCGCCGCAAAGGCGGCGAGCGGGATCAAAAGCAGGGCGATGAAAACCGAGGAAAGCAACCCAGAGCGTGGCAGACGCAGCCGACAAACCCGATAAGCGCTCGCGCGGCAAACCACCCGCCGGGTTGGCGCAAACCGGGCGCGCGTCGCGGGGAGGACCGGGTTCATGGTTGTGGCGGTTTGCGGCACGGTTTGCTGTTTTGTTTCGGAGCAGTTGGCTCTCTCCTTTGGTTTTCCCGTCCGGGTTTCAATGCACCGGTGGCTCCTTGAATTTCCTGATCCCAGTGTTCGCTTATTCTTTGAGACTTTCACCAGTGGAGGATGCGGTGAATCGCTCGGACCCACTCCAACCCCAGATCGATGCCGAGATGGCTCGTCGCCTCTCTTTGCCGGCGGCGGCCTCCACAGACGTGAAGCGATGATCGCGCACCCTTGGTGCAGCAAGGGGATGGACGTGGGTTGCCCGCGGCGCGAACGGCAGGACGAGGAGTGGGGGGACACGGGACTGCATAGGCAGAAGCGTACCGTTCTGCGGGATTGCCTCAATCAATAAGCATTGCATATCCAGACTATTTTCCTAAACATCATTGTTATGGGAGCAATAAAAGCAAAGGCGTCGCCTGTTCGCTCGGAGGAGCGCC
>JBILKY010000164.1:0-8329 GCA_044376395.1 Chthoniobacteraceae bacterium | reverse complement strand
ATCGGGCGGGGTGGCCATCTGGGCCATACTTCGATCGATGCCGATGGCGCGCAAGATGCCTTTCAGATGCCGGGAAGTCTTGATTCCTTTCTTGGAAATCGAACTCTGCTTCAGCGCACTGAAGGACGGTATGCGAGCACCGAGGCCCTCGTCGGTGCAGCGCTTGCCGGCGAGTTGGAGGCCCAAGTCGTCTGGGATGCTTCAGTCCGGCGTCTGGCGGTTGCATTGGCCTCTTTGATCAACGTGCTTGATCCGGAACTGGTGATCCTCGGGGGCGGCATCTCCGCAGGGGCAGGGGATGCGCTTCTTGCGCCGCTCCAATCCTACCTCGACCAATACGAATGGCGTCCCGGCGGGCACCGGGTGCCGTTGACGCAGGCAAGCGCTGGTGAATGGGCTGGTGCCATTGGCTGCGTGCGCGAACTCGGGCGAACCCCGATCGAAGGATCCTCCAAACCCTAGGTTTTGTTTTAGCAATGAATTCCATCCCCACTTTCATCACCGCGCTGCTTATCGCGCCGCTCGCGGTTCTGCATGCCGCCGAATTAAGGCTACCCTCGATTTTCTCGGATCACATGGTGCTGCAATGCGCCAAGGCGGTGCCCGTGTGGGGCTGGGCGGATGCTGGTGAGCAGATCGTCGTGGAGTTCGCCGGGCAGACCAAGAGCACCACTGCGAATGCGGATGGCAAATGGACATTGCGACTCGATGCCCTCGAAGCCAGCGCGGACTCCCGCGAAATGGTCGTGCAATCGCCGACGCGGAATCGCAGGCTGAAGATCACGGATGTCATTGTGGGCGAAGTCTGGGCGGGCGGCGGGCAGTCGAACATGGAGTTCGACATGAAGGCGATCACGAGTGCGGCTGCTGATATCGAAGCCTCGGCGAACCCGACCTTGCGGCAGTTCCACGTGTTGAAGAACCCTGCTGCCAGAACACCGGCTGACGATGTGCAGGGGTACTGGACGGTGGCGCGGCCGGGCACCACGGAGGATTTTATCGCCGCGGGCTACTACTTTGCGAAAAGCCTGCAGCGGGAGCTGAAGACGCCCGTTGGGCTAATCAAAGTGTGTTGGGGAGGCTCGAAGGTGGAGCCTTGGATCAGTCCGGACTCGCTCGCCAGCGTGCCGGAACTGGCGGCCGCCGTGAAAAACATGGATGCGATGAGCGAGCGCAACAAAAGCGCCTTTCGCGACTGGTTAAAACAAGCTCAACGCGAGGATCGACCCGCTGGCGATGTTGCGCCGTTTACCAGCGGGCCGGTCTCGCAAGACCACGGCTGGGTGGCGGTGAAGGACAGCGGGCCGGTGTCGGATCCTTCCTTGCCAAAACTCGGCGCATTTTGGTTTCGCAAGGAGGTCGCGCTGGATGCGCGGCAGACCGGTGCGGCACAGGTATTGCAGTTCGGTCCCTCGGCGCAATTCGATCGCGTGTATTGGAACGGCACGCTCATCGGCGAGCGCACAGTGGACAGTTTCACCGGTCTGACCAACGTGCGGCATTACTTGATTCCACCCACAGTTGTGAAGGAAGGCGTGAATCACTTGGCCGTGCGCATCTTCGCACCGGCCGAGCCGCCTGGGTTCAGTTGGGTTCCAAGCGTGGGCAGCACAAAGATACTCGGCGGCTGGATGGCGAAGGCAGAATATGAACTGCCGCCGCTCGAACCCGCCGCTAAGGAAAAGGTCCCGCCGCTTACCGGTCAGCACGTCCTGCCTGGGCGACTATTCCAAGGCATGGTGCATCCTATCCTTCCGTATGCCATTCGCGGCGTGCTCTGGTATCAGGGCGAATCAAACGTTGGCAGCGCCAGCCTCTACCGAACCTCGTTCCCCCTGCTCATGCAGGACTGGCGGCAGCACTGGCAGCAGGGCGATTTTCCGTTCTACTACTGCCAGCTCGCCAACTACCGCGCGAAGACGGACCAGCCCGGAGATAGTGTGTGGGCGGATTTGCGCGAGGCACAGGCGAAGACGCTCTCCGTTCCCAACACCGGAATGGCGGTGCTCATCGACACCGGCGAGTCCGAGGACATCCATCCGCAAACCAAGCAGGTGGCCGGTGAACGCCTCGCTAGGATCGCGCTCGCGAAAACGTATGGCCGCGATGTGCTGGATTCAGGTCCTGTTTACACGTCAATGCAGGTCGAGGGCGGCGCCATTCGGTTGCACTTTGACCATCTCGGCGGGGGACTCGTTGCAAAGGAAGTGCCCGCCACCTACGACGTGATGCGCAAGGCCGGCAAAGCCGCGCCGCTGGTGCGCAACAGCCCGCACAGCCAACTCGAAGGCTTCGCGATTTGCGGCGCGGACAAGAAATGGGTCTGGGCCGATGCGAAGATCGACGGCGCCACCGTGATTGTCTCTTCAACTCAAGTCGCCACGCCCATCGCCGTGCGCTACGCGTGGGCGGATAATCCCACCTGCAATCTCTACAACCACGCGGGTCTGCCCGCCTCGCCCTTCCGCACGGATGATTTCCCCAGCGCCGCCGCAGGTTCACCGCCGCCGCTTAAACCCCCGACTAACCCGGCAGCTACGGCAGTGGGAGCGACAAGCGGAACGACTGGGGGAACGACAAAGGTAACGGCGAACTCAAAGCCCAACATCCTTCTCATCCTCGCCGACGACATGGGGTGGGGGGACTTGCGTTGCCATGGGAATGCAAAGCTAGCCACGCCCTCGCTCGACAGACTCAGAACACAGAGCGTTGAACTCGAGCATTTCCACGTCAGCCCCATCTGCTCACCGACGCGCTCGTCCTTGCTCACCGGACGGCATCATGCGCGGCTCCATGTGATCAACACCTCTGACGGTCTCGAAGTCATGCATGGCGATGAAACCACTCTGGCAGAGGCGCTGAAGCCTGCGGGCTATGTTTCAGGCTGCTTTGGCAAGTGGCACAACGGCTCAAATCATCCCTCCACTGCGCGCGGCCAAGGTTTTGAAGAGTTCTTCGGATTCAGCGGCGGCTTCTTTCCAAACTACTTCGATCCACAGCTCCAGCGCAACGGCGTCAGCACACAGACGAAAGGATTCATCACCGATGTACTCGCCGATGCGGCCATGAGCTTTATCGAACAAAACAAGGATCAGCCGTTCTTTTGCTACGTGCCCTTTAATGCCTGTCACTCGCCGATGCAGGCTCCTCAGGACTTGTTCGAGAAATATCGCACCCTGGGCTTTGAGCCCAAGGACGCCGCAGTTTATGCGATGATAGAAAACCTCGACCGGAACGTGGGGCGAATCATGCAAAAGCTGGATCAGACCGGTCTCTCCCCAAATACTATCGTCCTCTTTACGACCGACAACGGTCCGAACACCGCCCGGTACAACGGAGGGATGCGAGGTGGCAAGGGGAGCGTCTTCGAGGGCGGACTGCGGGTGCCCTGCTTCATCCGCTGGCCCGATAAATTGAAAGCCGGCAGCCGCGTGTCCGAGATCACGCAGCACGTGGATGTCTTGCCTACACTGCTCGAACTCGCCGGTGTGTCTTTGCCAAAGCGCCAACCGCTGGACGGCATCAGCCTCGTGCCACTTCTGCAAGGCAAGGCATACTCGTGGCCACAGCGCATCCTCTTCGACCTCACCGGGCGTGGCGGCAAAGACGGAACCCCGATTCCCGAGTATCCCGGCACCGCTAGGACGGAAACGCATCGGTGGGTGCATGACGGCAAGCAGGCGATGCTCTTCGACGTGCGCAATGATCCCGGCGAGAAGACTAACCTTGCCGCGCAGCAGCCCGCCCTCGCTGCAGAGATGGAAAAGGCCTATCTGAGTTGGTTCCACGAAGCCACTGCGCAGAGTGGGGGTAAGGTCGCACGTTTTCCTATCATCTTGACCGAAGGCACCGATTTGCCCATTCCCAATGCCGCCCGCATCGGCGGCGCGCAGCTCTTCGGGAAGGGCTGGGATTACGACTGGGCGACCTTTCCCACGGCCGCCGCCGCGATGGCTTGGCATCTCTCCGTGCCCGTGGCCGGACGCTACGAGGTGAGCGCAATGCACACCGCCAAGGAGGCAGGCGGCCAAATCCGAGTCACCGTCGCCGAAACTTCAGCTCGCGGCACCGTCACCACGGTCTATGACCCTCCGGAAATTCCGCGCCGCGATCTCATTCCGCGCTGGGAAGTCCCGGATAAAGTTTTCAAGCCCATGAGCATCGGAACGATCACCATTTCCGGAGGATCGCAAGACCTCCAAGTCACCGCCGCTCCCGGGATCGAAATTCAAGCTGTGCACTTGAGGCGATTGCACTGACCCACAGCCATGAAACACACCCCCCACCTCTTATGCGCGTTGCTTCTCGCGTCACTGGCCGCGCTACACGCTGCATCACCCGTCTTCGCCGGTGATGAGCAGACGGACAACAAAGCTAAAACGCTGCGCACGGATGTGGTCAGCGTGGACACGGAGCGCAAGCCGAAAGACGCGACACCGGAACAGCGCGCCCTCTGGGCCGAGCACCAGCGCAAGCTGTCGCGTCTGGACTTGTCTGAGAAAGTCCAGCGCACGGTGCTCGCACAGGGCATCAAGGAGGATGGCAAGCGCTCGGCCGAGGGCTACTGGGCGCATCCCACGACCGCTATGCTAGCCGATGGCAAAACGCTCTTCTCCGTGTGGACCTACTACCACGGTGGGCACGCAGGGCCGATGGCTCGCAGCAATGATGGCGGATTGACCTGGGAGCGTATCGACGAAGTGCTGCCGCCGAACTATTGGAACTTTAGAAATTGCCCGAGCATCTACCGGCTCATTGACCCGAAGGACAACGAGCGACTCTGGGTATTTGCGGCGAGCACTAATGTGCAGGAGCCACGAGAATTCGTCGGGCGTTTGCAGGGGTGGATGCCGCGCATCGTGAGCGAGGACGCCGGCAAAACTTGGCGCGAACTCCCACCACTCAGTCCGAAGCCCGACAATGCCTTCGCCAACGTGATGACTTTCTCAAGCATTGTGCGGCTCAAGGGCGGTTCGTATCTCGGCATGTTTCATCGTGGCGCGCTCGGCAAAGATGACAACCTGCAAGTGCTTCAGTCCATCACGCGCGATGGCGGCCTCACATGGTCGCAACCAGTGATGGCTTGCGACGGCACAAAGCTCGAAGGCAAGGATCCGTGCGAGCCGTATGTCTTCCGCTCACCAGACGGTGACGAACTCTGCTGTGTCATGCGCGAGAACCGTCGCAGCGGCACGAGCCTGATGATGTTCAGCCGCGACGAGGGCAAAACCTGGAGCCGGCCCGTAGACACGCCTTGGGGGCTTACCGGCGACCGTCACCAACATGTGCAGCTCCCCGATGGTCGTTTGCTCTTTGTCTTCCGCGACAGCGCCCAGCAGTTCCGCGAAGAATTGAAAACTGGGCCGGTACGTTACTTCCGCATGGATGGGTTTGTGGGCTGGGTCGGCACCTACGACGACGTCAAGCAAGGCAGGCCGGGCCAGTACGCCCTGCGCCTGCTGCCCCGTCTCGGCGACACAGGTTATCCCGGCCTGCATCAACTCGCAGACGGCACCCTCGTCGCCACCACCTACGGCGTACTCGCTGTTGGGGAGAAGCCTTCCATCGTGAGTCTGCGGTTTACGATGGCTGAAATTGATGCACTCGCAGCGAAACAACTGAAGTGAAGGGAGAGGAGAAAGCCTACGATGAAAACTCGAATGATCACACTCTTTGCCGCGCTGCTGCTCAAGCCGCTGGCTGCATGGTCCGCCGACAGTCCGCCTGCGAGGCCAAACATCCTATGGCTTATCGCGGAGGATGCGGGGCCAGATTTCGGCTGCTACGGCAACGCCGCCGCGCGCACGCCGAATATCGACCGGCTTGCACAAGAGTCGCGGCTTTACCGGAACGCGTTCTCGACGGCATCCGTGTGCTCGGCGTCGCGATCGGCGTTCATGACCGGCGTGTTTCAGACGCGCTTTGGCGCATCGAACCACCGGAGCCATCGAACGGCGGCGGATGCGCGTCCTCCGGGAGTGGGCTTGCTCCCGGAGCGGCTGCGCGAGGCGGGCTACTTCACGGCAAACATTCGCGAGCTGCCAGTGGAACTTAGCTTCAAGGGCACGGGCAAGACCGACTGGAATTTTTTTCAGACGGGAAAGGAGTTCGACTCTACCAAATGGACCGACCTGAAGGCGCACGCGCCTTTCTACGCGCAAATCAACTTCACCGAGTCGCACCGCGTCTATCATCGGGCCCATTCCAATCCCACGGATCCCGCGGCGGTGAAGCTGCCGCCCTACCTCGCGGAGGATCCGGTGATTCGCGACGACTGGGCGGCGTATCTCGATTCACTCGCGGTGCTCGACGCCAAGGTGGGCGCCGTGCTCGACTTATTGCGGCGCGAGGGCCTTGAGGAAAACACGGCGGTCTTCTTTTTCGCGGACAACGGGCGCGAGGATTTCCGCGGCAAATATTACAGTTACGAACAGGGTTTTCGCGTTCCGTTGCTCGTGCGGTGGCCGGCGCTGCTCCCGCCGGGCAGCGTGAGTGACGCGCTGGTGAGCTTGCTCGATGTGCACGCCAACACGCTTGCCCTCGCGGGCGCGCCGGCCGGGGGAATCGACGGTGCGCCCATGTTCGGCCCCGGCGCAAAGCCGCGCGACTATGTGTTCGGCGCGCGCGACCGCATCGACGACACGCCGGATCGCGTGCGTACGGTGCGCGACGCGCGCTTCAAACTTATCCGCAACTTCGAGCCCGAGCGGCTCTACCTGCAGCGCATGGCCTACGCCGAGGTCAGCAGCCCCACTTACAACCGCATGCGCCGGCTCCATTCCGAGGGAAAGCTCAACGCCGACCAGCGCAAGTTTATGGCCGCGTCGCGTGCGCCGGAGGAACTTTACGATTTACAGGCTGATCCATTCGAACTGCACAACCTCGCCGACGACCCAAGGCACAGCACAACACTCGACCGCCTCCGCGCCGTGCTCGCTGCGTGGCTGAAGGAAACGCGCGACGAATCTTCAGCGCCCGAGGACCCCGTCGAACTGGAAGCGCAGTTGAAAAACTTGGAAAAAATCGTCTCCGGCCAACGCCAGAACCTCGGATCCAACGGACTGCTCGAATCCGTACCGGGCGCGCCTGAAAGAAAGGACTGACGAGCCTCCCTGCGTGCATGAAAACCACCCTCACGCTCCTTTCCTCCCTGCTGCTCACGCCGTTGACGGCATTGCACACCATTGACCCGCAGGTCAGAGAGGCTGCCACGCCCTGCGAACCGGCAATCGGCTTTGAATCCTTCCGTCTAGGCGGGGTTTTTGGGCGCCGTGTCGAAACCTTGATAAGGGGTAACGTCGTTCACTTGGACATGGAAAAGGATTTCTTCGGGCTCTCAAGGAACAACCACTGGCGCCTAGCCGCATCAGCGGCGCAGGCAAACGTTCGGCGAAAACGCATTTCAAATTCAACTAACCTCCAACCGTGCAACACACCCTTTTATCTTTCCTGACGCTGCTGCTAGCATCGCTCACCGCAGTGCATGCCGCTGATCTACCCGCGCTCCAGTCGCCGCAGCATTTTGGCGTTCCAAGCGCGGAGCATGCCGTCACCAACCGCGCCTTCACTGGGATCCCAAGCATCGCTGTCGCGCCGAGGGGGCGGATATGGGCCGTCTGGTATGCGGGCGTTACGCCCAGCGAAGACGCGAACAACTACGTTGTGCTCGCCACCAGCGGCGACAACGGCACGACGTGGTCCGAGGTGCTCACCGTCGATCCCGATGGCAGCGGCCCCGTGCGCAGTTTCGATCCCGAGTTGTGGGTGTCGCCCGATGGCCGTCTCCTCCTCTTTTGGGCGCAGCGGAGAAACGCGGTGAAACCCGAGGTGTGGTGCGTGGAAACCACCCAGCCCGATGTTGGGCAGCCCGCGTGGTCGAGGCCTCGCCGGATTAGCGAGGGAGTGATGATGTGCAAGCCGGTCGTGCTCTCCTCTGGCGAATGGGGACTGCCGATCAGCCAATGGGGTAGCAACGGGTGGAGTGTTGGGGACAACAGTGCGCAATTGGTCGTCTCCTCTGATGCGGGTAAGACTTGGTCCCTGCGCGGTAGTTGCAATGTGCCAGAGGACGCGCGCGAGGCCGACGAGCACATGGTTGTTGAACGCACAGACCGCTCCCTTTGGATGCTCGTTCGCACCCGATACGGCATCGGCGAAAGTGTGTCCACTGACCGCGGTAAAACGTGGCCGGAGCTGAAACCCTCGGCCATCCAGCACCCGACCTCGCGCTTTTTCCTCCGCCGTCTTTTTTCCGGAAACCTGCTGCTCGTCAAACACGGCCCGATCGACACACGCACCGGTCGCTCGCACCTGACCGCTTATCTCTCCA
>JBILKY010000163.1:0-8331 GCA_044376395.1 Chthoniobacteraceae bacterium | reverse complement strand
CCAACCCGCTGCCGCAGCTCAAGCTCGATAACACTCCGCTCCCGCCCAACACCCCCACCTACGCGCCAGTCGTGGAAAAAGTCTCCGCGAGCGTCGTCACCATCAACACCTCGCAGACAGCTCCTGCAGCAAACGGCCGCCGCGGCGAACAATCAGAGCGCAACCCACTGTTCGACGACCCAATGATCCGCCGGTTTTTCGGATTACCGGACCCCGACCCGGCACAACCCCCGCAGCAACAGAAACGACAGTCCCGGCCCGGCGGCCCCAACCAGCAGCCCGAGGACAACAGCGGCCCCTCGCGCAAACGCGAGCAAAGCGTTCCGCTCGGACTCGGCTCGGGCGTGATTGTCAGCGCCGACGGCTACATCCTCACCAACAATCACGTGATCGACGGCGCCGACAAACTCGAGGTCAGTCTCGGAAAAAACGGCCGCAAGTACATCGCCAAAAAAATCGGCGGCGACGTCCGCACCGACATTGCAGTGCTCAAGATCGACGCCACCGACCTCTCGCCCGTCACCTTCGCCGACAGTGACCATCTGCGTGCAGGTGACATCGTCATCGCGGTGGGGAATCCCTTCAACCTGACCCGCTCGGCGACCATGGGCGTGGTGAGCGCTGTGGGCCGACGCGACGCGCAGACCTCCCAGATGGCCGACCTCGGCAACTTCATCCAGACAGATGCCGCGATCAACATGGGCAACTCAGGAGGCGCGCTCGTGGACTACCTCGGACGTCTTGTGGGAATCAACACGGCCATCTTCAGCAAAACAGGAGGCAACCAAGGGATTGGCTTCTCCGTTCCCTCGAACATCGCCCGTTCGGTCATGGAGAGCCTGATCAAGCACGGCCGTGTGCTTCGCGGTTTCCTCGGGATCGGCCTGCAGGATCTGGACGAATCTTTGCAGAAGGAATTCCACGTCGAACCCGGAGCCGGCGCCGTCATCAACGAGGTGCGTCCGGGCACGCCCGCCTCGAAAGCAGGGCTCAAGGAGTACGATGTGATCACCTCGGTGAACGATAAAAAGATCGAGGGTTACAAGGAACTGCAGCTCACCATCGCAGCGCTCCCGCCGGGAACCTCGGTAAAGCTCAATTTGATCCGCGACAAAAAACCGATCTCGGTCTCGGTGGTTCTCGGAGAAAAACCAGAGGCACCCGTTGCGGCCGCCGCGCCGGTCCCGGAGCCGGATCCAGACGTGCTTGACGGCGTCACGGTGGCGGACCTCAACGACGCCACGCGCCAAGAATTCCGGATCCCCGCCGAACTCAAAGGAGCGGTGGTGACCGCCGTTGAACCCGACTCGGTGGCAGCGTCAACAGGCATCCGCCCAGGTGACGTGATCCAGGAAATCAAACGCCGACCGATCTCGAGCGCGGATGAAGCGGTAAAACTCAGCGAAGAACTCAAGCGAGACAAACAGGTTCTACTTCGCGTGTATTCGAGGGGGTCCAGCCGGATGCTTGTCCTTGAGAGCAAGCCTTAAGCGAGAGATTCCCAAGCCGGGATAAACCCGGACAAAGATCCACAGCCGCCCCACGGAGACAACCCGTGCGGCGGCTGTTCTGTTTCGCACCCCGGTGAGATGCCGGCTTTGCTGTTGTCGAAGCCCTGCCTGCTGTTATCCAAGCCCTCCTCAACTCACGAGCCCGCGGCGATAAGCCTCGGCCGCCGCCTCGGTCCGGTCGCTTACCTGCAGCTTTGATAAAATGGATCTCAGATGCGCCTTTGCCGTTCCAAGTGAAATCGAAAGTGCATCGGCGATCTCCGGGTTGGTGAGCCCTTTGAGCACCAACTGCAGCACCTCGGTTTCACGCTGAGAAAGCTCCTCAGTGTCGGTGCGGTCAGCCATCTTGCGCGCGACTTCCTCCGGAATCCAACGCGCCCCGGAATGAACCGCATGAATCGCCTCGGTCAACTGCTCCGGGGGAGTCGTCTTAAAAGCGTAACCAGACGCCCCGAGCTTGATCACACGGTAAATATCCTCCTCGAGTTCAGAGCTTGTGAGAACCAGAACGCGCGCGTCCGGCTTGCGCTCCAGAATCAACTTCAGCGCCTCCACGCCTCCCCCGGGCATGCGCAAATCGAGCAGCGTCACATCCGGTTTGAAACGCTCGTGCGCAGCGATGGTTTCAGGAACCGTTGCCGCTTCGGCAACAATAGCGATTGTTTCCTCCAGCTCAAAAACCGCTTTCAATCCCATGCGAACAATCGCGTGGTCGTCTGCGAGCAAAATGGTGACAGGCTTTTTCATGACGGAAGCGGAAGCCGCGCACGAACGGATGCCCCACCCTCTTCGTTGCGCGAGATTTGCAGCGTCCCGCCAAGCCTCTTCGCGCGCTCAGCCATGTTCGACAGCCCAAAATGGCCGGCACTCGGCCCCGGAACACCGCTGGCATCAAACCCGCGACCATTGTCAGCCACCGTCAAATCAAGTGCGCCAGCGTCAATCGCTACAATCAGGCGAATCTCCGTGGCACCCGCGTGCTTGAGCGCGTTGGCGAGGGATTCCCGGGCAATCCGAAGCGCTTGGACGAGGAAAGGCGCGGGTAAAAGCGGCTCGTTTTCGGGAAGCAACAGACGGATCTGCGCGGACGACGCCCCACCCACCTCCTCGCATTCCTTCCGCAACAAATCACTCAACCGCTGACTCTGCGCCGCTCCGAACTGCAGATCCCAAACCGCCTCCTTCACTTCCTTGCGGCTTCGCGACAAAAGTTGCTCAGCGAGCGCGACACGGCCGGCCGCGCTTGAAGGGTTGTCTTCAACCGTTCGCGTTGCGGCATTCAACTGCAGGCTCGCTGCCAGAAGGGTCTGCTGCAAATTGTCATGCAGGTCCGAGGCCATCCGCGCCCGCTCCGAGAACAGCCTGCTTTCTGCGGCCTCACGCCTCGCAATTTCCAGTTTTAGCACACGGTTTTTACGACCCACCGCAAACGCTAGAACACCCGCAAATCCCGCAACACCGCACAGGCCTCCGAGCGCAATCCTCAGCCTCTCTTGTGTCCACCAAGGCGCAGCCCGCAAAAGCTCGATATGTCCCGCATCTGGAATCATCAAACTAAACTGATCCGGCGCAACACCCACGCGGCGCCGTCCCTCAGTGAGCAGCAGCGTGCAAACTCCACATAGTCGCACTTCAGCGCCGGGTTGCAGAAATCCCGGCACCCGTTCATTTGACGAAAGCACTGCCGCAAAATGGCCGTTCCCCGAAATGAGTTCGATCGCGGTGCCTCCTTCCTTTTCCCTGAAATTCACGACGGTTGCGCTCAGTCGAATCAGACTACCATCGCGATCTGCAAGCCCCTCCCTCCCGAGCACGGCTTCGATGCTCGCAAAATCCTGAGGCGCGATCCGATCGCCCGGCCGCACGGCGTGAATCAGCGCGTCCTCCAACTCCACCGAGTACTCACCAAAAGCAGGAAACCCGATCACCTCGATATGGTCGCCGATCGCCGCGGAAATCTGCGGCACCCCGAGCGACTCCCTGCTCAAAGTCCGGACACGCAGCGCAGATTTTCCGTCCTGAATCACGAGCAAATCTCCGGGTGATGCGAAGGTGACGGTGCCACTTGTGGAAATCTGCTCCAAGGCTTTTGGCGAACCGTTCCAGTGAAGCACCTCGTCGATCGTCTGTTTAGGCGGGTTGACCGGCAGTTCGAGGACTTGAACGTCATCGACTGAATTCATCATCAAACTGACACTCTGGGCCTGGCCCCGCGGGTTCATCCAATGCAACACGGCTCCTCGCAAGCGGACCTTGCTTCCCGGTGCGAACGCGTCTCTCTGCTCATCAAAATGAAGGATCCACGCCGTCAACGGCTCACGACCCCGCCCGATATCGATCGCGAGACGGCGGGGCTGGATGAACGGCAGCTCAAGCCTGGAGCAGCGCACGGTGGCTTCCACCTCCGCATACACCCCGTGGTTCTGCGGCAAGCGAATCGCCTCCAGATCCAATTTCGCCGGCTCAGGAAGCCCGTCTACGGGCCCCGGCTCCAGATGGGAGGCCGTGATCCGCAATCCTTCCCTCGAGAACGCTGTGATCCCCTTGACTCGCACACGCTGTCCGGGCTGCAGAGGAATCAATTGCGGGGGATAGACCATCACGCCACCCGTCTGGTCGTTGAGATTGAAGTTGAACTGCCCCTTGGAAGTGTTTCTGAGATACGTCACCACCCCCTCAAACTCCACGAGCCTGCCCTCCGAAATCGCCGCCACCGACAGAGCGCGGGCCTGCCTCACCTCCGTAAGCGGCCCCCGCTGGCCTGTCTCAACGGCGAGCGATCCCTCGGGCAATCCGAGGAGGTAACAAAGGATGCCCACACAGAGGATCCGGCTAAGGTTGGAGCGATAGGAAGGCACGGCCAGTTTCAAGCTACCCGCCGAGGCTGAACGTCCAATGGAAAAAGCGCGACTATCCGTCCGGACAATAGCAAAGATAGTGTTCGAGGCCATACCATCTCCCCTTATGAGCTCCCCCTTGCATTTCCCCCTGCTCCTCGGCCCCCTGCTCGCGCTCTCCACGTTGGGCGTTTCAGGCGCGCCTGTGTTCCGTTGGGACTTCGGCGCGGAGGAGGCCACCAAACTCGAATCCCACGGAGGCGTCCACCGCGACGTGCCCGGCCCGCGCCCTCCCGAGTTTCCAGAATTCGAATCAACAAACACCGCCGCACAGTTCGATGGCAAAGGCGCCCACTTTTCCTTTCCCGACTCCGGGCCGGCCAGTGCTCTGGATTTCACCAACGGCGATGCCATCACGCTCGAGGCGTGGGTGAACCTGACGGAGATCGCTGCAAACGAAACAGTTTCCATCATTGGGAAAGGACGGACCGGCAACCCGGGCTTCGCGCAAGACAACCAGAACTGGACCCTCAGGCTCAGGGAAAAAACCGGCGCAGCCTGCGTGAATTTCCTGTTCGCCACGCCGAGAAACACGGAGCAAGCGACCAAAGACGCGCACTGGCACCGGTGGACGAGCGCCGAAGGCTTCACTCCGAATTCAGGCTGGCATCATGTGGCCGTGACTTACCGGTTTGGAGACGCGTCAAGCATCCGGGGTTGGATCGATGGACGCGCATTAAAAGGATCTTGGGACATGGGCGGCGCAACCGCCGAGGCTCCAATCAACGACGACGACGCTGTCTGGATAGGCTCCACAAACAAAGCTTCCGCAGCAAACAGCCTCAGGGGATTGCTGGACGCCGTTGCAATCCATCGCGAAGCGCTTACCTCCGAAGTTCTCTCCAAGCGCTACCAGCGCATCGGCGATGCCGTCGTCGCCAAACCCGCCCCAGAGGTGATGCCTGATCTTGGCGCGCTAACGCCCGGAAAAGTCCGTGTCACGTTTCACCAAAACTTTCCCTCCACATCGCGCTGGTTAAACGAAGGCGAGACGCTGCCGAAGGAAAACATGCAATGGGAGACCGAACGCTTCCTGCTGCCCCGCCTACCGCTTCTGCATGACGATTGGGGCATCCGTGACGCCTGGAAAGGCCCCGTCCTCGTCCGAATCGCTGCAGACGTCACCCTGCCTCCAGGTGAAGCCCATCTCATGCTGAGACTCAAAAACCTCGGCCGCGTTTGGCTCAATGGAAACCTCATCCTGCGGAACGACCTCGCCTCAGCAAAATCGCCACCGGACGGTGAGGAACCGCTTGCGATGATGCCGCTCTCGAGCGTGCCGGGACTGCGCTCCCCCGGATACGAAATGAAAGAAATTCTTGGGACTGCGCAAATCCCTGCCGACGGCAAATGCAGGATCGTGCTGGAGACTCTCGTCGGCGGACCAAAATGGCGCGCAGAGCCCGGAGATCTGTGCCTTTCGGTGCAGTCGCCGGACGGATTGTATTCGGTTTTTGGCGCCGCAGGAGGCGCGCGCCCCATGGCACTAACCGATGCAGCGATGACGCCCGAGCTCGAGCGGCTTGCAAAAAACATCGACCTTTTTGATATCGAAAACCGGCGCCGCGCCGCCGCCTCACAGGATGCCTTCTGGGACAGACGCCACGCCGCCGCAAAAGAGTGGGCTGAAAAAAATCCAGCGCCACCGGTTCCCACAGGATCTGCGCACCCGATCGACGCATTTCTGAATGCAAAAATTCACAGCGCGTTGGAAGCCTCTGCAAAAACCTCGATCGAGGATGCACGAGAGTTTCACACGCAGGTCTTCAGCATTCTTCGCGATGAATGCTTCCGCTGCCACGGAGACAAGGACAAGGGCGGACTCAGACTCAACACCCGCAGCGCGGCGCTGAAAGCGGGTGAATCCGGCGAACCCGCACTCGTGCCTGGCGACGTCACTGCGAGCAACCTCATCCGGCGCATCCACTCCAAGGACGAAGATGAGCGCATGCCTCCCAAGGGGCAGGGCTTGAAACCCGAGCAAATCGTGATCCTTGAAAACTGGGTGAAATCCGGCGCGCCGTGGCCCAGTCCGCCCGTGACTGCAAAGGAGGTCAAACCTTCGGAAAAGTTGGGGGACGCCGCATTTTTACGGCGGCTTTCGCTGGATCTAGCCGGGGTCCCGCCGAGCGAGGCCGAACTCAAACGCTTTCTGACAGACTCGCGTCCGAACAAGCGCGCGCTGCAGATCGACAAACTCCTTGCCGCACCCGAATGGGCGGATTCATGGATGCCATACTGGATGGATGTGCTCGCGGAAAATCCAGCCCTGATCAACCCCACGCTGAATACCACGGGACCGTTCCGCTGGTTTCTCCTCGAGGCGTTCAGGGACAACAAACCGTTCGACCGCTTTGTCACCGAGCTCGTCCTGATGCGCGGCAGTCAGCATACAGGCGGCAGCGCTGGATTCAGCTTGGCTGGCGAAAATGACGCCCCGTTTGCGACAAAAGCGCAAATCGTCGCATCGGCGTTTCTCGGGATCGAACTGCAGTGCGCGCGCTGCCATGACTCGCCGTACCACAGCACCAAACAAGCCGATCTGTTCGGCATCGCGGCACTGTTCGAACGCAAGCCGGTCACCGTTCCAAAGACGAGCATGGTGCCCGCCGCGTTTTTTGAAAAAAAATCCAGGGAATCACTCATTAAAGCGTCCTTAAAACCTGGCGAAGAAATCAAGCCGTCGTGGGCATTCGCAACCGCTACCGGAGCCGAGGACAATCCGGCCATCGACGCGCTGGCACACAACCCGAAGGACACGCGCGAACGACTCGCCGCGGTCTTGACCGCACCGCAAAACACCCGCTTTGCGCAAGTCATCGTAAACCGCACCTGGCGGCGCTTCATGGGCGCTGGTTTTGTCGAGCCAGTCGCAGATTGGGAGGGCCACCCCGCATCGCACCCGGAACTGATGGACTGGCTGGCCCGCGACTTCGTCCTTCACGGATACGACCTTAAGCACTTGGTGAAACGGCTTGTCACTTCGGACGTGTACCAGCGGGAAGCCACCGGTTCGAATTTGAGCGCATCCGCGGAACTGCGGTTCTTCAACGCGCCCGAGCGGAGGCGCCTGAGTGCGGAGCAAGTCGTTGACTCACTCTACGCGGCGTCAGGCCAGCAGATGAACACCGAGGAAATCACCTTCGATCCTACGGGACGCCGCCCGGAGGGAGCCCGCATCAGCCTCGGCAAGCCGTCGCGTGCCTGGATGTTCGCGAATCTCACCAACGACCGTGACAGGCCAAGCTTGAGTCTGCCTTATTCACAATGCGTGGTGGACGTGCTGGAAGCTTTCGGGTGGAGCGGCGCACGGCAGGCCCCGCGCACCGACCGCGAAACGGCCCCGAACGTGCTTCAACCCGGAGTCCTCGCCAACGGCGCACTCTCCGCTGCTCTGACGCGCGCGGCACACCGGAGTCCGCTCGCTGAACTGGCCGTCAAGGCTTCGTCGCCGGAATCCATCGTGGAAAGTGTTTTCGCGCGCTTCCTCGGCAGACCACCCGAACCAAGCGAGGCCGCACCATTCGTTCGCGCGCTATCGGAGGGTTTCTCCAATCGGCTTGCACCCTCAGGAAGCGTAAAAGCTCCAGCCCCCGAGGAACCGCTGCCGCGCGTGACTTGGTTCAACCATCTGCACCCGGATTCCACCACCATAGCGCTCAAAAACGACAAGCGCGCAAGAAAAGGCCCGCCACCCGATGAACGTCTCACACAAGCGTGGCGCGAAGAGTTCGAAGACTTCGTATGGAGCATCGTAAACACCCGCGAATTTGTCTGGCTCCCCTAACCATCCCATTCCGACGAACCAAACCGTTTTATGAACCGCAGACAATTCATCACCACGGCTGGCGCTGCCCTTGGCGCGGGGCTACTGCACTCAAAAGCCGAATCCAACGCGGCACTCCTGCGCGGCAAAGCCCAAC
>JBILKY010000162.1:0-8334 GCA_044376395.1 Chthoniobacteraceae bacterium | reverse complement strand
GTGGTCGTCACCAAAACCGGACTTGAAGCTTGGAACACCTTTGATGCGAGCCCCGTGCGCGTCATCATCAGCGACTGGTTGATGCCCGGACTGGACGGGCTCGAACTCGTGCAGCGCGTACGCGCCCGCCCGAACACCGACTACACCTATTTCATCCTCCTCACGGCCAACAGCGCCGGCCGCGAAAGCTTGCGCTCAGCCATCGCCGCGGGCGTGGACGATTTTCTGTCCAAACCACTCGACCGTGAAATGATCTCCATGCGGCTCTGTGTTGCGGAGCGGATTCTCGAGTACGCGCGGCAGATCAGGCTGCTCAAGGAGCTCCTGCCCATCTGCATGTATTGCAAAAAGATCCGCGATGACGGGAACTACTGGCAGCAGATCGAGAGTTATATCCACGCGCACACGGGGAGTCATTTCAGCCACGGCATCTGTCCGGAATGCATGGGCCGTGAATTCGGCGCTAAACCCGCGCCGAGGGCGTAGGCGCGCTGAGCGTGAAGCAGCCGGCACACGAGGGCCGCGGCTCCGATATCGATGCTTGCCCGCAAGGGTCCCTCTCGAAAAACTGGGCGATCGTTTTCCCACCCGTTACGCTCTCCACATGATCCATCCCACGGCCATTGTTTCTCCAGACGCGAAAATCGGTGCCAATGTGAAAATTGGACCATACGCCGTGATCGAGGGGTCGGCGGTGGTTGGTGACGATTGCGAGATCGGCGCGGCGGTGATCATTTCCACTTATGCGCGGTTGGGAAAGGGGGTTGTGGTGCGGCCCTGCGCGGTGGTCGGGGGAGATCCACAGGACATCCATTTCGACCGTTCCATCCATTCCACTGTGAACATCGGGGACTACGCGACACTCGGGGAACACAGCACCGTCCACCGAAGCACGCAGCCGGGCGGTGAAACCAGTGTAGGTGAGCGCTGCTTTGTGATGGCCGCAGGCCACGTCGGCCACGATTGCGTAGTTGAACCGCGGGCGGTGATCGCGCACGGCGCCATGCTGGGGGGGTATGTGACGGTGGGTTCGCTGGCGTTCGTCGGAGGCGGCGCGGGAATCCACCAGTTTGTGAGGATTGGACGCATGTCGATTGTGCAGGGCAATAGCGCGTTGACGCAGAGTCTGCCGCCCTTCTGCATCGGCGCGGCGGTGAACGAACTCTGGGGATTGAACGTCATCGGGATGCGGCGGGCCGGGTTCTCCGCGCCGACCCGCAGCGCGGTCAAAGCGGCTTTTGATCTCGTCTACCGGAAGGGCTTGAACATGGGGCAAGCCCTTGAAAGCGCTGCGCAATCAGCGTGGCCCTCGGAGGCCGAGGAGTTTTTCGCCCTCATCCGGGATCCCGGCAGGCGGGGCGTATGCGGGATGTCGCGGCGCACCCGGGACCGGGCGTCCAACAACGAAGGGAACGATGCATAGCACTTTTTGATGCGCTTCGCAGCCCGTGCGGCTTAGGGTTGAGGCTGCGTGCCGGCGGTCGGCTCGCGTTTTTATTCCGCTGAAAACATGGCCAAGTCCACCCAACCAAAATCCGTTCCTTCTCCCGGGCGCTCCACAAAGGAGAGCCTCACGTTGCTGGGGAGGTCTGAAACCCAGCTGCCAGCGAGTGTTTCCCACTCCACGCTGGAGACATTTGAGAACCGCTACCCTGAGCGTGATTACATCATCGAATTTGATGCGGACGACTTTACTTCCTTGTGCCCGATCACGGGCCAGCCTGATTTTGCCACGCTCCACATCGAATATGTCGCCGACCGGCGTTGCATCGAAACCAAATCGCTTAAATTTTACCTCTCCAGTTTCCGGAACTGCGCGGCCTTCAACGAAGAGGTCGCCAACCGAATCTTGGACGACCTTGTTAAAGCCTGCAGCCCCCGGCTCATGAGGGTCTTCGGTCAATTCGCTTCACGCGGCGGCATCCGGGTCAGCGTGCGCGCCGAATACGAAAAACCAGCGCGTGGCCGCAGCAAAAAGCGCTGACAGCCTGCGGGGATTTATCCGATGTCCGAGCGAAAGAAAGTCGTGGTGCTTGTGAGCGGCGGAATGGATTCCGTCACCGCGCTGTACTGGGCGGTGGAGCAGCACCAAGTCGTGGGTGCGGTGTCCTTCGATTATGGGGCGAAACATCACGCCCGCGAATTGCCTTTTGCCGCCACCCATGCCGCAAAGCTTGGGGTGCCTCATGTTTCGCTGCCACTGCATTTCATCAACGAACATTTTGAATCAGCCCTCCTCCAAAGCGGCGGTTCAATTCCAAAGGGCCACTATCAGGCTGAATCCATGAAGCAAACCGTTGTGCCTTTTCGCAACGGTATCATGCTCTCGATCGCTGCTGGCCTTGCCGAGAGCCGCGGCGCCGCGGCGCTGGTGATCGCCGCGCACTCCGGGGATCACGCCATTTATCCCGACTGCCGTGAGGCTTTCATGCAAGCCATGGCGACCGCCATGCAGGAAGGAACCTACGCGGCGATCGAATTGCTGCGCCCATTCATCGCCATGGACAAGGCGGCGATTGCGCGCGAGGGAGCGCGGTTGGGAGTGTCTTTCGGGGAAACCTGGTCGTGTTACGTCGGTGGTCCCGTCCATTGCGGGGAATGCGGCACATGCGTGGAACGCCGCGAGGCTTTCGTGCAGGCCGCCCTCAACGATCCCACCGTTTATGACAGTACCGGCCCACTGCCGGCTTCCCCCGCATCGTGAACCATGCGGATCGCAGAGATTTTTTACTCAATCCAAGGAGAGGGCATGCTTACCGGCGTTCCCTCCGTTTTCGTACGGACTTCCGGCTGCAATCTGCGCTGCAGATGGTGCGACACCCCGTACGCATCCTGGAAGCCCGAGGGGGAGGCCTTCTCCGTCGAAGCTGTTTTTGAAGCCGTGACCCGGCACAAGCAGGCGCAGCACGTGGTGTTAACCGGTGGCGAGCCGATGCTCGTCAAGGAACTGGTGCCGCTGACTGGAATGCTCCGCGAGGCTGGATGGCATATCACCATTGAGACGGCAGGCACCCTCCCGCGCGGAGATGTGCATTGCGATCTCGCCTCGCTTAGTCCCAAGCTCTCAAACTCCACGCCGCTGCAGGGCGAGGCGGATGCAGCATGGATCGAGCGCCATGAGCAAACACGGCTCCAGCCCGCAGTCTTGCGCGAGTGGATCCAAGGCGGGGACTATCAGCTCAAATTCGTGATCGGTTCCCCGAGCGACGTGAGCGAAATCGATGCGCTACTCGACGAGATCAGCCTCCCGATTCCCCCGCACAAAGTCCTCCTGATGCCGGAGGGAGTGACCGCAGAGGCTTTGAATCGTGTCAGCTTTGAAATCGTTGCACTCTGCAAGGAGCGCGGGTTCAGATTTTCAGACCGGCTGCATGTGCGCCTGTTCGGCCATACGCGGGGCACCTGACGAGGCGATACCTCG
The DNA here is from genome assembly GCA_044376395.1 of Chthoniobacteraceae bacterium. Taxonomy (GTDB): domain Bacteria; phylum Verrucomicrobiota; class Verrucomicrobiia; order Chthoniobacterales; family Chthoniobacteraceae; genus Chth-196. The sequence goes on along the minus strand of JBILKY010000162.1, from coordinate 4,913 downwards.
GTGGCGCTGTGTGCGCCACGAAAAAATCCCGAACACAACGCGTGTGCTCGGGAATAATCTTCGAGCGCCCTCGGTAAAAACGAGGGCGGAGTCCGATGGGAACGCTCGCCTAGAACGCTCCTCTGAAACGCAGGCTGCCTTCTACAGCCCTTTCAGCAGCTTGCCGCCCTTTTTGGTCAGGAGACCGTGCAGCAGTGAAATCAACCTGCGGACTTCATGCGAACCTGAAGCAAGCTTCGCGAAGTACACGAGCTGCTTCTTGAGGTTCGGCTCGATGTGCGACGGGAACTCGGGACCGCTCGACAGGTCGGAGCCTTTTGAGGAGCCGTTGTGCGTCACCGTCACCGCGTTCTCGCAACCGTCCGGCACGAGGTCCATCAAGTACGCGGACAAAAGAGGGCCACGCGAGGACTGCGGGAGCACCCGCAGTAGTGCGCCCAAACTTTTACGATCCGGAACGGATCTTCCGGAAATCCAACGGGAAACACTTGCTTGATCCGTATCCAACAGTCCAGCAAGGTGTTGCTGGGTCCAATCGTTCTTGGAAAGCACGTCCGATAAGTAGGTCCTGAATCGACTCATGGGTTCAATATAATGGTTTTTTGGCGGCTAGCAATAGCTGTTAAATGCTGAGAGTGTTAACTTTATGTATGCACATTAAACATTAGCACTGCGCTCATTTTTTCACTAATCTCGTTTGTGCTTGGTTGGAATGGCTTAGCGTCGGTTTCCCCAACGTCAGAAATCTGTCATATCTAGTTTTCGCTTCGCAAAAGTTTTTCTTATAAATTTTTGGTTTCTCTCGAAGTTGCTCCGTCGGCTTCGCCGCCAGAAAACACCGTTAAACAATCATAGTCGTCTTCCGCCATCTCCTTGGGGATTGTCAAAACCTCACCACCCTTTGCAGCGCCCCTTTGCAGCGCCCCTTTGCAGCGCCCCTTTGCAGCGCCAGCGGTCCGATACCCCTGCAATATACACAAACGCCGGAGTAAAGCTCGTTTTTTACGCTTTGCTAACAATCAAGTTCGTTGGTGGTGCCCAGTCTCGCCGTCAAGTTCGTTAATTTTTCTTCCAAGTGCATTTCAGTGACCATGCAGAAATCCAAATCAAAGAAGCCCAATCGACAGTGTGTAATCACAAGAAATAAACGCAGCAGCCTCCAAAATTCTTAGCGTTCTTTGTAAATCTGGCATCTCGCAGTCTTGTTTGTCGGTTCGATCCTTGTGAACGTCACCGCCGGGTCCGTAACTTTTGCTGAAACAAGAAGGTCAGGCCCTTTGATTTGATGAATCCCACCGAACGCATCGAGAGCCTCCGCAGGCTAATCCGTGAGCACGACCACCGATACTACGTGGAGGCCGCGCCCATCGTCTCGGACCGGGAATACGATGAACTGATGCGCGAGTTGCGCGGGCTTGAAGGCGCTCACCCCGAACTATTTGATCCTAATTCCCCCACCCAGCGGGTGGGCGGCGCAGTGCTATCAGAATTCCAATCGGTCCGGCACTCCGTGCCAATGCTCTCGCTGGACAACCTTTTCGCGGATAAAGACGGTGCTGACGGTATTAGAAAGTGGATTGAATCCGTCGAAAAGCTGCTTGGCGCAAAGGATCTGCTATGGCTTGTGGAGCCGAAGGTGGATGGGGTGGCGGTTTCGCTCCGCTACGAGAACGGCGTCCTTGTTCTGGGGGTTACGCGGGGCGATGGGGAGTCCGGCGACGACATTACGCAGAACTTGCGGACGATCCGCGATCTTCCCCTCAATCTAGACGGGGCTCCGCCGGTTTTGGAGGTGCGCGGCGAGGTGTATCTGCCCAACGCCGCGTTTGAAAAAATGTGCCGGGCGATGGTTGAGCGAGGCGATGAACCTTTTGCAAATCCGCGTAACGCGGCGGCGGGCTCTCTCAAGCTTTTGGACTCGCGGACAGTCGCACAGCGTCCGCTGGCAATTTTTTTGTACGCGCTCGGGTTGCCGTGCCCTGAGGCGCCCGCATCCCAAAACGAGCTGTTACGGTGGATGGGCGCGCTGGGGTTGCCCGTGCAGAAGTTTCACCGACTCGCCCGCTCGGCGCAGGAGGTGGTCGCTGCCATTGAGGAGTTAGAGGGCAAACGGCATGCGTTCGGTTTTGAGACAGATGGGGCGGTGATCAAGCTGGACGCGATCACGCTCAGGGAAAAGGCGGGGGCAACTGCGCGCGCGCCGCGATGGGCGCGCGCCTACAAGTTCGCCCCCGAGCAGGCTCAAACCGTGCTTGAAAACATTCTGATCCAAGTTGGGCGGACCGGTGTGTTGACGCCGGTGGCGGCCCTGCAGCCGGTGCACTTGCGGGGCAGCACGATTTCGCGGGCCACCCTCCACAACGAGGACGAGATTCGCCGCAAAGATATCCGTATCGGCGACACTGTGGTGATTGAAAAAGCCGGGGAGGTCATCCCCGCCGTCGTGCGCATCGTTCCCGAAAAACGGCCCTCGGACGCGGCCCCGTTCGATTTTTTCTCGCACGCGGGCGGCTGCTGCCCGGCGTGCAAAGGGCCGATCCGGCGGTCCCCGGAATTCGTCGCGTGGGTTTGTGAGAACATCCAGTGTCCGGCCCAGCTGACCCGGCGTCTTGAGTACATGGCCAAGCGTACCGCGCTCGATTTGGAGGGATTGGGCGGTGTTGTGGCTGATGCTTTGGTCGAGCGCCAGATCATAAAAAATCCACTGGATCTCTTTGAGCTGGAAGCCTCAGGGCGTCTTTTGGAAATCTTGTCAGCGCTTAACCTCGGAACGGACGAGGAGCCGCGCGTTTTTGGAGCAAAGAACGCCGCGAAACTTGCGTCGGCCGTTCGCAAAGCAAGGACGCTGCCGCTTGCGCGCTGGCTGCACGCACTCGCCATCCCCGATGTTGGAGAAACAATCGCGTACCAACTCGCGGCGACGCACGCTTCGCTTGAAGACGCAGCAGAGTCCGCTCTTTTGAAGGATATTCTGGCGCTGGAGCATCTGCGTTCCTCGCGCGAAAATCTTAATCCGCGCGCCATGGTGAATCGCGACAAGTCCGATGGTGAGAAGGCCCGCCTGCTGGTTCTTCTGAACGCGGCGGATGCAGAGGCCGCTGTTTTGGAACGCAGGCTCCTCGAGCGCGGTTTTGCGGAGGAATCGACCCGGAAGGACGGTTCCACTTCGGTAATCGCTCTCGTAGGGCCCGTGGTTGCGAAGGCTGTTTTGGATTATTTTGCTGGTGCGGCGGGCGCGGAAACCCTCGCCCGGCTGAATCAATTGGGAATCCAACCGCTTGGAGGCGCGGAGGCGGCGTCCGTTGGCTCCAGTCCGTTTGCTGGAAAAACCTTTGTCCTGACCGGCACGCTCTCGGGGATGAGCCGTCAGGAGGCCACGGATCGGATCCGCGCCCTTGGCGGGGCGGTGGCCTCATCGGTGAGCAAGAGCACGGACTTCGTGGTGGCCGGCGCGGAGGCGGGCTCAAAGCTGGAGACCGCGATTCGCCTTAATGTTCCGGTGCTCACAGAGCAGGCGTTCGCGGATATGCTCGGCACGCCAGCGTCCGCGGCCGCTCAGGCGTCCCAATACCAGAGCGGGCCCAACACGTCCGGCGCCCGCAAAGGCGGGCACGCACCCGTCCAGCGCGAGTTGTTCTGATTTCCGGTCCCGACGGAGAGTTTGTTTTCGCGCCTTCCTTTGGGCGCGACCCGCGCGTAGGTTCCGCGCATGGCATCAAAACCCGAAAGCGCCCTTATTCTTGTTGGACACGGTTCCACCGTGAACCCGGACTCCAGCGCCCCCACCTTCGACCACGCCGAGGAGTTGATCCGGCGGAAGATCTTCGGCGAGGTGCACTGCGCATTCTGGAAAGAGGAGCCGAGCATGCGGCAGGTGCTGCACATGCTTGATCGGAACGATGTGTACATTGTCCCAAATTTCATCAGTGAAGGCTACTTCACCCGGACGGTGATTCCGCGTGAGTTAAACCTGGAAGGGCCGGTGACTTCGCTTGCGGGCCGGACGTTGAAGTACTGCGATCCCGTGGGCAACCATTCCCGGATGACGGAGCTTCTCCTCAAACGCGCCTCAGAAGTCGCGGCGGGTGTGCCGCTCAAGGAAAGCAGCCTGCTTATTGTCGGACATGGGACGAATTTGAACGACAACTCCGCATTCGCTGCGAAGCGCGAAGTGGACAAGCTTCGCGAGTTGGATGTTTTCGGCGAGGTTTTCAACGTGTACATGGAAGAGGCGCCTCTGGTGAGCGAGTGGGCGGAGTTCACGAAATTCCCGAATGTGATTGTTGTGCCGTTTTTCATCGCCGACGGCCTGCATTCTTATCAGGACATCCCCGTGCTGCTGGGGATTGAGAAAGACACCGGGCTTGCGGCGAGCCAGCGCGACGTTTTTCGGAACAACCCTTACCACCTGAAGGACCGGACACTCTTTTACGCGAGTGCCATCGGCACCGAGCCTTCGTTTGTTGATGTGATCGTTGATCAAGTATTGGCGTTTGATTCTGCAGCCCGTTAATTTCCGAGGTTTAAACAATGCGTTCACTGCCACACACAATCACTGACTGGATACAAGACGGTTTCACGCTGATTGGTCAGATCCGGATCACTGCCACTGCGGAAGGCGGATTTGAGCTGCGGCACCGCGAGGACGAATCTGCGCATGAGTTGCAGAGCTTCCGCGGCGCTTCGGCAGCGAGGGATCTCTCGTTCTTCGACGAGCACCGGAATTACCGGCCCCTGAAAACCGCCCCCAACCTGCGGCGCAGATGGTCGCTGACCGTTGAGAACGCCGATGAACTGCGCCTTGCACTGGATTACTTTTACCCGGCGATGACGGCGGTTTGGCGCAGTCACGTGGATGGATCGCTCGCCCCTGTCGCGTTGCGTGAAACCCTGAACCGGCAAACAGGCATGTA
>JBILKY010000456.1:0-2558 GCA_044376395.1 Chthoniobacteraceae bacterium | reverse complement strand
GCCGGATGCCAATGACTGCCTCCATCTGACGCTCGAGATCGTGTTGGAAATCCATGCCGAGGCCATTGCTCAATTCGGCGGGTCCACTGGGCTTCGTGACCGTGCCCTGCTCGAGTCCGCGATAGCTGCTCCGCAGGCAAGCTTTGGAGGTGTTTCCCCGCTCACCGATACTATTGATGTTGCGGCAGCCTATCTCTTTTACCTTTGCAGCAATCACCCCTTCGTCGATGGCAATAAGCGTGTGGCGCTTGGCGCGTGTCTTGTGTTTCTCCAGCTCAACGGATGCACCCCGGCACCGGATAGTGACGAATGGGAAAAGCTCACTCTCGCTGTCGCCGCAGGTGTCCTCAGCCGCAATGAGGTCACGACCAAGCTGCGCACGCTGGTAAGCTGAGGGTTCAATAGACATAAGCGAGCTCGTTGGAATTGAGCAGCACGAGGCAGACGTCCGCCAGGGCGCGGGTGCGCGCATCGACATCGGCGGGCTGGAGGTCGGGCACGAACTCCGCGTAGCCGTGCAGTGTTTCGCTGAACGAAAACTTCTCACCGGTGTTTTCCTCAATGGCGTCTCGGCGCACTTCGAGCGGTGGTTTCGCAGGCGCGGGCGCGGTTTGTACGCGCGGAGTGGTTTCGCGCCAGTGTGCGAGGCAGTCACGTTTTTCCTCCGCGCTCGGCACACGCGATAACACGAGGGCGAAGAGCCGCTCGATTGCCTTTTCATCCTCGGACGCTTCCTTGAGAACGCGATGCGCGAGCGCGAGGGCGCGGGATTGGGTGGCCTGGCTGTTGAAGAGGCTGAAGACCTGCGGCGTGACGGTGCTGGCCTCGCGCCGCTCGCAGGAGAAGTCCGGCGCGGGTGCATTGAAGACTTCCAGCATCGGGTCCGTGAGGCCGCGCAGTTTCAGGGCGTAGAGTGAGCGGCGATGGCGCTGCTCAGGCTTGGGATTGGGCACCCAGGCGGAGGCAAAGGTGCCCATGACCTGGCGCGGTTGTAGGGCGGCTTCCAGGTTGATCTCAGGCCGGTTCGGGATGCCGCCGAGGGCGCGGTTCAGTTCGCCCGTGGCCGCAAGCATGGCATCCCGCAACTCTTCCGCGCTGAGGCGGCGCGCCTGAAAGACGGCGTAGCTGGTGCCGAGGGCGTCTTTCTCCCGCAGGGACTTCAAATCAGGATGCGTGGCGCTGCGGCGATAGGCCTCCGAGGTCATGATGAGGCGGTGCAGTGCCTTGAAGCTCCAGCCACTATCCACGAACTTCGCCGCGAGCCAGTCCAGCAGTTCGGGGTGGGTCGGCTTTTTGCCGGTGCTGCCGAAGTTGTTCGGATTCCCCGCTAGCGGCTGGCCAAAGTGCCACATCCATACTCGGTTCACGATGGCCCTCGTGGTTAGTGGATTGTCCGCGCTGGCGACCCATTCCGCGAAGGCTTTGCGACGGCCTTCAATGGCGTCCGGGATAGGCGTCTTTTGCACGGCAGCGAGCACGCTGAGGACGCCGGGTTTTACCTTGGTGCCGGAGGCAAAGGGATCGCCACCGGTGAGGATGCAGGTCTCTTCCAACTCGCCCGCGCTCATCCTGTCGGGGGGCATGCGCAGCGGAGCGAAGACGGTTTTGTATTGCCGGGTGCGACCGCCATAGACGGCCAGAGCGTAGGGTTCATAGCGATCCAGTTCCCACCGGAGTCGCTCCAATCCTTTTCGCGCCACTCGTTCCATACCGAACTGTTCTGGAGTGAAACCTACCAGCTTGGGTGGGAAGTCTCCTTCCGGTGCACCGGCGTTGGTAAGCGTGTTTCGTGCGGCGGCGAACAAGTCCGAATACTTGCCGAATTTTTTGACGGTGCCTTGCTTGGGAGGCGCGGGATTTCGCGCGGCCTCGACAGCGGCAATCCACTTGGCCGGGTCCTTGCCGTTGTCCTTGAACCAGCGTGCGGCGTTTTCCAGCAACACGGCGTCGAGCTTCGTCAGAATGAATTCATATTCCGCGAGGCTTTTTTCGAGATAGGCGCGCTCTTCGAAGCCCTGCGTGTTCTCTTCCGGAAGAAATGGCGCGGCCCGTTCCGCGAGCTGGGTCGTCGCAAACACAGCCTGAATCGAGTAGTAATCATGGGTGGGAAGGGGATCAAATTTGTGATCGTGACAGCGGGCGCACTGCAGCGAGTGCGCGAGGAAGGTCTCCCCCACGCTGTTGGTCACGTCATCGAGGAAGCGCTGGCGGGCGATCTTCTCGACCTCCATGCCGGTCAGTTCCCACGGCCCCGTGCGCAGGAAACCCGTGGCAATGATCTTCTCCGGGTCATTGGCGTCGATCTCGTCTCCGGCGATCTGCTCTTTGATGAACTGGTCGTAGGGCTTGTCGACGTTAAAAGCGCGCACCACGTAATCGCGATAGCGCCAGGCATTCCCACGCTCGTAGTCATTTGAGAAGCCCGACGAATCGGCGTAGCGGGTGACATCCAGCCAGTGCTGCGCCATGCGCTCGCCGTAATGCGGAGAATCGAGCAGGCGGTCAATGAGTGCTTTCACCGCTGCGCTCGCATCCCTGGATAAATCGCGCTTAAACGC
>JBILKY010000455.1:0-2563 GCA_044376395.1 Chthoniobacteraceae bacterium | reverse complement strand
GCTGTGGACGGGAAAAAACTTGACCAATACGCCTGCTGCCTGCATTTTCCGCCCCCCATTCTATCTGAAGGAGTACTGCCATGAGCCGAGTTTGTAGCATCACCAAAGCAAAGCCCTCTAAGGGATCTGTCATCCATCGTCGCGGTTTGGCCAAGAAAAAAGGCGGTATCGGCCAGCACGTGACCAAGGTTGTGACGCGTGATTTTCTCCCGAACCTGCACACCAAGCGTATCTGGGTGGCCGAGGAAAAACGTTTCATCAGTGTGAAGCTGACGGCGCGCGCGCTGAAAACCGTGACGAAAAACGGGGCTTACGCGACGCTCAAGAAGGCCGGCCTGCTGTAGGCTGTCGTTCTTCTTGAAATCAATTTCCTAGAAACACTCTGGAACCCGCCTAGATTCACTAGTCCAATCAATCCCTAAAAAACCACCACCATGCCTTACACAGTCCAAAGCAAAAAGTCCGGAAAGCCCTATATCCTGCACGCCCGCAACCAGGTTCTCAAAGGCGGCCAGACGGTCACCCTCTATTTCTTCGCAGGCGAGGCCAAGGAAGGCGCGTTGGATGCGCTCCCAGCCGGCTACGAAGTCTCTGAAAACGTTTCCACGGGTCTTCCCCTTCTGAAGAAAATCAAAAAGTAAGCCTCCCGGCCAACTTCCAAACTTTCAAAACGGCTCCGCCCACCCGGCGGAGCCGTTTTTTTGTTTACGCAAACGGCGTGAGGCCCGAGTGATGGAACCTGCCCCCCGTTCACCCAGTCGGCGATGCCCGGCTCCATTCCGCTGCACCCCCTTCACTGGGTTGATCAATCCACATGAACCAGTCCCCCCCGACAGGCATCCGCCGCCGCATCATCGGTGTGACGATGCTCATGGCCTTCATCCTGTACCTCGACCGCATTTGCATGGGGGAGATTGTGAAGTCGGCGTCTTTCCACGGCGACCTGAACCTGACACGCGAGCAAACCGGACGCGTTCTCGGTTCGTTCTTTTTCACCTACGCGCTTTTGCAAGTGCCCGCAGGCTGGGCAAGCGACCGGTTTGGGGCGCGTCCGATGCTGACCCTCTACATTGTGCTGTGGTCGTTATGCACTGCGATGACGGGCTTCGTGACGAGCTTTGCGGGTCTGCTGGCTGCGCGCCTGCTCTGCGGCGTGGCCGAGGCCGGAGCCTATCCAACGTCGATGGCGATGATCCGCAAATGGATGCCCGTGACCGAACGCGCCACCGCAAGCGGCATGGTCGCCCTCGGCGGACGCATCGGCGGCACACTCGCCCCGTTCCTGACCATCTGGATGATTGTGAAAATGGAAAACTGGCGGGCCTCGCTTTGGATCGACGGGAGCGTCGGTTTGTTGGTGGCGCTGATCTTCTGGAAAGTTGTCCGCTCAAGTCCCCACGAACATCCGCAAGTCAACGCCGCTGAAATCGCGCTCATCGGAAAACCGGAACGCGAAAAGCCGTTGAGCGGCGCGGAACTCAAACGCGCCATCCTGAGTTTTCTCAAAAGCCGCAGTCTTTGGTGCAACTCCATCGCGCAGATCCTGCAGAATATCGGCTGGGGCTTCCTCGTGATGTGGCTGCCCACGTATCTCGTCAAGGAACGCGGTGTCGGCGAGGTGGAGGGCGGACGGATGCTCACCTATATCCTCGCATTCGGGATGCTCGGTCAAATTGCGGGCGGGTATTACTGCGACTGGGCAACACGCCGGTTTGGCCTGAGATGGGGCAGGCGCCTGCCCATGGTCAGCTCAATGGTAGTGTGCGCTTCGGCGTATGCATGCTGTCCGTTTGTGGAATCAACATGGGCTCTGGTCGGTTGCTGCGCACTCGTGTCCCTTTGCACAGACCTCGCCAATCCCGCGGTCTGGGCGTTCATGGGAGATATCGGAGGACGCGCGACGGCTGCGGCGGGGGGGTGGGGCAACATGTGGGGCAACTTCGGCGCGAGCGCGGGCGCCATGCTGATTCCGTGGCTCATGCAGATCGGAGGCGGCGACGGCAAGACGCTTGTCTTCTTCACCCTCTCCGGAGCTTTTGTGCTCGCAGGCCTGCTGATTCTTCCGATGGACCCCACCAAGAAACTCATGCCCGAGGATCCCGCACCCTTGGCGCGTTGACCGGCATCGACCCCGGCATCGACCCATCCCGCGGCCACCTCACGGTTCTGTTCCCATGGCGGGAATTTTACAACGGTCTCCCGAAGCGGATCGGCGGCGGAGTGGGCCCCAGCGGTTTCATCTGCGCCGCATACTCCGCTTCTGCCGGACTAAGCGCGGGCCCCTTGGGCACGGAAGCACGGTACACTCCAAGCTGATTCGGGTCCGCAGCGGGCTCGCTCAATGACGGCTCCGGCAAATCCTCGAGCGTGGCCATCAACGGCGAAGCCGCCGGGTTCAAAGCGGGCCCAGCTGCGGCTGGCACTACGGCTGGCGAGGGAGCTGCGGGCCGCTGCGCCGGAGCCGGTTTTTCCACGGAAGCCACGACGGGCTTTTCCACCGAAGCCGAACCCGACGCTTCCACTGATACCTCCGAATTCTTCTGCCGAGCTGCTGTCTCAACCG
>JBILKY010000454.1:0-2569 GCA_044376395.1 Chthoniobacteraceae bacterium | reverse complement strand
GAGAAAACGCCCTCGGTCGAGACAACGGTCACCTTGCGGCTGCCGATTTTTTTCTCCTCAACCTTCTCGGCGCCTGGCGCGCTTTTGAACTGCCCCAGCCACCGCTTCACATTGGAATCGGTATCGCCGCCGCCCGATGCACCAAAGTGAAAGAACGTCACTTCAGCAGCCGCACTTGGGTTCATCCCGGGGATGGACAGCTGGGCTTTGCGCATCGAAGAGGACGGAGTCACCCAGAGCCATTCTGAGGGGCGCGAGAAAGTGATGCTCCCGACTTCAAACGTGGCCGGCGACTGCGCTTGCGCAGATGCCTGAATCGTTCCGAAAAAACCGAGGACGTTGAGCCCGATGGCGCAGAGGAAAAGAGATCTGGATAACATAGTGTTTTGTTTGGAGAGAGGGGTACTCAACCCAACTCCTGTTCCGCAGTCCACTACAATGCTACACAAAGAACGCCGCCGAAAGAACGCCGGCGGCCCCCTGCCCACGCAACCGGTGCAAAAAAAGAGCCGCGCCGTGTGACAGCGCGGCTCTTTGAAACCTGATCAGCTACTTCGTTCGGATGAAGCGCACTGATGCACTACTTCGACACTCCGAACTCGGCGCGGCGGTTCTTTCCCCAAGCCGACTCGTTGGACGACGGATCCACCGGCATCTCCGCGCCAAAGCTGACAGTCTGAATCTTGCTATCAGACAAACCGCTTGAAATCAGCGAGCTGCGCACAGCCTGAGCGCGCTTCTCGCCCAACTGACGGTTGTATTCCTGAGTGCCGCGCTCGTCAGTGAACCCAGCAACAATCACCGATTCCCCGGAACTGCGCAACGCACTCGCCACCGCCCGCACCTTCGCCTGCTCGGCAGGACTCACGTCCGACCTATCGTATCCGAACTGGACGGGCGCGAATTTGGTCCGGTTGATGGAGGCGCTGCGGAAATTGGATCCCTCGGTGCGATCGGGAAGAGGCGTCCCCAGTCCGGTTCCATCCGCAGAACCCATCGGGGTCCCCTGAATGAAGTCGGAATCGCTGGAGTACACGCCGTCGCCCTTTTTCTTCTTTTTGAAGAGGGCACAAGATGTTGTGGCTAAAGCCAAGGAGGCCAACAAGATGGTGTGTGTGATGGTGCGCAGAGTCATAAGATCGAGAGTAGCATATTAGCGAAAACACACAGGATCCGCGAGCCTTGTTTTTGTCATAATTGCGCCCCAAACCGCTGAACACCGTCATCTTGCTTTCGGATTTGCCCTGCCACTCTCCCCGTGGGAAGAATGAACGCATATGCGAATTTTCGTCACAGGCGGGGCTGGGTACATCGGGAGCATCTGCGTGGAGCAAATGCTCAATGCTGGGCATGAGATTACCGTTTTCGACAACTTCTCCGAGGGCCACCGGGCGGCAATCGACCCCCGTGCATGGCTGGAGGAAGGCGACCTGCTGGACTCCCAGCGCCTGAAAGACGCCCTCGCCGCCTCCCGCTCCGACGCCGTCATGCACTTCGCAGCAAACGCTCTCGTGGGCGAATCCATGGTGAACCCGACCAAATATTTCAGGAACAACGTGACCGGAGGCATGCACCTTTTGGAGGCGATGGTTTTCTGCGGCGTGCATCGGATCGTCTTCTCCTCCACCTGCGCCACCTTCGGCACGCCGGACCGCGTGCCCATTGATGAAACGCTTCCGCAAAAGCCCATCAATCCCTACGGCGAATCGAAGCTCATCTTTGAACAGATGCTCCGCTGGTACGACGCCATCCACGGAATCAAACACGTCGCCCTGCGCTATTTCAACGCTGCGGGCGCCACAGAGCGGTTTGGCGAAGATCACCGCATTGAAACGCACCTGATCCCCAACATTCTCAAAGTCGCGCTCGGACAAAAAGAAAGCGTCTCCATCTTTGGCACCGACTACCCGACTCCGGATGGAACCTGCATCCGCGATTACATCCACATTCTCGACCTCGCCCAAGCCCACATGCTCGCGCTCAGCGCGAAGGAGTCCGCAAAATACAACCTCGGTACCGGCGGCGGCACCTCGGTGCGCGAGGTGATTGCAGCATGCGAAAAGGTGACCGACCGGCCGATCCGCGTGGTTGAAGAACCCAGAAGACCGGGCGACCCAGCCCGTCTCATCGCCGCCTCCGATCGCATCCAAGCCGAACTCGGATGGAAGCCCCAATTCGAATCAATCGAAGCAATCATTAAGAGCGCCTGGAGCTGGCATCTCAAGCATCCACGCGGCTACGGCGACTAGTCCGCACCACAGCCACCACAGCCGGTGCTAATCGCGCTTCCGCAAAAACTCGAAAATCTCGGCCGCAAGCTTGGAGCTCACGCCGTCCACCGCAGCGATCTCATCCACACTCGCCTGCCGCATTCTTGCAACAGACCCGAACGTGGAGAGGAGCTGCTTCTTTCTGGTTTTGGAAACACCGGGGCACTCATCGAGCACACTTTCGGCCACGCGCTTTTTGAGCAGCAATTGGTGGTACTCATTCGCAAAACGATGCGCTTCATCACGGATCCGCTGCAGCAGCCGTAAACCACCGTTGCTGTGCGGAAGCGCGAGGGGCT
>JBILKY010000161.1:0-8410 GCA_044376395.1 Chthoniobacteraceae bacterium | reverse complement strand
GCGCGAACCGTATGCGCATCGGCAATTTTTCAAGCTCCAGCTCCGCGGAGTTAGCCCATCTTCGCGCTGCGTCTGCCGTTCAAAAAAGCATCGGTCGCCTTTCATCGGGATCGCAAATCACCGAAATCTCTGATGATGCGGGCGGGACTGCTGTTTCCGTGAAGATGCGAGCGGCGATCAAACGGGCCGATGTGGCGGTGGCGAATCTTCTCAATGCCGATGCATTTTTGAGCGCGCAGGACGGCGCACTCGACGGGATCGGGAAAGGCATCACGAGGATGATGGAACTTAAGACGCTTTCACAAGATCCGACAAAAAACGCTACTGACATCCAAAACTACAGTACGGAGTTTGATGAAATCCGAGAACATTTAGGCACCCTTTCGAACTCCAAACTCAACGGGGTAGATTTATTCTCGCACACAGGAAGCGACACGTATCTTCAGGCAACCGCAGATGAGAATGGTCAGCAAACTGTCACTCTGACGCAATACGCTCTGGGCATCGATACAACATATTGGCTGTCGGACTCCTCCGATTTTTCGTTCGTGCCCGGAGCTTTCACTTGGAAGGAGGCTGAAGCAGATGCGACGGGCCGACTTGGATATTTAGCAACCATCGACAGCGCTGAAAAATGGGCAAGAATTGTGGCAGACCTTGGGACAGATGCGTCAAAAACTATGTGGATTGGCGGGTATCAACGGCCTGGGTCAAAAGAACCCGATGGCGGCTGGTTTTGGCGGACTGGTGAACCCCTCGGATACACGAACTGGCATGCCGGCGAGCCGAACAATGCCAACAATAATGAGAGTGGTTTGCAAATCAACCTACCAAATCAGGAATTTGGGAAATGGAACGATATTATAGATTCAAGCACTCAGTCTTATAACACAGGTTATCTTTTAGAAAAACCCGCAAAGCACCTAAGGACAATCCTAGGCGGCACATTGGCGGAGACCCTGCAATACATTGCAAACTGCCGAGCAAATAACGGCGCGGAAAGCATGGCTGTTGAAATGTCCGTTGAAAGGCTGAGATCCAAGTCCACGAATATGGAAGCGGCCAACGGTCAGATCGCTGATGTGGATATCGCAGATGAAACCCATCATCTGAACAAAGCTCGGATCCTAGCCGAGGCGTCATCGGTCATGATCAAACAAGCCCGGAGTGCTAACGAAGTGGTGCTTCGTCTGCTTGATTTGTAATTTTCTTCTGACGCGCGGAGCTTGCCGCCGCCGTTCGACTCCACACCCGCCCCTCTGTAGCATGTCAGCATGCACCAACCACTTCCGCTGGCTACGCGTAAACGGCGTACGACACGCCCAAGTCACCTTCCGCTGTAACGCCGCGCGCCAAAGCCAAACGGCCCAAGAATCGCCCAACACACCCGCAGAACGCGTTTCTGCAACGTCTGCTCACGCCGCCGCCGTTCTTTCCTCCGGTTGCGATTCCCGCTCACCTGATGCGGAGCGTCAATGACTGTGGCCGCCGTGAACGGCTCGTTCTCTGGTGGCTCACCTACAAGCTGCCCGCGGAACGTCCAGTGGATGATGCAGCACTTGCGGAGGCGGCAAGGGTGGCGCGCTGGGATGTGGCGAAGATCGCCGAAATCCGGGACACGTTCCCGGTGCATTGGGGGCGGCTGCTGCTGAAGCGTGAGCTACGGTTGGCGCACTTTCGCGAGCATGGTGCTGTGCCGGACGGTGTCACGCCGGGCTGGCCGCTGGGGCGCAACGTGTGTCAGATTGGGCCAAAGTTGAAGCGGAAGGAGGACGCGCTCGCGAAGCGGCCGCGAAGGATGATCAAGTGGCTAGGCGCGTGTTTGGGGGTGTAGCGGACGTTACGGAGCTGCGTTGAGGGCCACACGGAAGCCGTAGTAGCCGTCGCCGGTGCCGCCGTCGCGGCCGTTGCGGTACTCCGGAAAGTCGTAGGTGCGGAAGGCAACCGTGCAGTACAACTCGACGGAGTAGTACCAGTCCCCGCCTCGGAGCACCCGGGACGAGCCTTCCGGAGCCCCCGGATACCAACTCCCGCTCCACTCCCACAAGTTCCCGCTCATGTCATATATCCCCAATTCGTTCGCGAGCTTCTTACCCACCTCTTCCACAGCACCACCAGAGTTCCCCCCGTACCACCCAACCGCACTCAAATAATTGCTCCCACTGTATGTGTACCCATTCGTCTGCGTGCCCCCACGCGCTGCAAACTCCCACTCCTTCTCGCTCGGTAAGCGATACCCGTTCGCTGATGCGACTTCCGTCGATGTTACTTGTCCAATTTTGTAAACAGCCCCATCCAACGTGTACACGGGTGTCTTTCCCTCCTTCTGACTCCGAGCATTGCACCACTTCACTACGTCATACCAGCTGACGTTCGACACCGGGTAGTTGTCTCCCACGCCTGCTCCCACATTTGCAAGATCTGTGTACCCATTAGCCACAGCCCATGCACGCACCGTCTGCCATTCGCCCCAAGTCACCTCAGTCTTGCCGATGTAGAACGTATCCACAGGCACTGCACCTAACGCAGAGGACGCAGGCAGGGTGCCGCCCGTCACGAGCGCAAAAGCGCCAATCGGTGATGGTGGGTACTGGAAGCTGCTACTGTGCATGCCGCCAAAACTATTGCTCACCTCAACCGTGTAAGTGCCGCTCTGCAATCCTTGTGTTCGCAGCTGAGAGCTGGTTCCTCCGGCGATCGCTACACCATTGAGCATCCACTGAAACTTCAGCCCACGACCGTCAGCCTGTACAAAGATATTGGTTCCGTCAGCCGACACAGATGGCCCCACGACTTGGGTTACGTAGAGACCAAGCTGATCTTGATAATTTGCAGCAGCCTGAAATAGCAACATTTGGATATCGCTTGGCAATTGTACTAAACTTACAGGCCTATCCACGCCGCCCTCAGGCTGGAACTCAATATCCAGCTCCGCAGGCAACCCAAACACAGGTCCTTCTTTCGAGGTCAGCATCACGGACGCGGTGGGGATTCCGGCCTTCACGATGGGTTGAATGGCAAACCCTTCGTTGAGTGTGCCGCCATTGATCCACTTTTGGACCGTATCCTTCACATCAACCGTGACGAAACGGCGTGAAGCCATCTTGTCCGGTGCAATCGTGCCAAGACTGCCGCTCACGATACTTGGCACATCCGCGAGCCGCGTTGATTCGTTCCAAGTTCCCGTCACCAAGTGCACACTCAGGCCAGCACCCGCAGTCCTCACCGTCGGCAAGAACAGGCGAAGCTTCGCCCAACGCACAACCGCATCGGCGGGAATGTCGCTGAGGTCAAAGTACAAATAAGACTTCCGGGTCGCGTCGACGATGAGACTGTTGGCGTTGTTGGTGAGATTATTCAGCTTGCCGCCGGATGCTGTGTAGCTGTCCTCGCTGGCGGGAATGGTAAGTGCGTTTAGTTTGCTCGCGGCAATCCAGAGCGCGGACAAGCAAAGAAGGGCAACGAAGAGCGCGTGACGTTTCATAAGCGGGGCGACGACACGGGAGAGCGTTGCGACTTATGCGGTGCAAGTCAATGGCGCAAGCGACAATCGGTTGGGAGCGGCATCCGGCTTAGAGGCGCGGGATTGGCCGGGCGATGCATCCGGACGGCGTCACGCCGGGCTGGCCGCTGGGGCGCAACGTCAGCCAGATTGGACCGAAGCTGCCTCGAAAGCACGACGCGCTCGCGAGAAGGCCAAGGAAGTTGGTGAAGTGGCTGAGCGCGTGTTTGGGTACGGGTGAGGCACCTCAACGCATGGATTCAACCGGCATGCAGGTTATGGAAAAAATTACGCAAAATTATCTGCTCAGACCAGAGATCTGGCGCTGGTAAACGAAGCGAGGGCTGATCCTCAACCACCCCGCTGCCAGCTGATCTCAACCATCGTCGCACGCCTGCCTCGCAGAACACCCATCTTCAGCGTCACCCCTCCCTCCAGTGACTCCTGATGCCATCCCCCCTCCGCCAACCAACGGTAAAACCGCTCCGTATCCGCCGGCTTGAAAAAGCCCGCCTCGAAAAACTCCCGAAGCTCGCTGAGACCGAAATCGTCATTCGCCAGCCACCGCACCCCCACCCCGAAAGGCAACACCTCGACCAGTCCGCGCCTCCACGACACCCCCCACCCAAAACATTCGCTTCTTTGGAAAATCACCATGTCACGGCCCTGACAGACAGGCCTCTCATCAAGCGCTTCGGAAAAGTACTGCGCCACCTGATCGGCCGAGGGATAACGCGCCCAAAGCGGATCACCCCTCGGTTTTACAAGCCCCCCGTTGCCAACCTTTTGCTTGCCATCCTGACCGAGCCACGCCCAGCCGCAGGGAGTCACGCGCGCCCAACCGGCATCAGACGCGTGACACCAGAGGCCATACCGCGCCGCTCCTGAAGGGGGATCTGTCGCCGATGAAGCCATGTCTGGGGCGCGCGCGGATGCGCTCCTCACGCGCAAACACGGCTGAACTTCTGTGGAATCCCGCTCGTGCTCCCAACCGGGATCGGGCGCGCACGGGTTCACCTGCGCAAGTGTGCGGCCTGAAAAAATCTGCATTGGAGTCGAAAAACACCATGCTTCCCGCAACCCGAAACGCAGATGCCGCGGCGACCAACGTCTATGCACGGCTGCAACATCTATGTGCCCGACCGGGCCAGCAACGCCTGCTACGCGTTTTCGTAAACCGCCCGATCCTGACGAATCCATTATCACCCACTCCCCTGCTTGCACCCCGGCACAATCCGTGCACTGATCCACAGAATGATAAGCACCACCACACCCGGCTGGCGCTGCGGCCGTAAAATCAATCTGACAGGCCGCCAACAATAAAGCGCACGCCAACCGCCGCGTGTGGAGTTTTTGCCGAACAAGAATCAACAAACCGTTTCTTCCTGATCCGAGCTTTGCCTCAACCGCCGGCATGCAGCGCCCGCCGATTCTCAAGCGCGGGCGCACACCCGAGGGACGAACCACGCGGGTCTCCCCCCTCGGAGCGGGCTTCCAGACCGCCGCGCTTTCACTCGTTAAAATCCCAGCCGTGGATTTACCACTCCTCGGTGCCGTTGGTATCATCGCTCGCATTGCTGCCCCCCTCCTCAAATCCTACGACGCAAGCCATGGATTCAGGGGTCGCTGATTTGCTTTTTTACCGCAAGTAACAGGCAGCGAGCCGGGAGATTTCCAGGCTTTTCAAGCACTGCGAATCCACGGCGAGTCGCGCGGCGCGCTGCATTCTCCTGCGGCGGCTATGTATAAAGACTACGCTTTCCAACGGCCCCAGCGGCCGGAGAGCTTTGGCAGCTCATCGGTCTGGTACTGGGTCTTTCCCACGGCGCCCCACATCCTGATCCCTGTCAACCGCCTGAAAACCTGGCTCATGCTTTCGCCGGTGTGACAGCCCCAACTCTTCACGAAGGCATCCGCAGCAAATATTCCCTGCTGCAACTGGCTGAGTTCATCCTCGTGAAGCCACGCCTTCGAAGCGCCATCCACAAAATTTGAATAATCAAACATCCAGCAGGCCTTGTTGGAGTGTCCGAAGTACTCAAGATTTGAAATCTTCACACGGCTGCGATCACCGCCGGTATTCAAATAAGCCACCAATTCAGCGGTGCTCGAAAAGTAGACACGATTGACCCCGTAAGCGTCTCGAACCGAGTCGATCAACCCCAGAAGATCCCTGCCCTCCTGATTACAACGCCGCTCATAAGCAGGTCGGTACACCAACCACGTGATGCGGGCCTGGGGGTCCGCATCACGAAGCTGCTGAATACGAATGCGCGCGGCGCGCACAAAGTTCATCCACCAGTTGTCATGGGGATCAGGGCGGTACATTTCCCATTTGTGCAGGGACACCCCGCCTGAGATGACGATGTTTTCGCGGCTGACGTCCGCCCTGCAAACACCGGACAAAAGACCTCCCGTACATGCAAGAATGAGGAAAAACTTTTTCATGAGACCGTCGGAGAAAATGTGATGCATGCCGTGTTCGCCGCGCCGAGAAATCCGAGGGACACCCGCCGCAGTCTTGTGTCAAACTGTGCTATAATCACGGAATCTCGGAAACTGCCAGAGGTTACATCAAAGGATGGGAGCTATATGGTCTGGCTGAGAAAGCCGCCATCGACGCGGAGATCAATGCCGGTGACGAAACTCGCTGCGGCGTGGCTCGCCAGAAACACACACGCCCCTACCAGTTCTTCGGATTGTCCGAACCGCTTCATCGGCGTGTGCCCCCAGATCGCTTGAGTGCGGGGAGTCGGCGTTCCATCGTCATTGAAGAGGAGCTTGCGGTTTTGTTCTGCAGGGAAAAAACCCGGGGTGATGGAATTCACCCGCACACCGGAAGAGGCCCACTCGCGCGCCAGAAACTGCGTGAGGTTGAGCACTGCCGCCTTGGCCGAAGAGTAGGCCACTACGCGCGAGAGCGGCAAATGGGCAGAGACACTCGCGATATTGATGATGCTGCCCCTGCCGGCCTTGCACATCGCGGGGCCGAAAACCTGCGAAGGCAGTAGCGCACCCCCGACTAGATTCAAGTCAAACGCCGCGACCCAGTCTGAGGCATCGATGCGCTCAACAGGCATTTCCGCAGTGACTGTCACCTTCGGATCGTTTCCTCCCGCGGCATTCACCAGCACTGTTGGCGCTCCGAACTCGGAGCTCACACTCTGGAGCGCCGCCTCAAGTGATCCTCGGTTTGAGGCGTCAGCGGGCAAAAAAAGCGCCTGTCCCCCGCCTGCCCGGATGGCTTGCGCGCGGGCTTCACCCCGTTCTGCGCTGCGCCCGAGCACAACAACCTTGGCGCCCGCAGCCGCCAAACCCTGCGCGAGGGCGCCGCCCAGAACACCGGTTCCGCCGATGACGACCGCGACATCCTCAGAAAGATCAAAGATTGAATTCATAACCAGATAACCCCAGCAGTTAGCCATCGCCAACGCAAGCGGGGGCTCCCCTTTTGCTGGCAGATCCCCTACTTCTTGCCTGACTCCTCAAAAAATTTCGGTGCCGGCGCATTCGCCGGAGCGGGAGCGGGCTGGGCGGGCTTGGCAGCCTGCTTGGCTGGCTGGCTCACCTCGGGCTTCGCGCCATGAGCGTCGTGAGCGCCATGGCCGGGCAAGGTTGAAGCAGAATGCCGCTCACACGCGGTTCCCAATAAACCTACCAGGAGAAGAAAAATATTTAATTTCATGACAATGTGTGGAGCCTAGCGTCCCCGCCTGAACTGAGAAGACTCAATTCTGGCGGAAGCATTCTTCCATTCATCTGCAACACCCGCTTTCCTGCTCGCATGCAAAACCGAATCGACATGGTCTTCAGCCGCCTCCGGATGGCGAATCAAACTGGACTCATCGCCTACATTGCGGCCGGCGATCCCGACCTAAGAGCCACCGAGGAGATCGTGCTGGGCCTTGAAAAGGCGGGTGTGGACATCATCGAGCTTGGTCTGCCGTTTTCGGACCCCTTGGCCGACGGGATCGTCAACCAGATGGCGGCCTCAAGGGCGCTTGCCGCAGGTGCGACCACGGCGAAAGTCCTCGCCTGCATTGGATCCATCCGGGAGCGTTCGCAGATTCCCATCGTTTTGTATACGTACCTCAACCCGATTTACCGGTATGGGTTCCAGGCTTTTCTGGCCGATGCGGAGAGGGCGGGCGTGGACGGTTTGCTCATCTTGGACCTGCCCCCCGACGAGGCGGCCTCCAACCCAGACTTCACGTCCGAAACTCCCCTGAAGCGCATCCGGCTTATCGCGCCGACAACGCCAGATTCGAGAATCGCAACCCTCACCGGCGACGCCAGCGGGTTCCTTTACTACGTTTCTCGCGAAGGGGTTACCGGGGAACGGACGGATGTCGCGGAGACTCTGCCCGAACGCGTCGCAGCGATTCGAAAGACAACCAACCTGCCAATCGCCGTCGGCTTCGGAATCTCCACCCCCGAGCAGGTGCGCAAAGTCGCCGAGGTCGCGGATGCGGTCGTTGTGGGAAGCGCGATTGTCAAACGGATCGCAGAGTGGGGACAGGACGCTGATTTGGTGGCGAAGCTTCAGGCCTTTGTAGAACCGCTTGCAAAAGCAACCAAATCATAGTGAGCATTCCTAGGAACGCCCGCATTTGCGAACCGTTGAAAGCGCATTTTCTGATGAAAAACTTCACCCCGACCGCCGCGCTGTGTTGCACGCTGGCACTCTCGTTCACAGCGTGCAAAACCATTACAGACCTCCCTGTTGGCACGCATCTGGCAGAAAATTTCAACCCGGCGAAATTTGAAGGGAGCTGGTACCAAATCGCGCGGGTGCCCAATAAGGCCGAAGCGGGAATCACCAGCGTAAAAACTTCATTCCTGCAGCAACCCGATGGCCGCTGGCAGGTGTCGGATTTGGGATGGAAAAACGAGTACGGCCGCTGGGTG
>JBILKY010000453.1:0-2592 GCA_044376395.1 Chthoniobacteraceae bacterium | reverse complement strand
GGACCTTGAAGGGTAGTAAAGAGATGACGCGTGGGCAGGTCGCTCGCAATGTGGAGCCGCAGCGTTCTGCATCACTGCAAGTGGAGCGCCGCGGACCGAAGACTTTCATGAACCGATTATTTTGCAATTTGATTGCGGTGATATGCGCTGCAGCCAATGCAGTGAATACAGCGCATGCCGCGGAAACGGGGGAGGCTGCAAAGTTCTTCGAGATGGAAGTGCGCCCGATTCTCGCGAACCGGTGCTACGAGTGTCATGGTGAGAAAAAGCAAAAAGGCGGTCTCCGCGTGGATGGAATCGGTTTTTTGAAGGCGGGCGGTGACACGGGGCCAGCGCTCGTTGCGGGGGATCCGGATAAATCGCCAATCATCGAGGCGGTGCGTTATCACAACGCAGACTTTCAAATGCCGCCCAAGGGTGCGTTGCCATCGGGAGAGGTGGCTGCGCTGGAGAAGTGGGTGAAGATGGGCGCGCCCTGGCCGCAAACCGACGCGCACTCAACCACGGTGCTTGAGGGGGGATTCACCGCGGAACAGCGGGCTTATTGGTTTTTCCAGCCCCTCGCAAAGGTGTCACCACCAAAGCTCGACTCCAACTGGGTGCGCGGTGACATCGACCGCTTTATTTTAAAGAAACAGCGCGACGCCGGTGTGGATCCTGCGCCTGAGGCGGATCGCGCCGAGTTGGTGCGGCGGGTTTACTTCGATCTGCACGGTTTGCCCCCGCAATCGGAGGAGGCGGCGCGTTTCATCGCAGACGAGGCGCCGGACGCCTACGAACGGCTCGTGGACTCGCTCCTCGCAAGTCCGCGTTACGGCCAGCGCTGGGCGCAGCATTGGTTGGATTTGGTCCGGTACGCAGAGAGCGATGGCTACAACGAGGACGCGTATCGTCCCGCTGCGTGGCGGTATCGGGACTGGGTGATCGAGAGTTTTAACCGCGACAAACCGTACGACCAGTTTTTGACGGAGCAAATCGCCGGGGACGAAATGAATTCGGGGGACCCGAATGTTCTCATTGCCACGGCGTATTTGAGGAACCCGGTTTACGAGTGGAACCAGCGCGATGTGCGCGGCCAGTGGGAGATCATTTTGACGGATATCACTGACACCACGGGCGAAGTGTTTCTGGGGCTGAGTTTCGGCTGCGCGCGCTGCCACAATCACAAGTTCGATCCGATCTTGCAGAAAGATTATTTCCGTCTGAAATCCTTCTTTGCGTCCGTGCTTTGGCGCGATGACATGACGCTCGCCACGGCGGCGGAGCGCGAACAGCACGGCGCAAAACAGGCGGCGTGGGAATCGGCCACGCAGGAGATCCGCGCGAAAATGGACGCGCTCTTGGAGGGGGCGCGCAACGGCGCGGAGGCGAGGGCTCTCAAAATGTTCACGGATGAACTGCAGGAAATGGTGCGTAAACCTGCGGCGGATCGGGACGCGATCGAGACGCAGTTGGCGGGGCTCTGTCAGCGGCAGATCACGCGTGCGGGACGCGGTGTGGATGCGCAAAAAAATCTCAAAAAAGAAGAAGAAAAGCAGGCTTACAATGCGTTGGAAGAGCAGCTCAAGGCGTTTGACTCCATGAAGCCCGAGCCGCTGCCTGAGGCGTTCGTGGCGACCGACACGGGTCGCAGCGCAGCACCCACTACGATGAAGACGCGCAAGGGCAGCCAGGAGATTGCGCCCGGTTTTTTGAGCATCCTGGATCCGCGCGAGGCCTCGATCGAGCCTGTCGGCAATTCAACCGGGCGTCGGCTCGCGCTCGCGAAGTGGATGACGCGCCCTGATAACCCGCTCTCGACGCGCGTGATCGTCAATCGCGTTTGGCAGTACCACTTTGGCAGGGGGATCGTTGCGAGCGCGAACGACTTCGGGAAGCTGGGGGAAAAGCCCTCGCATCCCGAGCTGTTGGACTGGCTTGCCGGAAGGTTCAGTGCGGAAGGATGGAGCTTTAAAAAGCTGCATCGGGAGATTTTGCTGTCCGCGGCTTATCGGCAGACTGCACGCCGGCAGCCTACAGATTTTCTTTCCAAAACGGATCCGGGCAACCGCCTGTTGTGGCGTTTCAGCCCGCGTCGATTGGATGCGGAGCAGGTGCGTGACGCGATGCTTGCCGCGAGCGGCGAGCTGGATCTTAGGGATGGCGGGCCGCCCGAGGAAGGCACGAGTTTGGTGCGTTCGATTTTCACAAAAAAGAAGCGGAACCGGCCGACGGAAATCCTGCAGAGCCTCGACATGCCAGCGGGTTTTACGAGCACAGCGGAGCGGCAGAGCACCACGACGCCCACGCAGGCGTTGCTGCTTCTAAACGGGGAATGGTCGATGGCGCGGGCACGAAAGCTGGGAGAGCAGGTCGGCACGGTTGAGGAGGCTTGGATGCGCGTTCTCGGGCGTTTACCGAGTGTGCGGGAGCGGGCGATGTTGGAGCAGCACTTGGGGGGCAGCTACAGCGTCGCGCCGGGTGACGGTGCTGCGGGCCCGGTCCTTGCCGTGCGCCCGGGGGAGTTCCGCGAAAAGAGTCCGCAGGAGAGGCTGCTGGTGGCAGCCGAACGCAAGGAGGAGGATGACTTCACGGTGGAGGCTTACGTGAGTC
>JBILKY010000452.1:0-2597 GCA_044376395.1 Chthoniobacteraceae bacterium | reverse complement strand
ACCGCGTGCTCGCGGATCACATCGTGAAATTCGGCGAACGCGGCGTCGGGGCGCTCATTGTGAGCATGACGCGGCGGCTGTCGGATCTGCTGGTGGTTTATCTGCTCGCCCGCGAGGCGGGCCTGCTGCGCGCTTATCCGGAAGGGATCGTCTGCTTGCTGCCCGTGGTGCCGCTGTTTGAAACGATCGAGGACCTTGAGGGTGCGCCGACCATGCTGCGCGCGTTCTTGGAACAACCCGTCACGCGCGCGAGCCTCGCGTTCCACGCGAAACAATCGGGCCGGCCGGGCGAATTGCTGCAGCAAGTCATGGTGGGCTATAGCGACAGCAACAAGGACGGCGGAATTCTCGCAAGCCAGTGGGCCCTCCAGAAAAGTCAGGGATGCCTCGCACAAGTTGGCCGCGATTCCGGCGTGGAATTGCGCTTCTTCCACGGCCGGGGCGGCACCGTGAGCCGCGGAGCTGGACCCACACATCGTTTCCTTGAGGCGCTCCCGCACGGTTCGCTCACGGGCCACATGCGGCTCACCGAGCAGGGGGAAACCATCGCGCAAAAGTACGCAAACCCCGCGACGGCCACCCATAACCTCGAACTGCTTCTCGCTGGAGTGACCGAAACCACTGCTCGCCACGCGCGCGCGTCCAATGAAGACGCGCGGTTCGCTCCGATCATGGAGCGGCTCGCCGCTGCAAGCCGCGTGGGATACCGCTCGCTCCTTGACGCGGAGGGCTTTCTCTCGTTCTACCGTCAGGCGACCCCGATTGACGCACTCGAAAACAGCCGCATCGGATCGCGTCCTTCACGGCGCAGTGGAAAACCAAGCCTGGCGGATCTCCGGGCAATCCCGTGGGTTTTTTCTTGGAGCCAAGCCCGCTTCTACGTGCCCGGTTGGTACGGAATGGGCACGGCCCTTCATTCGCTGCATCCGGATGATCTCTCGCTGCTTGCCGGTCAATTCCGCGCGTGGCCGTTTTGGCGCTACGTTTTGACCAATGTGGAGAGTTCGCTCGCAAGCGCGGACTCCGAGCTGATGGAAGCGTACGCCAACTTGGTGGAAGATCCCGCATTGCGCACGCGTTTCGTTTCCCAGATCCGCACGGAATGGGATCTCACCCACAAGATGCTCGAACAACTCCGGGGCCAGTCACTCGGCAGACGCAGACCCCGCATGCTCAAGACGCTCGAGCTGCGAAGCGAAGCGCTCCGCGTACTGCATCACCGACAGATCCAATTGTTACGGGATTGGCGCGGTCATCTCGCCGAGGGGCGCACGGTGCAGGCCGACGCGCTATTGCCCGAATTGCTGCTCTCGATCAACGCGATTGCGAGCGGCCTGCGGACTACCGGGTAGCTGGCAGCAAAGGCTGGAAACTCCGATCCCATCGTCGGCGAGTTGGATCGCAGGCTCCGAAGCCCCCGAGAAGCAAACTTGTGGCGAAATCGGTCCATCGACCAACCCCCTGGGACCGCGCAGCCCCAGCTGCGCTTGGACGCTCTTGAGACGCAGTAAGCCGGTATCAAAGGTATCCGCGAATGTTCGCTGTGCTGCTTACTAGCACTCAGCGCGGCTCCACGGGGATGGTCGATCCCGGCAGCGTACCCGCTTGACGGTCGAGCAGCAGCACCTTGAGCCCTTCCTTCTGTGCCGTGCTCGCTGCTACGTCCGGACTCAGCAGAATCATCGCGGTCGACCAAGCGTCCGCCTCCGCGCAGCTCTCAGCCATCACGGCGCTCAACTCAATGCCTGCCTCGATCGGCTGCCCGGTGCGCGGTGAAATCAAATGCGTCGCCGTCCGCCCCTCGAGCAACTTCCGCGCACGGTAGTGACCTGATGTGGCAAGAGCCTGATCCACGAGCTTCACCGTGCCTAACAGCTTGCCCGGCTGCGCGGGATTTTCGACGCCGATCAGCCACTGGCCGCGCGCGCGCAGTTCCCCGCCGATTTCCACCAAAAACTCACGCGCACCGGCACGCTCCAAAATCTCATAAACCCGGTCGACCGCGTAACCCTGCAACACTGCGCCAAGATCCAGTGTCAGCGCAGGATGCTTTTTCCTAAGCGTGTTCAGCTTTGCATCTACCTCCAGCTTCACATAGCCCACGGCCTCGCGGGCGGCAGTCAGCGCCTCGTCCGAGGGTACGCCACTTGTTGATTCAGCCGAACGCTGTGCTGTTGCATTCGGAGGGCCGTGGCCCCAGAGCGAAACAAGCGGAGCGATGGTGATGTCGAACATGCCGTCCGTGCGTTCACTCACGCGCGCCGCGAGCGACACCAAGCGCACCAACTCGGGGGCCACGTCCATTTCCAAAACCGTGGCGCTCTCATTGAACTGGCTCGTCGCTGAACTCGGCTTCCAGTGCGAAAGCGCGGATTCAATCCGGTCAACCTCTGCGGCAATCTGCGCCTGCAACCCGTCCGCGCTCGACCCGGCATCGCGAATTTTCACGCACCACGTTGTGCCAAACGCAGCGCCGCGGAATTCGATTGCCGCCGAACCGCCGGAAGCTTCAAAACGCGTCACCACGCGTTCCTGCGCGCCCGCGAGATCAGCATCCGCGCCGTTGGGCGGGATCGTTGGGCGCAGCACGACGAGCA
>JBILKY010000160.1:0-8458 GCA_044376395.1 Chthoniobacteraceae bacterium | reverse complement strand
CAACCGGCAGGAGCAGGTCGCCCTCGTACACGTTGGTAAAAAGGTCGCCCTCGGACTTGAGCAGGTGCGGCAGCGGCCACTGGATGGGACCGGCGTGGATGCCTTTGGGAAGCGTCCATTGCACTTCTGGCGCCGCCCCGGAATCGCCGGGCGACCTCCAGTACAAATGCCAGCCTTTTGCGACCTTGAATCGGATCCCCACGGTGAAGGGCTTCCCTGCGTTCACCGCTGTGGTGTCTGCGATCAGGCTCGCCTCGGCCTTGGGTGGTAATCCGAAAAATTGCGCCTCGGATCTGTGGGAACAGAACAAAAGCGCGAGGACGCTCAGGATGAGTGAGGGGAGTTTACGGTGATAAAACACACCGACACCTTGTCCAACACGGCGTCAAAAGTCCAATGCGGAGGGTCTGCTGGAAGTGCGGAGGACGCCTGCGGGCAGTCGGCTCTTATGCATTTAAGTTGCAATAAGCCGACCGTTGTCTGATTCTGATGGAAGCTATGAAGAGCGTGGTTTTTGGCTTTGTGCTGAGTTTGTTAGGCGGTCTTTGCGCGTTGGCCGAGGAGCCGTTGAAGGTGTCGGTGTTCTCAACGGTATTGACCGAGATCGCGCAGAGGGTTGGTGGCGATGCGGTCAAGGTCACTGGACACGTGCCGGTGGGCGCTGATCCCCACGAATTCGAGCCGCGCCCCTCGGACCTGAAAGTGGTGTCCGGCGCTGATGTGATTTTGCTTTCGGCAAAGCACATGGAGGGGTACGTGGGAAAGCTGCGTGAAGTTTCGGCGACGGCGCGCGTGGTCGAGGTGGGCGGGCATGTATCCTCGGTATGGGTGGAGCGGGAGGCGCACTCTCACGGCGGCGGAGCCGGTGAGGCGCACAAGCACGAAAAGAGCGAGAAACACGAGCACGCGAAGATCGAAGATCCCCACTGGTGGCATAGCGTGGAAAACGTGCGCAAGGCCGCGGGAATCATTCGGGATGAGTTCGCCAAATTGCGCCCCGGCGGCAAGGGGACTTTCACGGCGAATGCGGCGGCGTATGACAAGGAGCTCGTCGAATTACAGCAGTGGGCCAAGCGGCGGATTGCGGAATTGCCGAGGGACCGCCGCAAGCTTGTGACTTCCCACGAAGCCTTTGAGTACTTTGCAAAAGAGTTCGGTTTTAAGGTGTTTTACGTCGAGGGTCTGACGGCCGCGGATCAACCCGCCTCCAAGAAGGTGGCGCAGTTGCTGGAGACGATTCAGGCGCAAAAAGTGAAGGCCGTTTTTTCTCAGGACGCAGTGAACCCGAAGGTGCTGAAGGAGATCACCGCGAGCAGCGGTGCTCGCCTTGGAGGCCAGCTGTGGGCGGATGGTTTGGGCGGCGGGGATGCCTCCACTTATACCGGGATGTTTCGCCACAATGTGAACACTGTTGTGGAGGCGCTGAAGTAAAGTATGAGGGGGTCACCGCTTCTGCGTGCTGCTCTGACGCTTTGCGCATTGCTCGCGTTGGGCTGGCCGTTGCAATTAATCACTCGGCCCGCCGCGGATGTCGTCGAGGTTCCGGTAGCCGCTGCTTTTCCCGACCCGGTGTCAAAGCTGTCGTTGAATCTGACGTTTTCGAGGGCTGCGAAAAGTGCGGAGCTGCTGTACTCGGGAAAGCGTGTTTGGTTTGCAGAAAAGCCCGGCGTGGCGGTTTCCTTGTCGCTTGACCTTCCGTTTCCGAAAGAAGGAATCGAGTTGGAGGCGCGCGTGGAGTGGGAGGGGGAGGAGCAGTCGGCGCTGCGGTTGCAGCTTGTGACTCCGGAGGGTGATGAAATTGACCGCAGCGTGTGGGGGCAGGGAGCGTTGCAATCCGTTGTTCCGTTCCCATGAGCCATCATTCCCTGGAGGTTCGTGATTTGACGGTGAGTTACCGGAGGATTCCGGCGGTTCACCATTTGGAGTTCTCGGTGCCGTGTGGCCAGAATGTGGCGGTGCTCGGCCCGAATGGCGCGGGCAAATCAACGCTGCTCAAGGCGATCGCGGGCCTGGTGGATCTCGAGAGCGGGAGTGTTCTTTTTCACGGCAAGCGTATGAGCGGTGCTTCGCAGGAGTTCGCGTACCTGCCCCAGCGTGAAATGGTGGACTGGGATTTTCCAACCACCGTTCGCGGTGTTGTCGAGATGGGGCGGTATTTGAGTCTGCGGTGGTGGAAACGTTTTTCGAAAAGCGATGAGGAGGCGGTTGAGGCTGCTTTGGAGTCGATGCACCTCACGCCGCTTCAAGATCGCCAGATTTCTGCGCTTTCCGGCGGGCAGCAGCAGCGGGTTTTTCTCGCAAGGGCTCTCGCGCAGGAGGCGCATGTGCTGCTTTTGGATGAACCGTTCACCGGGTTGGATCAGCCCAGCATGGAGTCGCTCAAGGAGGTGCTTCGCGCGCTACGGAATCAAGGGAAGCTCCTGCTCATTTCGCACCACGACCTCTCGAGCGTGCAGGACATTTTTGACCGCGTGATTCTCCTAAACGGGGAACTGATTGCTTCCGGTCCCGTGAAGGAGTCGTTTACTCGTCAAAATTTGGAGCGCACTTATGGCATGCGCGTGTTTTCAGGACTGAGTCATGGATTACCTATTTGAGCCCTTTCAACACGCCTTCATGCAGCGCGCCTTGGTGGCCTGTGTGGTCATCGGGTTCCTCAACGGTTTCCTCGGCGCCTTCGTGGTGTTGCGCCGCATGGCATTGATGGCCGATTCATTGTCGCATTCGCTTCTGCCCGGACTGGCTGTCGGGGTGTTGCTGTTCAACCTTGCTCCTGCCGGCTTGTTTGTGGGTGCCCTGAGTGCGGCCTTGCTGGTGGCGCTTGGCGCGCAGGTTCTCGCGAGGGGAGAGCGCGTCAAGGAGGACACGGCGCTGGGCATCCTTTACACAGTGGCTTTTTCTGCAGGGATCATTTTGCTGAGCTTCGTAAAAGTAGGCGTTCCGTTGACCCACTACCTTTTCGGGAATATTCTCGGCGTCTCCAATCAGGATCTGTGGGTTGGATATGGTGTGGCGCTTGGAGTGCTGCCTTTGCTGGTGGCCCTTGAGCGGCCGCTGCAGCTGCTCCTGTTTGACCCGGCGGTTGCGCGAAGTCAGGGGATTCGGACCGGGCTTTTGAATATGGTGCTGGTGGTGGCCTTGGTGCTGACGATGGTCAGCTCCTTGCAGGCGGTCGGTGTGATCCTGTTGCTGGGTCTTTTGATTTCACCCGCTGCGACTGTTTATTTACTCTGTGACTCCTTCCCCGTGATGCTTTGGGGTGGCGGTCTTTTGGGAATGACTGGCGCCGTGAGCGGTCTCTGGCTGAGCTACTGGCTCGGGGTGCCTTCCGGTGCCTGTATTGTCATGGTGCTAGGGGCATTCTTCTGCGTGGCCTATCTGTTCAGTCCGCGTTACGGCTATGTGCCGCGTTTGATCAAAAGCCGCCATTTTCATGAGGAAAGTCTGGCTCGGTGGGAAGATCACCGGCATTAAGCGCTGGGCCCCGCGGGGGATGGAGCGTTCGCAGCGCTGGGATTGGGGTTGAAAGAGGCCTTCCTTCCCTGTTTTTGGATCAAAGCGTTCAGCGTGTAATCCGAGCTTGCCCTCGTCGGTGGTCCTGCTACGGTTCCCGACCCAATCTTTCCTTTTATGTCTCAGCATCGCAGTCTCAAGGGCGCAAGCACCATCACGGCCAAACGAAATGTTCTGAAACGCTTTGAGCGCGTGGAGCTTTTGAAGAAGCGCGGGCAGTTCAAGCAGGGTGACAAGGTGATTGGTCTGCGGAAGACCGCTCCTGAGGCCTAGGAGCCTGCGCGCGCAGGAAAGCAGTTTGCGCTGCTAGAAAAGCCCTCCTCCGGCGTGGGCGGCTTGGGCCCTCGCGGCGTTCACCGCACGGGCGTGACGTATCGTTTTTCCAGTTTCTCAGCTCCCGCAAACTCGGGAGCTGATTGTTTTTAGCCGGTTTGGATTTTTGATTTCCCCGCGGGCGGGCTGGGCACCTGGCTACTCGACTAGGAAATGTTCATCTCCTTGGTGATTCCGAAGATTTCCAACCGTTTGCGCAGCGTGGCGCGGGTGATGCCCAAAAGCCGGGCGGCCCGCACCTGGTTTCCACCGGTTGCCCGCATGGCGTGAAGGGTGAATTCGCGCTCCAGCCATGGCAGGAGCTGCATGCTCGAGTCAGCCTCCGCGGCTTTGATGAGCGCTTCGATGGCCATCTCTTTGCTGATCACTTGGGACATGCCGTCGCCGTTCAAGTCGTTCGACTCCGATCCTCCGGAGACTGCTCCGATAGGAATGTCCTTTGGCAGCAGAACGTCCGAAGTCGAGAAGACACAGGCCCGTTGGATCGTGTTTTCCAGTTCGCGGACGTTGCCTGGCCAGTTGTGGCCCTCGAGGACTTTGATCGCGTCCTCGGAAATTTTCAGGCGCGGCAGGCGCTGGCGCGTGGCGACTTTGTTCAGGAAGTATTCCGCGAGCAGACGCACGTCCTCGATGCGCTGGCGCAATGGAGGGAGTTGAATGCGCACCACGTTCAAGCGATAGAAAAGGTCTTCCCGGAACTTTTTCTCAGCCACCTCTTGTTCGAGGTTTTTGTTTGTTGCCGCCACGATGCGGACGTCGGATTTGAGCGTTGCGGTGCCGCCTACCCGCGAGTACTCGCCCTCTTGAAGCACGCGAAGGATCTTGCTTTGGAGTTGGAGAGGCATGTCGCCGATTTCATCCAGAAAAAGAGTTCCGCCATTGCATTGCTCGAACCGGCCGGCCCGCTGTCCGATGGCGCCGGTGAACGCGCCCTTTTCATGGCCGAAGAGCTCGCTCTCGAGCAGTTGCTCCGGGATCGCGGCGCAATTGATGGCCACAAAGCTTTTGTTCGTGCGTTGCGAATAGTTGTGCACCGCCCTCGCGACGAGTTCCTTTCCCGAACCGCTCTCGCCTGTGATCATCACTGGCGCGTCCGACATAGAGACGCGTCCGACCATTTTGAATACTTGCGCCATGGCCTCGGATTTGCCCACGAGCGAATCTTGATGTTCATCGACGGTGAGCTGTGGTTTCGCGGAGGTCGCCGCTTTCATCTCCGCCTGGGCGCGGAGAGCAGCGTCCATCACGGCTTTGAGGGAGAAGGGGAGGCTCTCTTTGCGGACAAAATCAAAGGCTCCCAATCGCATGGATTCGATCACCGACTGGGTGGTGCCGAAGGCGCTTGTGAGGACGACGATCGCGTTCGGGGCGCGCTGGCGGATTCTACCCAGCAGCTCCATTCCGCCGAATGGCGACAGGTGCGTCTCTGCCATCAGGACGTCCGGCTTTTCGCGCATGAAGATGCGGTAGGCCTCCTCCGAATCCGAGGTTGTGATGACTTTGGTTTTCGCAGACGAGAGCTGATGGGTTGTCCAATCAAGAAAGTCCGAGTCCGGGTCTGCGATGAGGATGAGCTGCTGTCTGGCCATGGAATGATGCCTCCGGTGGAGTGTGAGCGCGCTTCGCGCGGTGCCGGGGGGCGTCTCAGATGAAAGGGATGGTGGCAGAGGATGCGGCGCCTTCAATCTTGGGCGCACTCTGCGGCTTGTGGCATGGGATGGGGTCGGCGGCGGTTTTTGAACTGAAGGCTAAAGGCCGCCGTAGCGCCGTTTGCGCTGGTTGAATTCTTTGATCGCCTCTAGCAGATCGTCGCCCGTGAAGTCTGGCCAGCGTTTCGGGGTGACGTAAAGTTCGGTGTAGCTCAGTTGCCAGAGCAGGAAATTTGAGAGCCTCATCTCGCCAGAAGTGCGGATCAATAAGTCGGGGTCGGGCCACTCTTTGGTGTACAGGTGTTTTTGCAGGTGCGCCTGGTTGAACTCCTCGGGGGAGAGCGAGCCCTCGGCGACTTCGCGGCACACCGCGCGGATGGCGTCCTCGAGTTCAGCGCGGCCGCTGTAGTTGATTGCAAGGATCAGCGTGAGTCCGTTGTTCGAGGATGTTTTCTCAATCGTGTCCTCGAGCGCGTGACGAGTCGTGGGCGGCAGTTCGGAGAGCCTTCCAATTGCGCGCAGTTGGACGTTGTTGGCCTGCATCGTTGGCAGTTCAGCGGCGAGAAAATGTTCAAGGAGACCGAATAGAGCGGAGACCTCCTCAGCGGGGCGTTTCCAGTTTTCCGTGGAGAACGCGTAAACAGTGAGGCATTCGACCCCGATCTCGCAGCAGGTTTCGGTGACTGCGCGCAGCGCATGGGCTCCACTGGAATGGCCATTCACCCTTGGGAGTCCGCGTTCATTGGCCCAACGCCCGTTCCCATCCATGATGATGGCGATGTGCCTCGGCGCGGGGACAGTTTCCTGCGACACGGGCAGGTGTGCTCGAACTGTATTTGCACGAACCACGTTCTCGTGCTCAAGACTGGCAGGGGACTCAACGATCATTTCTCCAACCCGTTCAGTACACGATTCGAGCTGGAGTTTACAGTCTCAGTTTTGACTAAATTCAGAGCAGAATCGTCTGCTCCCGGTTGGGGCCGACGCTTGCGATGGACAGTTTCGCGCCCGAAAGCTCGCAGATCTTGAGGAGATAATTCCGCGCGTTTTCCGGCATCAATTTCCAGTCGCGAATCTGGTCGGTCGGCGTCTGCCAGCCGGGCATATCGACGTATACGGGCTCGCAGGCGGCGAGCTGTGCGTAGTCCATCGGGGGCGTCTCCAGCAGGGTGCCGTTGAGGCGGTAGTGGGTGCAGACCTTGATGGATTCAAGCGAATCGAGGCCGTCCAAATTCGTCACGGCCAGCGTGTCGATGCCGTTAATCATTCCCGCGTAACGCACTGCAACGGCGTCAAACCAGCCGCATCGCCGGGCCCGGCCGGTGGTGGAGCCGAACTCGCGGCCCATTCCGTGCAGCATGTCGCCCAGTCCGGCGTCTTCGGTGGGAAAGGGACCTTCTCCCACCCGGGTCGTGTACGCTTTCATCACCCCGAGCACCGAGTCGATGTGGTGAGGCGGGACGCCCGAGCCAGTGCAGGCTCCGCCCGCAGTGGTGTTGGAGGAGGTGACATACGGATAGGTCCCGTGGTCGATGTCGAGGAACGTCCCCTGGGCGCCCTCGAAGAGCATTTCCTTCTTCGCCTTCACGGCTTCGTGCAGGAAAACCACAGTGTTTCCAACGAAACGTGCGAGGAATTTTCCCGCTGCGAGCAATTGGGCCAGGGTGTCCTCAAAATTGAGCGGGGCGATCCCGTGGCGGACGAGGGTTTCGTTGTTCTCCGCGACGCGCGACGCGAGTTTCTCGGAAAAAACGGCAGGATTTAGCAGGTCTGCCATCCGCAGTCCGACGCGGGCGATTTTGTCGCCGTAAGCCGGGCCGATCCCGCGTTTGGTGGTGCCGATTTTACCGGCTCCCCGGGCGATCTCCCGAGCCTCGTCCAGATGCCTGTGGTAGGGCAGCACAAGGTGCGCGGCGTCGCTGATGAGGAGGTTTTCGGGCGTCACCGAAACGCCCTTCGCGAGGAGTCCTTCGATTTCGCCGGCGACAGCGATGGGATCCAGCACGACCCCGTTTCCAATCACGCACTTGGTGCCGGGGCGCAAAATGCCCGAGGGGATGAGGTGCAGGACGTACTTGGTGCCTCCCACAATAACGGTATGGCCGGCGTTGTTGCCGCCCTGGCT
Source organism: Chthoniobacteraceae bacterium (assembly GCA_044376395.1). Lineage (GTDB taxonomy): Bacteria > Verrucomicrobiota > Verrucomicrobiia > Chthoniobacterales > Chthoniobacteraceae > Chth-196. The sequence continues at coordinate 838 of JBILKY010000160.1, read as the reverse complement.
ACGTACGACGATCTCCGCAGTCTCCGTAAGGAAATCGATTATTTTGCCTTTGCCTTCATCGCCCCATTGGGCGCCTACGAGGATGGTGTTGGCCATGGTCGAAAGATTAAGTTTGGGTGATTGAAAAATGTTTTGAGTCGCTCTTGCCTCCGGCAGCTTGGGACGGCGCGGACTCGGAACGCTAGGGGGAGGCTGCAAAAGTGCAAAGAAAAACACGGCCCCGTCGCGGTGACGAGGCGAACTTCGAATTTTTCCCTCCGATGCCAAATAACGGGCGCACCAGGATGGAGTAGCCTTGACCATGTACGCCGACCGCCTAGGGTACCTGAGCTCAAAGCAGGCCGTACTCCGCACCCGTTCATGTTTCAGAAGATCCTCGTAATTGACGATACCCCGGCAATGGCTTCGCTGGCTGAAACCGTACTGTCCCGACAGTACCCCGGCGCTTCTGTGGATGTGCTCTTCGCCCAGAAAGGACTGGATGCGTTTGCGAGGATGCAGGTGGTGCAGCCCGATTTGATTTTGCTCTCCGACTCGCTCCCTGACCTTCGCGCGGAGGCGGTTTGCATGAGGCTTGTGAGCGATCCATCGACCGCAGGCATCCCAGTCTACCTCGTGAACCAGACAGGGGAGGCGGATGCGATCGAGGATCTGTACCAAAACGTGAGCCGGGTGCTCCCGCGTCCGGTTCTCTATGACACCATGGCGGAGATCATGGGCAAGGTGGTCGCGCTGCCACGTCCGTTGCCGTATCCGTCGCGAAACGTCCTGTTCTATGATCAGGCGCGCGCGGTGTTCAGCGGGCACACGGGATTCTTTCAAACTCAGGCTGCGCTGC
>JBILKY010000451.1:0-2600 GCA_044376395.1 Chthoniobacteraceae bacterium | reverse complement strand
GTATCGAATCCCGACGCATTTTTGTCCGCCGGCAACTCGCTAACATTCATTGTCACGCCAAGCAGATCGCGAAGCGTGTTACCGTACTCCCGCTGGTTGAGTCGGCGCATGGCGGTGACTCCCTGTGTGTCGGCAAGATTCCGACGCGCCTCCACCATTACCTTGGCCAGATCCTCAAGGAAATCTGCTTTCGCGCCGCTTGGTGGCTGCTTTTGATCGTCCGGAGGCATCTCTCCAGAGTTCAGGGCGTTGAGAACCTTCTGCCAGCGCTCTGCGCTCAAATTGTCTGTGATCGAAAAGGCGAGGTTATCGATCCGGAATTTTCCCTTCTGCTTTTCTGCATCATGACATGAGAGACAGTGCTCCTTAAGCAGGGTTTGGTGTTTTTGGGGCAGAACCGCCCCCGGTTGCTCAGCCTTCGCTGTGGCGTCCATCCATGATGCGCCTAACAGCAAGAGCCCGCCAAACAATCGGCAAAATGGGCTCGCGCGTCTCACGGTCTTGGGGACCAGTTTTTGTTCCGAGTACATGCGGGTGAAGTAAGACAACGATTGGCCCCCCATTAAATTTAGAATTGGCGTTTCGATGCTTGCCGGCTTTCCGTGCAAACCTGAAAAGCCATCAGTTGCCAAACAACTCATGCTGATCCTCGGGCAGTTCGGGTGGGGAACCTTCGATAATCTCCCATACAATCCTGTGCTCAACCGTATCGTAGCAATGGCCAAGACTATTGCGGAATAAAATGATCTGCCGACAATTCCGGATCGAGTCAATTTGTTCCGGAGCAATGTTGAAGGCGCGGTTAAGCGCCTCGCCGATCATTTCAAACGAACGCTCCACAGCCAGACGGGTCCGGTCGTCGAACGAATATTGTTCAAGAGTCAGTCCAGCGACGAACTTTTGGACCTCATGCCCGCGCTGCAGTGCCTCTTCAAGATGCTCGATGAGCTCAGGCTTCATAAACGAGAATGCTTTCCTCGCGAATGTTCCGCTTGAGGGAAGGTCGCGTCACACCGCCGGGTGTCAGGAGATCTACTTCGGTTCCCACGGCATCCTGCAGTTCATGGAACAGACCGAAATAGTGAGTGGCATACTCAGAGGGTGGCATTTCGGCGAATTGCACCAGCAAATCTACGTCACTTCCAAGCGAAGCTTCTCCCCGCGCCACGGACCCAAAAACGCGGAAACCCCGCACTGGATGACGGCGGCACGGTCCAGACAAGACCTCTCTGAGCTCTGTGAGTGGCATCCCGAGCACGTTATGGCAGAAGCGCAGTGGCAGAAAGGCGAAATTAGCCGGCACTCATCCATCAGACGGGTTGCAGTTACGGTCTTCACGGCGAAAGCACCTGTATTTGTCCGGCGTTCATAGAAGGGTTTTCCTCTTACCCCTATTTCCGCCGCATGCGCACGCGGTATGGTCGCGGGACGTTCTGCATGACCTTAAACTTGGCGTTCGCCAATGATCATCGCACTGCCCCTGATGAGCTGCTGCTTTCTGGGGAGTAATCTTCTATGCAACTCCGGAGACTGGCATTTTTCTGCCTTGCTAGGGAACTGAACCGAGGGAACGAACTAGGCCTTCCCAATAGGTTTTGAAGGTTTTGCATCCCACACTGCACAGGGGTTGATCACCCAGCCTTTCCACCTCAAAAATCAAACCCACCCTGCGAGTTTTCACTTCTTAAAAATCTGTCTCCATGCGGAGACACCAATTGAGCGGAGAGGCCCTGGGACAGTTAATTTAGCCCGCCCCGCGACGATACCGCGCGCGCGAGCTGCGGAAACGGGGAAAAAAAGGAAACTCCTGCTATGAGGTTGGTCAAGCTTGAGCTGGAAGTTTCGGCTAGGGTTTGTTTGTTTTAATGACCGATTACTGCTTTTATTTCGGGTGAATGGTTTTCGGGGGGCTGGGTTAGTCCAAATGTCTTCCTTGCCGGGTAAGCGCCGTTGGGTTTCAACGATCGCAGCCTGCTATCCGCGCGTTTACTTTTGGCTTTCGCCTGCAAAGCGCCAAATGACTGATTCGGGTCGAGGAAAGGAAATGCGGTCTCATCTATCAATCGGACGTTTCGAGAACGCCCAAGGAATTTTCCATACGCGCGACATTCGGAAGGGAAAGTTTACACAAAAAATCTACGTGTCTTGGGATCTCGTTTTGGGAGGTGGACTTTCGCGGGCGGGTTCATTTCAGGGGTGCTCCGATTTCCGTCTCACGCCGCTTCTGGCAGGTACACCAACCCGAATTTCTCCGCTTCCACTTGTCCCGTGAACACTCTCCACAAATCCACGGCTAATCGCGCGTTCCCGCTCTTCGTCCACCGTCGGAATACGCACCGTGCTGAACGCCTTTTTGTTTCCACGCTCAAAACGATCCAGACGCTGGCACAACGCTGCGGCATCGAGCCGGTCATTCTTCACTCCTTTGCCACGCTCATCCCAGTCCAGCGATTGCACAACGTAGTTCTTGATGCCCAGTTTCTCCAACCGACGGTGCAAGGGGAACCCGAACGCGCCAGGGTTTTTCGTTGAGTGTAATTTTCCTCACATTTGGCACGGGTGCTTTTTACGGTATGATCCCACGATTCCGCTGTTTTTTT
>JBILKY010000450.1:0-2604 GCA_044376395.1 Chthoniobacteraceae bacterium | reverse complement strand
GCAATCATCGACCCCGAACCCTCCACACTTCTGACTCCACGCGACGTGGGACAGTCCGAAGCCCGCATCAAAGCGGCCGAGGCCGCGTTGCAGCAGCGCGAAGCGGAGCAGCAGCGGGCTGAAGCCGCAGCCGAACTCGCCAAACGCGACCAGGCCCGCGCCGTGGCTCTTTCCGCCTCGGGCTCGATATCCGAAAAGGAAAAGGATTCCGCCGAGTTAACCGCGGCGATCCGGATGCGCGAGCTCCGCGGCGCCGAATTTGCTCGGAACGTGGCCCGCTTCGAGCTCGATCAGGCGCGCGCCGTGCTGCACCAGGAAGTACGCGGGAGCGCGGCGATCGAGCTAAGTGCGCCCGTAAGCGGGGTTGTCCTCAATGTGCTCGAGGAAAACGCGCGCGCGGTCCTGCCCGGCGCTCCCCTACTCGAGATCGGCGATCCCGCCGACATCGAAGCGGAAATCGAGCTGCTTTCCGCCGATGCAGTGAACGTACGGGAAGGCGCACCCGTGGAGTTGGAGCGCTGGGGAGGACCGGTGCCGCTCAAGGGCGCCGTCCGCCGCGTGGAGCCCGCGGCTTTCACCAAAACCTCCGCCCTTGGAGTCGAGGAACAAAGAGTCCGTGTGCTGGTAGACTTCACCCCTCCGAATACCGATGGGCAATCCATAGGAGACCGCTTCCGGGTCGAGGGCCGGATCGAACTCTGGCAGTCACCGCGTGTTCTCACGATTCCCGCAGGCGCTCTCTTTCGAAAAGGCTCCGAGTGGGCGGTATTCAAAAACCAGAATGGGACGGCCCGGACCATCAACGTTCAGGTCGGCCACCACAACGGAGAGGTTGCCGAGATCCTCGGCGGCCTTCAAGAGGACGACGAGGTCATCATCTACCCGCCCGACAATGTGCGGGAAAACAAACGCGTTCTTCCCCGCCGGATGTAGTCAACACCCAGCAAGGTGCTGGTTGCGCTTTCAGGAAGCCCGTAAAAAGCACGCCTCGCTTTTTGCCTTCCGAAACGCAGGACAACCCGCCACATTCGAACCTCATGCAGCTTCACGAACTCCAAGCGATCTACGCCACCCCTTTCTTTGAACTGATCTCCCGCTCGCGTTCCGTGTATCTCGAACACTGGTCCGGCAACGAGGTGCAATTGTGCACACTGCTTTCGATCAAAACCGGTGGCTGCTCGGAGGACTGCGGCTACTGCGCGCAGAGCGCTCGCTACAGCACCGGGGTAAAGGCGGAAAAACTCATGCCGCAAGGCGAAGTCATGGAAGCCGCACTCCGAGCGAAGGAAAACGGTTCAACACGTTTTTGCATGGGAGCGGCATGGAAGGGCGTCAGAGACGGCGACCCTCGCTTCGAGCAAGTGTTGGATACAATCGCCGAGGTCAGCAAACTTGGCATGGAAGTGTGCGTGACTCTGGGGCAACTCACACTCACGGAAGCTAAGAAGCTCAAGAATGCCGGAGTGAAAGCCTACAATCACAACATCGACACATCTCCGGAGCACTACCCCAACATCGTCACCACACACACCTTTCAAGACCGTCTCAACACGATCCGCTCGGCCCAGGAGGCTGGCATGGATGTTTGCTGCGGCGGCATCATCGGAATGGGTGAAACGGAACTGGACCGATTGAAGATGCTGGAGGTGCTGACCAACTTTGATCCCGCGCCGGAGAGCGTGCCGATCAACTGCCTCATGCCCATGGAAGGCACGCCGATGGAAGCCCAGAAGGCAGTGGATATTTTCGAACTCGTGCGCCTCATCGCCACCACCCGCATCGCACTTCCAAAAGCCAAAGTGCGGTTGAGCGCGGGACGCACACGTCTTTCCAAGGAAGGCCAGGCACTCTGCTTTTTTGCTGGGGCGAATTCTATTTTTTACGGCGACAAACTGCTCACCGCGAAAAATCCCGGCGCAGACGCGGACAAACAACTCTTCGAAGAACTGGACCTCGTCCCGCAAAAGCCCTGCACCTCATCGCCCGAGTGCGCGGAGGCGAAGACGCGCGTTCCCGAGTTGGTGTAATGAAACGGCGCTCCGCCTCGAAGCGGGCGCGGCAATCGCGGATCACGCTCGCTTCGCGCTACGACAATCCGACTGTGAGCGACTGTGAGACGCTTGCCTGAAGCGCCGTACTGCTTCAAAAAACAAAAAACACCGACCCGCGTGAAGCGAGTCGGTGTTTTCTTTGACTTAGCGATGTTTAATCAATGCATCCAGTTGGGACTATGCCGTGGGCACTGTCGCAATGGTCTGCAGGATGCGGCTCGCGATCTTGTAGGGGTCGCCCTGTGAATTCGGGCGGCGATCTTCCAAATATCCCTTGTAGCCGTTGTTCGCAAAGCTGTGCGGAACGCGGACGGATGCACCGCGGTTCGCGATGCCGTAGTTGAACTTATCAATCGACTGGGTTTCATGCAACCCAGTCAAGCGCAGATGGTTGTCTGGGCCGTACACAGCGATGTGCTCGTTCTTATACTTGTCGAAAGCAGCCATGAGCTTTTCAAAGTACTCCTTGCCGCCCACTTCGCGCATGTGCTTGGTGGAAAAATTCGAGTGCATTCCCGATCCATTCCAATCCACGTCCATGCCCAGCGGCTTG
>JBILKY010000449.1:0-2613 GCA_044376395.1 Chthoniobacteraceae bacterium | reverse complement strand
CGGGACTTGACCAGTGGTATTCGTCCCCGGCCGCAAGATCCAGTCGTGCAGCAAAGGGTGTGTACATGTCGATCACCTCAACCGCCTCGGCTTTCATGACTTGTTCAGCGATCCGGTTGATCCGCAGCACAACCGGATTTTTGTCTCCAAGCGCATCAACAGGCTTACCCGGTTCGCTGCGGCGCGCAGTGTGAGGCGTTGTCGAAATCCAAAACAACTTTGCATTCGGCGCACCAGTCTTGAAGCCGCGCACAATCGCCCGGGTGGTATCCGCGACCTGCTCGTCACTGACCTTTTCATCGGTCCACGAGAGCGAGTGAAGACCGTTATTGAAAAAGATCATTTTAAAATCAGCCACGGCTGCACCCTGCTGAATCACAGCGTCCACCTTGGGGTCGATGCCACCCACAAAATGACTCCAATGGTAGGCGTACACTTTACCCTCCAAAGCTGGAATCAAGTGCTGCCGATAGCCGCCTGAAATTGAGTCCCCGTAAAAAAGCAGCTTGGGCCGCGCTGGGTCTACAACGGTCGGCGCATCGATCATCCAATTCTTACCCGCGACAGCGCCGCGTGGTTCGGCGCTGACTTTTTCTTTCTGTGAAGTGTAGGTGAAGTCAGAGCCATACACCTTCAAAGCGCTGATTTCTGCTGAAGCAAACGGCTTTTCACGCGGCAAAAGTTTTCTGCCGACCCACATCGGCTCGTCGTTGGGTAGCAGCATTGTGAAATGCTTAGTCCCCGGCGCATCATCCAGATAGTACGAGGCGCTCCCGTTTCGAACCGCAACAGTGAAAGTAAAGGGCGTATCTGCCTGGAACTTCATCCTAACTCCCCCAATGTGCATGCCGTTAATGATCGGACGATACACCCTCCAGAAATCGGGCTTCCCGTAGATGCAGGTCAACCCTAGGCCGGTGTCCTCGCCGTCCTTGCGCTGCTTCAGAAGCACATTGAAACTGGTGTCCTCCGCAGGCTGCGGAAAGGAGACGGTCACCTGCACAGTGAAGTTTTTCTGATCAGGGAATGCCGACGCAGGAATCCCGAAGTAATTCTCGCCACCAACGGTGACCGTGCCGCTGGCATTCCTAACCGCACCGTGATTCAATTCCGGGGCAATTCCATCCCTACCAAGATCCCACAGCGGAATCTGCGCTGAAACTGCAAGCGTCATTGCGAGTGTGAAGATACTACTGAGTGTTAGTCTCATTGAGTTGGGAGTTGATTATTGCTACCGCAGTGTTGCCGCTGCCTGCGTGTTCGTTTTCGAGCGCCTCAGGGTATCAAGTGATTGGCTTAGTGGCTCCGAGCGCGAAAGGCAAGGTCAGCAGCGTTTACCCAGGATCCCGATTCACCCCCAACCTGCCATTGCCGACCTGATCGAATCCAGCGCGCCTCGCGAAACTGCTACACTAAGACCACTCTCACGCTCATAGCCCGGCTCCGCAGCTCTCTGGGGATCGATTGAGAGAACATTCGCTATCCCGCTTGGCTTGTTTATCTTCATCGCTGTTTAGATCGCTGGATATCCTGTTGCTCGACAACCTTATGTCATCCGTATTTATTTTATAGCGGCAGTCAAAATTCTGCCTTCGAGTTATTTCCAACACGCTAATCAGGAACCTTCCCATGGTTTTTTTAAGTTCAATAACGCAGCAGCAACCAGACCCTCATCCTGCGTGCTCAGGGAAGCATGAAAAATCTGAACCCGCATTACGCCTGTCTTCAGTTCAATCTTCAGCCTAATCTGCGCGGCGTCTTTTTCCGTGAAGCGTGTAGCGAAGATCATTTTCTTTAACCCTTGGGGCGATGGTTTCGAACCGATTGAGGCCTACCTGTCACGTCTGCCAAGCTGGGACATTACGCCGCGTCTGGCCGCCGGGGCGGATGCGCGTTTGCGCAAGATGGCCCACCTCGACTGTGACTGGCACGGTGAGTGTGCCCGTTGTTTCTCCTCCCTTGCGCACCCTCAACTGAGGTTCAATCCGGCGTGGATTACTGGGATCTCCGGTTTGGCCGAGGTGGCGCAACATTGCGCCAAGCCCGCCGACGAGATCCGCTGGCTGGTCTTTATAGCGCAGCATCCTCAAAGTCTTGAGCCAGCCTTGGTGCCATTTTGCGGCTTTTTAAAGAAGCAGGGGGTGCGTATCGCCCTTTACGCTTACGACGAGGCAAGTAGGAGCATGCCCTGCTTCGGTGCTCTCGCGCCCCTGCTAGACGTTCTCATTCACGATGAGCTGCCGCTTGGGCCGGCTGCATCCGGGCTGCGGCCTGACTGTATCAATCGTCATCGCAGTTGGGTCGCTAATGTGGTACCTTTCACTGTTCCCTTTAACGAACACTCGGAGCGCAAAATCATCTTCCTTGGTTCGCAGTTGGGATTGACACCGCATCGCCACCGCCAGATCGATTTCCTTAAAACCACGTTTAAGGACCGCTTTTTGGCGTTCCATGACCACTCGGTGAGTGTGGCAGCACGCGATGGGTTGAGCCGTTATACAGTCGGGTTTTGCCCTGAAGGGCGTAAGTTTAACACTCCGTCCATGGCACGTTCGCACACGGACCGCCCGTTTTGGTCGGGTTGTCTGGGGCTAGTGCCGGTGGCAGAAAATT
>JBILKY010000159.1:0-8502 GCA_044376395.1 Chthoniobacteraceae bacterium | reverse complement strand
AGACAGTTCTCTTTGGTCAAATCCTCCCAGCGTGAATCGAAAAATGTAAAGAACAGCCTGAGCCTCTCCACTGGAGTCGAAGGGGATGATGTGCTGCTCATAAGTGGGGATGGTTGCTGGGGAACGATCCAGCCCGGCAGCACGCGCGAATGATTCTTGAGTGGCCGCAGTCAGGCTCGAAATCACTCGCTAGCTTATCAGCACGTCACAAAAAAGCCAGACAACTTGATGAGCTTCAGGGCCCTTTCGTGTTACGTTCAAGCCAGTCAGAGCATGTAAAGTCACGTGATTTTCAAAGTCGTTGGACCCACATCTTCCACAAGCTCCCCGCTCCGCTACTCGACCCACGCGACCTGAAAATCTAGAGAGCCGCAAGCATTCTCCGAAAGTGCGACTCCAATTCGAGCGTGTAGGCCGCGCCATCCGTCCAAGTGGCCCGCATCTTTTCGCGAAGAGTCGCCCGCGTCGCGATCAGGAAACTTGTGTCATGCGCGTGTCGCGCCGCGATCTCCACGTACTCCTGCGTAGTGGAAGCCACGAGACACCCAAGTCCCAGCCGATTGAGCAGCAGGCTCCCGGCACGACTCGCCGAGGTGTTCCCTCGAAGAGTCACACACGGCACGCCCATCCAAAGCGCGTTCATCGAGACCGTCAGCCCGTTGAAAGGAAACGTGTCGAGGATCAGATCCACGCGGTGGTGTGATTCCAAGTACTCGCGCTCCAACATCCGGGGAAGCACCTCGATCCGGGCCCTGCTGATTCCACGCAGCTCGAGATTGTTTAAAAGATAATCAGCCGAATCCGCCACGAGCAGCATCCGGCTGGAGGGCACCCGCCTTAAAACCTCACTCCAAAGATCGAGCACATCGGGGGTAATCTTCGCGAGGTTGTTGTAGGAACCGAAGGTGAACACGCCCGACTCAGTCACGGGCAGCGGCTTCACCTCCGGACTGTCCGGCTCGGGCTTAAAGCACACAGCGCCGCATTTCATGCGGATCAACGCCTCGGAGTTGTAGGCCTCCGTCAAGCCCGGCGGATCCAGCTCGGCATCGGTGATGCGGTAATCGATTGCCTTCAGCCCGGTGGTCTGCATGCAGCCGATCATCGTCACCTGCAACGGCGCCGGCTTTCGCGCGAACACGAGCGGTCTGGACCAACGCGTATGGCCCGCAAGATCCACCAGGATGTCGATTCGATCCTCACGGATTCGCGCAGCAAGCGCCTCGTCCGGCACGCCAGGAACGTCCCGCCAATGGTCCACCAGCGCCTTAAGCCGCTGCGTCACCACATCGGGCTTTGGACAACTGTAATAACAAAACACCTCGAACGCGGACCGATCGTAATGGTCGAAAACCGGCTCGATGAAGGAAGCCACCGGATGACGGCACAGATCCCCTGAGACATATCCAACCCGGATTTTTCCAAGGTTCTTACGCGGAGGAATCGGCACCCTCTGCGCAGCCAGGGGCTTTTCAAAAACCTCGCTGTACTGCTCGTAATACCGGTAAAGATCGGCGGGGCTTTTGTGCGGCAAATAATTTGCGACATAAACCATGATTTGAAAGGCCTCGAGCTCACTTGGATTGAGCCGCTGCGCGTGCTCGTACTGCTCCATCGCCTCCACACTGCGGCCCACACGCGAAAGACAAGCCCCGAGCAGAAGCCGGAAAGCATACATCTGCGGAGACTGGCGCACGAGAATCTCCGCAAGCTCCACCGCTTCGCCCGGACGATTTGCTTCCCGCAATGCGGTCGCGAGCTTCGCAAGATCAAGCTGCGAATCGGGACGCGCTTTCGCGACATTCATTAAAAGCGGAACCGCCTCCCTAAATCGCTCCAAAAGCATCAAGCAATGCCCCAACTCAGCCATGACCTCGTGCCATTCGGGCTTAAGCTCAAGCGCCTTTTGATACCACTCCACCGCAGCACTGTAATCACCCGCAGCCTGCAACGTTGCCGCGAGATTCGCCGCGCCCGAAGGCGCAGCAGGATCCAGACTCTGCGCGTTTTGGTGACATTGAATCGCTTCTTTGAAAAGCCGCTGCCCGCGCAGGATGCCGCCCAGAATGGTCCAGCTTTTGATCTCACGCGGCGCCAAACGCACCGACTCTGAGAGAGCCTCGACGGCTTCCACTCCGCGTCCAACCTGCGCGAGCACGCTTCCGAACTGCTGCCATAACAAACTGCTTCCGGGTTCGGAGCGAAGAGCCATTTTGATCGCCTCCACTGCTTCAGCCCACTCGGATCTCGAAGCCCACTGAGGCATCAACGCGAGGATTCGCCTTTCGCCCTCGGACAGCGGTCGGTTCTCTGGGGCGTTCAACATGGAGTCGCGACGTGGTTCCCAGCGAACGTAGACTAGCTCACAGCAGCCGACGACTAACGAATGCCGCGCTCGCGGACCCATTCAGGAAAGCGGCTCTGCAGCTTGTTGAACATGTCGCTGGCCTCCTTGTTTTTCTCGGCGGCCCGGTAAGCCTTCACCGCCTTCTCCATGGAAAGCGGCACTAGGCGTTCATCGTCAAACACCACGGCGATACTCGCGTAGGTCTTTGCAGCGTTATCCCATGCCTGCTGCTCCGCTTGAATGTCGCCCGCAAGCATCCGCGCTTCGCCATTGAGAATGCCCTCCGGCTGCAGCAGCAGAACCTCCTCGATGGTTTTTTGTGCGGGCTCAACCCGCTTTTGCTTCAGCTCCGATTTCGCACGGATCAAGAGTCCACGCGCTTTCTGCACGGGGTGTTGCACTAGCTTTAGGTACGATTCAATCGCGCTCTGAGCCTCCTGATATTTCCCGAGTTCAAAACGCGTTTCCGCAAGTTGAAGCCAGTCGCCTTCGGTGACCTCCGCTGAAGCCGAGATCAGCGCGAGAACGGGCTCCGCCTTTTCCAACGCTTTTACTTTGGTGAACTGCTGTGCGCACCAGCGCAGCACATCCGCCGCGATCTGCGTCTTGCCCTTCGGGAGGTATTCCTGCACGTACTGCCAGAAATAATCCGAGTTGTTCAGGTTGTAGCAGCTGTAAATGAGACGGAGACTGTCGGACTCGAAATATTTCTCCGGATCAAGCTTCCGCGATTCCACGAGGTGCTCGAGCGCCTTTTTGTAATTCTTGGTTTCGTAAGCAGCCCAGCCGATCCAGTGGTGCGCCTCTGCACACGAGTCGCTTTTTGGATAATCCGCCAGCAGCTTCTCGTAATTGGCAGACATCCCCGCATGGTCGTTTTGTTCGCCACGCAACAACGCGATTTGTTTCAGCGCTGTTTCGCGGTCTGCTGAGTCCGGGTATTTGCTTACGATCTCCGCGTAATCGCGCTCGGCCGCGACAGTCGCTTTGCTGCGGCGCTGCGTCTCCGCACGCCAAAAAAGTGCCTTCGCAGCGAGCGGATGATTGGGAGCCGCGGCCAGTAACTGTGTCGTCGCACTAATTGTCTGCTGCGGATCGCCAATCAGCACGGAGCATTCGGACCAACGCAACAGCGCCTCGCTACGACGCTCGGACTTAAGCTCCTTGGATTTCACCGCCTCACTGTATGCCAAAGCGGCGTTTTGGTAGTCCTTGCGAAGCCTCAAGAACTCAGCCTTCATCAGGATCGCGTTGTCGCGCTCGGCGGGCTTCGGATTGGAGGCTAAAAACTCGTCCACCTCGACGGGCAAGTGAGGCACCTCAAGATTGTAAGAACACACCAGGCGCCAGTAACGCGCATCGGCCGCGAAGCCGGAGTCCGGAGCAACCGTCAAAACGCGCGAGTACGTGTCCACCGCGGGTGCAAATTGCTTAAGCTGGCGCTGAGCGTTCGCCAGAAGCAGCAGGGCGTCCGGCAAATTGGCAGGCTCGATAAAGGGTTCCGCCTCCGCAAACCCAGACACAATTTTCTCCGCGTTCCCAAGCCCCACATGGGCACGTAGAATTCCAAGGCGAATCGACGGGTGCCACGATTCCGTGCCTGGCGTGGCAAGGGCCTGCTCAAGATCCGGCAGAGCCCCAGCCGCGTTGTTCTGCTCAAGTTTGATAAACGCAGCACGAACGAATGACTCAAGCTTCACGGAGGGCGCCGTGGCTTCCTTCGCGAGCTTCTCAAACCGCGGCAGCGCCTCGGAATCACGCGCCGCATCCTTGAGCAGTATCGCTAGCTGAAACTGGCTCGCCTCGCGGAACGGGTTGTCCTCCGTGGAATCCGCCAAAGGCTGGTATGCTGAGCGCGCCTCAACTTTGCGATCCATGAGCTGCAAGGAACGCGCGGAAAAATACTGCGCGCTCTGACGCACTTTCTCATCGGTGATCTCCATCGCCGCCTTCCGGTAGTGCGCGTACGCGTTCGGGTAATCCTCCTCCTGAAACTCGTACTCCGCGAGCTTGTAAGCCGCCACACCCCCGATCGGGCCGGCTTTTGGAAGCGCCAGCAGTTTGCCGTAGTACAGGCGCGCGGAATTCACATTCCCCTGCTTGAGCATGGACTCTGCAAGCCGGTACATGGCGGCAGGCAGTTCGGGGTTGCTCGGATATTTTTCAACGAACTTCAGGTATTCCGCCGCCGCCACGTCCCACTGTTCTCGCGAATAAAGCGCATCCGCTAATCCAAGCTGCGCGGCCTCTCCCGCCACCCCAGATGCGCCCGATGCACCAGATGCCGCCCCGGACGATCGCATCCCCGGCTTTTCAGTTACGAACTGGCGTGGAACCCCGTTAATGAGCGGCGCGCTTTCATCGCGAAACTCCGGAAGCCCCCCCGGCGGACCGGACGGCTTGACGGGCGCCGGAACAGGCTGCGCCGTTTTGGATTTGCCGCCGCTCACCGCAGGACTTGCGGGCTTTGTGATCCTCACCTGTGGCGGCGCCTCCTTTGGCGGGGGGCTCACAAGGATCACTTTCGGAACAGAGGGCGCCGGAGTCGCTGTTTCAGCCGCAGGCTGTGGCTGTGGCGTTGGCTCCGGAGGAGACGGAGCAGCAGGTTTCGGCGCCTTCACCGGAACGACTTTCGGCGGGGTCACCGGAGCAGCCATGGCCGCCGTTGCCGCCGTCAAAAGGGAGGTAAGGCAGACTGCGATCGCCTGTTTCATCAAGGCTTGCGTTTCATTCGGTCATTCGGACTTGGAGGTGGCGAAAGCCACGTTCCAAATCCCCGCCTGCCGGCACGTGTCCAGCACTTGGACAATATGGTCGTAATCCGTCTTCACATCACCACGCAAAATAATCGCGTAATCCGGAAAGAGCGCGGCCAAGCTTTTGAGCCGCTCCTGAAGGGCTTCGCGCGTAATCTGTTTTCGGTCCCAAACAATGCTCCCGTCGGCTTTCACGTTAAGGACGGTCTGGTTGACAACCGGATTGCTTTCCTGACCCGCCTGCGCAGAAGGAACGCGAACATCCAACTCATTTTCCTTCCGGGCCATGCTCCACGTCACCACGAAGAAACAGAGCAACACCAGAAGGATGTCCACCATCGGCGCGATTTGAAACGCGACGGTGACGGGTTCGGAGCGGTTGCGGAACTTCATTCCCAGAGTGCCTTAGATTTCGTCCTCGACGCGGGCTGGCTCACGCCGCTTCTGATAGCTCGCAGCGAGCAGCCCCATCACATGGCTCGAAGCCCCCTCCAATTCCGAGATCAGCCCCTGGACCCGGTTCCGGAAAATCGAATAAAAACCCGCAGCCACGACCGCCAGAACCAGCCCGCCTGCTGTGGCCACGAGCGCCTCGGAAACGCCGCTGGCGAGAAGGACGTCTCTGGAGAGAGAAGCGCTCCCTTTGCCGATCGCCGCGAAGGACCGAATGATCCCAACCACCGTACCGAAGAGCCCAACCATCGGAGCCAGAATCCCAATGTCGGCAAGATAAGCGACACGGTGCTGGATCGCCGAAGCCTGCATACTCCCCTCAGCCTCAGCTACTTCCTTTAGACTTTCGAAGGGCACCCCCGGATTCTTGGTCGCAAAATCAAGCGCCCGCTGAACCACCCGCGCCAGCACTTCCCCGTGCCGGTTCGAAACCGCCAGAACCCCGAGGTAATCCTTCTTCCGGATCAGCACCTCCACCGTGTTCAGATACTGCCTCGACGCAATCGTGCCGCGACGGATTGTCAGAGTGAAAACCAGCACCAGCATGACGGTGATGACCGAAAGCGCCCCGAGCGGGATCATGGCCCAGCCGCCCTTTTGGATGAGGTCCCAAAGGTGAAACGCGTCCTCGTCATCCGGAGCGGCCTCGACGGAGGCCGTGCGCTGCGCGGGAGCCTTTGGCGGCACAGCTTCCAATGTGGCCGGTGCGGACTCCAACTGGGTGACAGCGGGCGCTCCCCCTTGCGGCTTAGACGGTTTTCCCGCACCTGTTTGCGCGAAAGAGACGGTGACGCTGCAAATGAGCGCCGCAAAAGTGGCAATAGCTTTCATGAAATCCTTTAGCTCACAAATTGTACCCAGTGGGGAACAGGATGCAACCACCTCGCCAAAACCGCGCCCCTTAGGAAAGCAAATAATGTCCGGCCATTATCTTATTCTCCTGAGTAAACCCCTCTCCAGAGACCGCACCCCTCCGATTTCACATCCTCGAAAAAATCATCTTTCCGAGCTCCTCCTCGCTGCTGTCTGGGGTTGCAAAAGCATCGCTCCGAATCCCAGCGTTTGAGACACGCGTTTCAGCGCATGATTTCAAAGCCCCGGCTGACGAAGGGGGCAACCCAGTGCATTTCCTCCTTGCGAATGTGGCTTTTGAGCTCGCTGTCCCTTACGGCCTGAACAAACGCCAGCAGCTCGTCCCGGTCCCCGCAGGCCTGCAATTCCACCCGGCCGTCCGAGAGATTGCGAACCCAGCCGGACACCTCGAACCCGCAGGCTTCCCTCCGGACACAATGCCTGAAGCCGACACCTTGTACATGTCCCTCAAAGAATAGTTGGACGGCCGCTTGATTGGACATTCGCTTTAAATAAGGAGCTTATACCCACTGGGTGGCGAACCTCAATCCTTTGCTAAATCCAAACCAGCTCCGAACCAGTCCCCCTTCATCATTAGTTCAGGTCGGCTAATGATCTTCCGCCTTTTTGATGAAACAAGCTGACTCCTTGTTTGCATTCGCCTCTTTGCATCGTTTTGTGAGCGTGTATCCTCCATCACTTAGCCCCCGATCTTTAGTCTCTAACTTTAGGTTAAAAACCAACCCCGAGAACGCATGGACGTTTCCAGCCAATCCACCCCTTCCTCCCCGAACAACCCAGATTCTGGGAAAAAGGGGGCTAAGCTTTCCAAGCGAGCCGCGCAATCCGCCGCTTCCCCGGCCGCCTCCAATGCCGCTTATGCTGAGAGGCCGGCGGCCTTATCGATATCCGGCACTGAGATGGCGATCGCCCTCGCGATCACCCTTCTGGTGCTGCTCGTGTTCGGACAGGCATCCCAGTTCGGGTTCCTAAGTTTTGATGACAACCAGTACATTCAGGAAATCCCAGCCGTTCAGGCGGGGCTGGCACCCTCGAGCATCTGGTGGGCGTTCACCAACAGCCACGTGGGACAATGGCACCCGCTCACCTCACTGTCCTTCATGTTCGACAGCCAGGTATCGGGCCTGAAGCCGGGCTGGTTCCACATGCATAATGTCCTGCTTCAGGCAGCCGCGTCCGCGCTGCTCTTCATCGCTCTGCGCCGCCTGACAGGAGCCACCTGGCGAAGCGCCTTTGCTGCCGCCCTTTTTGCCATCCATCCCCTGCGCGCTGAGTCCGTCGCTTGGGTCACCGAGCGCAAAGACGTGCTGAGCGGCCTGTTCCTCATGGCCACCCTGTGGGCGTACGCCTTCTACGTGGAAAAACCCGTACCTCCCACGAGTAACAAACTTTCCCTGTCCACCGTGAAGTTCATCGGTCGGTGGGCGAGCCTCCTGGTGCTTCCCTTCGTCCATCTCGGGGACGAAAAGCTCAACGTTTTCCTAAACTCACTTCCGCCCAGCTCGGGTCCCACCCTTCTCATCTTGAAGCGCTGTATCTACGTCATCGCCGTGATTGTGTGGTTTAGCTACTTGTTCGCCACCCTTCCGTTCCGGTTACGGATCCTGTGCATTCTTTTCGCACTCGGCCTGATTTCAAAACCGATGCTGGTGACGGTGCCGTTTGTCTTCCTGCTGCTGGACTACTGGCCGCTCAACCGGCTGAAAATCGAGCCCGACCCTTCAGATCCTTCGCAGAACTGGGGCACCGTGTTGAACGGACTGATTCCGCTGGTCCTCGAAAAAGTGCCCCTCTTCCTTCTCGCATTCGCCTCGGCGATTGGCGCGGTTTACGCGGTGGGCGAACCCTTCAGGCCGATTCCCATTTTGGATTTGGTCCCGCGCCTGATGTACATCCCGATTTCTTACTGCAGGTACGTGTGGCAGTTTTTCTCGCCGACGCATCTGTCCGCGCACTACCCGTTTTTTGCGACCGGCCCGCAAGCCTCGCATGCGCTGGTGGCGCTGGTGGTGTTGCTGGTGCTCACGGCGATCGCGTGGTTGGTGCGGCGCAAGCAACCGATGTTCCTTGTCG
>JBILKY010000158.1:0-8509 GCA_044376395.1 Chthoniobacteraceae bacterium | reverse complement strand
GGCGTGCGCGATCCATTCGGATTTCGTCCGCTAGCGA
Source organism: Chthoniobacteraceae bacterium (assembly GCA_044376395.1). Classification (GTDB taxonomy): domain Bacteria; phylum Verrucomicrobiota; class Verrucomicrobiia; order Chthoniobacterales; family Chthoniobacteraceae; genus Chth-196. The sequence continues at coordinate 8,472 of JBILKY010000158.1, read as the reverse complement.
TTGGAAAGCTGGACGGAGCTTGGGTGCTTTCAAGCGAAACCTGCGCATTTGATTTGATCCACGCGGAGTTTGTTCGGGAAGTGGAGCCGGGGGAAGTGGTGATCATCGACGAAAACGGACTCCGTTCCGAATGGCCGTTCGGCAAGCAGCGCAAGTCGTTTTGTATCTTCGAGTATGTGTATTTCGCTCGGCCGGATTCAATTATAGCCGACATCAATGTCGCCAGGGTTCGCACGCAAATGGGACGTGAACTTGCACGGTTGCACCCCGTTGAGGCCGATGTAGTCGTTCCTGTTCCGGATTCCGGAAATTACGCGGCCCTGGGATTTGCTGAAGAGTTGGGGATTCCTTACAACCACGCCTTTGTCAGGAATCACTACATCGGACGGACTTTCCTGCAGCCAAGTCAGCTGATCCGCGATTTTAACGTGCGTGTGAAGTTGAACCTGATCAAGGAGGCTGTCGCTGGTAAACGTGTCGTGGTGGTTGATGATTCGGTCGTGAGAGGAACGACTGCGAGAGCCCGCGTGGTGAATCTGCGGGAGGCGGGGGCTGCGGAGGTGCACATGCGGATCTCCTGCCCGCCTCACAAATATTCATGCCATTACGGGATCGACTTTCCGGACCCTGAAAAACTTTTGGCGAACCAATGTTCCATTGACGAAATTCGTTCGTACCTCGGGGCGGATTCAATCGGGTATTTGGACACGAGTTCAATGGTACGGGCAACCGGGCAGAAGCCGAATGACTTTTGTCTGGCATGCTTCAACGGTGATTACCCCGTTCCAGTTGATCCGCAAATCGACAAACATGTGATGGAGCGCCGTAGTCGTCGTCCCAATTTGTTGGGTTCAGTCGAATCGACTCCTCCACTTTTTCCTCAAAAACACTGAGCTCCATGGCAAAGACTTCATCCTCATCAATCGCTCGTTCTCCACAAAAAAAGAAAGCATACGCCGCAGCAGGCGTGGATGTTGACTTGGGAAACCGAGTAAAAAGTGGAATCCAAGCGCTCGTGAAGGGCACGCATGGTCCGGAGGTGCTTGGGCGGATCGGAGGATTCGGGGGAATGTTCAGGCCGAACTTTCGAGGAATGAAAGATCCGGTCTTGGTTTCAAGCGTTGATGGCGTGGGCACCAAGCTCAAGATCGCCTTTGCAGCGGGGAAGCACGATACGGTAGGGCAGGATTTGGTGAACCATTGTATCAACGACATTGCTGTCATTGGAGCAAAGCCCCTTTTCTTCCTCGACTACATTGGAGCCGAACGACTCGAGCCCGAAGTATTCCGTGCGATCCTCAAAGGATTCGCGAAGGCGTGCAAAGCTGGGGGGTGTGCTTTGGTCGGAGGTGAGACCGCACAGATGCCGGGAATGTACCAGCGCGGTGAATATGACCTCGCCGGAACGATCGTTGGCGTTGTGGATCGTCCAAAGATTTTGGACGGAAGGCAAATTCGCGTCGGTGACGTGATTCTTGGAATGTCTTCATCGGGCCTGCATACCAACGGGTACTCCTTGGCACGCAGTGTTCTGCTGGATCAGATGGGACTTTCATTGAAATCAAAACCGAAGGGTCTCACCAGAACGCTTGGGGAGGAGCTTTTGCGGGTGCACGTGAATTATCAGCCTGCGCTCGCAGCAGTACCCAGTGGCGTGATCAAGGGACTCGCTCACATCACTGGTGGTGGTCTTGTGGACAATTTGCCCAGAGTGTTACCCGCAGCGTGTGACGCTTTGATCGACACGGGTTCATGGCGAGTTCCCCCAATTTACAAAATCATCCAAGAGGGCGCCTCGGTTGACCGGGAAGAAATGTACCAAGTCTTCAACATGGGCGTTGGAATGGCGGTTGTCGTACGCGCAAAAGACGCTGCTGGTCTGGCCAAGAGGCTCAAAGCACGACCAATCGGTCGGATTGCAAAGGGCTCTGGTGTGGTTCGCTTGGATTTTTCAAAAAAGTAATTTTGCGCTGAGAAGACCCGGTTTTTTGCTGCGATTGCGATGAAAGTGAAGTTTCGCCTGCTTAGTCAGTTGCTCAGTGCTGCATTACTTTGGCTTGCGCCTTTTGATGTTCAGGCGGACGCGATTTCGCAAGTGATGCAGAAGTTCGTGGAGGAACACGAAGTAGCCGGTGTGGTGACGCTGGTTGCTTCCTTAAAAGATGTTGAGCATCTGGAGGCGGTCGGCAAAAGCGACATCGCAACCGGGCGTGACATGAGGAGCGACGACTTGTTCTGGATAGCCTCCATGACAAAACCCATGGCGGCGATCTGCGTGATGATGCTAGTTGATGAGGAAAAGCTCTCGCTGAATGATCCAGTCGAAAAACATCTGCCTGAGTTTAAAAGCCAGTGGTTGATACAATCCAAAGACCCAAAGCAAATGGTGCTTGGAAGGCCCAAGCGAGCAATCACGCTTCGGGATTTGCTGACACACACCTCTGGAATTGGTGACGTGAAATCTCCGCGGCCGCATTCAACCCTTGCCGAGCTCGTGATGGGTTACGCCCGCGAACCCCTTAGCTTTGAGCCGGGTTCAAAATGGAGCTACTCTAATCCTGGAATTAATACTCTCGGTCGGCTTGTGGAGGTAGCCAGTGGGGTTTCGTTCGCCGAGTTCATTCAACAGCGGCTCTTTAATCCGTTGGGTATGAAAGACACGACTTTTTGGCCATCTCCCGAGCAGTTTGAGAGGGTCGCGAAGAGTTACAAGCTCAACAAGGAAACGCGCCAGCTTGAAGAAACCGCAGTCTATTTCACGGACGGCAAACTGGAGGACCGCCAAAGGACGCCTTACCCAGCTGGCGGTTTGTACTCAACGGCCGGTGACGTTGCTCGCGTTTATCAAATGATGCTTTCCGGAGGGCAGTACAATGGAAGCAGGATTTTGAAGTCAGAATCTGTCCGAATGATGACCACCACTCAGAGCGGCGACATCAAAACCGGCTTCGTCGAAGGAATGAGCTGGGGGCTTGGATTCCAGGTTGTCAGGGAGCCTGCAGGTGTAACGGGTGCATTGTCGCAGGGGAGCTTTGGGCACGGTGGAGCTTATGCCACGCAGAGTTGGGCGGACCCCATCAGAGGCAAGGTTTATATTCTAATGATTCAACGCTCGGGAATGCCCAACGGCGATGGATCCGCGATCCGCGAGGCGTTTCAAAATGCCGCTGTACGTGGGCGCTGATACTTTTATGAGCGAACCTAAAATCGCGATTGCGCAGCTGGATGAAATTTCGCCCGTGCCCTGTCCGTGCGGTCAGGCTAGGCGGGCGTTCAATGAACCGTGGAACAGTCTGGCGACCGTGCATCTCACTGACATTTCGAAGGACAGCCGGAGTCATTTCCACACGGGAATGACGGAGATCTACATTGTGCTTGAAGGAGAGGGTTATCTCGAAGCAGACGGGGTGAAGTATCCCCTAAAACCCCTCACGGCGGTCATGATCCGGCCCGGATGTGTGCATCGTGCTGTCGGAAATCTAAGGATCATTAACGTTCCGATGCCGCCTTTTGATCCTGCTGATGAGTTTGAAGTCGATTGAGTTTAAGGATTCTCTTTGCGTGTATGAAGCCACTTCAATTCGCAGCCTTGGAGAGGTTGATCAGGATTCTTTTTGTGATTGCTGCATCGGGAGCCTCGTCGATTGCATCCGAGACTCGTGATCTGATTATTCTATCTGGGCAGTCCAACGCCGTGGGCTTTGATGCGGTGGCATCCGAATTAATCAGAGATGGACGTGACGCCGATGTGCTCTTTTGGTGGCGCTGTGGAGATCCCCCTCCTGACCGTTACGACAGCACCAGCGGTTTGAATTGGACCAGTCTGCAGCCGCAGCCAAAGGGAGTGCCGCTTGCACGCGACTCCGGGGAGGAAGGGGAGGCTTCATTTGGACTAAAGAGGCAGTATGGGAATTTCGCGAGTGTCACAGGTGGCTTTGGGCCTGAGTTTGGATTTGTCAGAAGACTGCGTGAAATCCAACCGGAACGGCGCCTTGCAATCTTGAAAGTCGCATTCAGCGGAACTGGTATGCGCACGGATTGGAATAAAGAGGATCCAGGTGATGGCGGGGCCTGCTACAGGTCGCTGGTTAGCGAAATGCAACGTTCGATTGCCGCAGGCAAGCAGATGGGAATCGAGTTCCAACTGCGTGCGTTTTTGTGGGTGCAGGGCGAAAGCGATGCGAACGCAGTCGATGCTTCAAATTACGCGAAAGCGTTGGCGGCCATGATCGAGGGGCTTCGTTTGGAGATCGGAGCACCGCAGTTGCCGGCTTTCATCGGCGTCAATGTTCATTTTGGCAACGGCAAGAACCAGTCTATGCCGTTGGTTGTTGAAGCTCAGAAGTCCATTGCGGCCAGTGATGCGGGTCGTTGCAAATATGTGGATACCGCTGGCGCAGAAACGTTGCTCCCATCGCGCACTCATTTCACCACAGATGGAACGCTGGAAGTTGGGAGGCGTTTCGCGGATGCCCTACTGGAGTTCGAGGCCAGATCCCGCCGGTAACTTTGCGGGTTTGAAAGTGCGCCAATTTTCAGAACTTCAAAGTCCACTCCGCGTTTAAGTATCGAGACTGCGCGAGTTCCTCTCCACGTTGAAAAATTTCTCCAGTCGGTTTGAAAATTTCAACGCGCTCACTGAGCGCACTGGCGAGATGCGGTGGAGGCGGTTGATAATCGGCGCGAACTTGAAGGCTGCCTTGGTATAGAAACCCTCTGCGTGTTCGCTTCTGTCCGCCTCCGGCAATTTTTGTGCGATCGAAGAGAATGTCGTGCGTAACTGGCTTTTTGAAGCAGAAGTCGGATTGAATCGCCGAGTCCGTATCGCTCATGCTGAAAAGGCTCGCTGCATCGGGCCTGTAGCCGCGAAGGGCGGCGAGGAGCGCGTGGTGAATCACCTGGTAGCTCTCTTGCGGTCGCAGGCTATAGAACGGATGTGAACTTGGTACCGCCACTGAAAAAGGCCAGTCACTTCCGTGATGAACCAGTCCGCCTCCAGTGAGGCGACGGATGATTTCGGGCGGTTTTACCTCTCCTTGTAAAGATTTTGAGGAAGTGAAATAGCCGATACTGACGCATGCCCGCGACCAGTGGTAGGTACGGAGCACCGGCAGTTCAACGCATTCCATTAGAGCCTCGTCGATGCCCATCGAGGCGGTTGGGCAACGCTCTTGCTCATCTTCCCAGAGCGCCAGTCGGTCTAACAGTTTCCCATCTGGATCCGCGTTCCATCCCCCGATTTCCTGGCCCGACACGTTACGCTGGAGACGTAAAGACGCATTTCCTGGAGATACCGATTCCATGGTCAAAATGGATTTGCTCCTCGCAGGTTTAAATTAAGACCTAGTGTGCAGAAACGTCTCAGAGAAAAAATGATAACCGAAGGTCAGAAATACTGCTCCGCGCCGAATGTCGCCGGAGCACCGCTGAATGGTACTCTCCAGAAAGATGAGCGGCGACTGTCTGGGCGGTGCAGTCGCCGCGCGAGCAAGTCGCGCGATCGAAGTACGATTTGGGCGCGTTGACTAGTATGGAGCCGAGTAGGTGGCCCCTTTTAGCCAATCTGCCGCTGGGGCAAGTGCATTGGTTTGCCCGTCGCTTTGGAGTTTAAAATCCTTTAGTTTCTCAGGAGACGCGCCTCCATTGACCCGGACCACGATCGCTGTTCTGCCCTCCCAGACGCCGCCCCTCTCAGTTTTGATTGGTGAGTAAGTCCCGCTCTCGTCCTTGGGGCCGTCGAATATGAGCGGCCAGTTCTCGCTGCTTTCGGAAGTCAGACCCGCCATGTATGCCCAGTGATTTTCTTCAGTCTGCAGTTTGAGAGGATCACTAGTCGGGTTGAGCTTCTTTGTGTATGCCGAGCCTTTCACGAAGAACTGCTTTTTGTCTTTGATGTATCCGCTGGCACCGGCGGCCTTGGGAAAGAGTTCGTTGAACGCCGCGAGGGCAGTGCCTTTTGCCTCTGGAAAAGCCCCGTCGTTGTCGTTTGCATACATTTTTAGAGCCATGCCGACGTTGCGGGCGCCATTCAGCGCCTGAGCACGGTTCGCGCTTGTGACCGCGTTTGAGATGGCAGACGGGGCCAACGTTGCGAGGATTCCGATGATGGTGATCACGACAAGAAGCTCGATCAGGGTGAAACCGCTTGTAGGACGCAGGTGTTTTTTGGAACGTAGCATATTATTTCTGGGGTTTTCTCTGAGTGATCCTATAGCATGAGGAAGGGGATTCGCAATTGAATTGCGTTGTGGAGCAACCGAGTGCTTTGAGCCTGGGCAGCGAAGCATGGCTGTGGTGGTTGGGCTGCAGGAACGCTTCCTCGGCTCTCTGAACCCGCCCGCCCTGGAGCGTGATTTCTAAGTAATTGCTCTAGCTTCCCTTCTGGAGTAACGTGCGCACACGGGCCTGTATTCTGAGTGAACTCTTCGTGGATGCGGTCGCGTGAAGTGGAGTGCAGATTTTTGCCTGAGGAGTCGTCAAATCATTCTTGCGTTCTTGCGTGAGTTCGCAAAGCTTAGCGGTTCAAGTTTGCGACGCACCGCTAGCTCAATTGGCAGAGCAAGTGACTCTTAATCACTAGGTTCTTGGTTCGATTCCAAGGCGGTGCACTCTGTTGGAAACAGAAGTCATGCTGCACATCGGTTGCTTTCTAGGGAATTTGCTGGCTTCCGCTCATTCTGGTTGGGTGGACGAATGGCCTCATGTAGACTCAAGCCTTTCCCGCGTCCTTCCCCTTAAACTCCCTCCAGATGAGCGCATTCACCGTTCAAAACATTCTTGTTTCACAAACAATCATTTCAGCTGACGGCACTGTCCTTCCGGATCATCCGGAATTCAGGCCCACTCGAATGTCTCTGGATCAGAGCATCCGTGAGAATGCAGAAAGGCTCGGGCACACGGGCTCCCACACGCTTGCGATTTTCGTACAGTTGCTCACGACTGGAAAGGTGAAGTTCAGCTTCAGAACGTTTACGAAGCGGCTTGAGCTTGCCGACAAAACCCAAATCACGGCGCGGCCAGAGGCTATCCTGCTCGTCGAGGGCTTCTTGTCTGAGTTACGGGGAGAGGGTGAACAGTACATTCCCGAATTGACCCAGAATATCATTATCCAGACGCCGAAGCCGCGCTCTTAAAGTGCCGCTTGAGTTAATTGCTTGAGCGTTGATTGTTCGAGTCCACGCGCGATTTCCAAGCTTTTGCTAGCTTCTGCAACGCATCACAGGATTGGATTTCCGGGCCTATGTGGAGTGAACTCTTGGTTGACTCAGTGCGGAGATGTGATGTTCCAGTGCTCGCCAAAGAAGCCTGCTGCCACGACCCCTCCGGGCGCTTTAGAAGTCGGCTTCACGGTGGTGTCAATGAGCGCCCAGTCCGGAAGCTTCGCAACTTGGCGGGCATTGTTTAGGTAGTCGTATTCCCGGTAGGTGAAGCCGCTGTTGAGCACGACATAACGGTTCTGATCAAGCGGATTCGGGTAGATCAGCGCGGGAACGTGTGATGATGAATCAAATCTCGACGGTCCGATTTCAAGCGCTTTGCTCGTCCACTTCAGGGGCAGGTCCTTTAGAATTCTTCCGATGATTTTGTTGCTGGCTGGATCGCCCCACAGGATCAGGTTGGCTTCCGACATTTCCTGGTCCGTGACGGATATGTCATCACGCACGGTGATCTCTCCGCGGAACTGGCTTCGCCAGTGCGTTACAAAATGAGCGAGTTCGGCATTCACCCAGTCTGCTGTTTTTCCATGAAAAGCGTTGCCAGTCGGACGCACCACAATAAACCGGCTCAGGAACGCATCATCAATCGGGCCCTGAAGCCCGGGCCGCTTTTGAAGCCCCAGAGAATGTGGGTCATCAATCGGATGCCATCTTGTGTTGATCTTTCGAAAGTGTGCCGTCCACGAGCGGTCTGATTGAGGAGCGGGCCCCGACACGTTTTGTCCGTCCAAGCGCACGTTCACTGCTGAAATTGGATCAAGCGGGTAGTCTCCAGGGCCTGCATGCAGCGTCAGGGCGGTGACGTTGTCTGTATCCACCACAAACTGCGAAGACGCGCGGTCGATCCGTGCGTCAACTTTCGCCTGCTCCCAGTGGTGAAGCATGCCCTGAACGGTAACCCACGCTGAGTTTGCGTACCGCAAGGTGTACGTTGTGAAATGGACGGTCTCGGGAAAACGTTCCCGTCCGCGGGCGACGATCCGGTCGAGTCTGTGTGCGATTTCAACTTTTGAATCGGCATGAATTTTGTGCCCGGTTTTTGGGCCAATGATGTGCGTGAGCGTGAATCCCTGCTCTGTCGCTGCTTCCTCCATGCGCGTGGCTGCCTGCTTTTGTTTGTCGTCCTCGCCGCTGTAAGCAATGGTGGGACAGTTCGCGAGGTTGCGCACGTAGCCGGGGCAATCGTACCAGTTCCAGAGGCGTTGCTCGTAAATGGTGGGCTCCAGCGATTCATCCTGAAAGACTCGCAGAAATT
>JBILKY010000448.1:0-2616 GCA_044376395.1 Chthoniobacteraceae bacterium | reverse complement strand
AATCATCCAGAACATCAGCCCGCAGTGCTCAGGGTCTGGTCCGGTGCTGTGCGGTTCGTCTGGGAAGGTGACGAAAAGGTCTCCGCCTGACATGCGGAAACAAGTTTTGCCCATCCAGTAGTTTTGAGTGCCGCGCGCAAGGTAGGAAATCTCCATCATCCCCGGGTGCGAGTGGTCTGCGAGGGGCGGGTGCGCGCGCAGATAACGGTAGCGTCCGAGCACCCGGAGGTGTGGAACCTCGAGTGTACGCAAGTCTAGGATGGTCCGTTCCGGAGTGACTTGCAGGTCAAGTTCCATGGGTGGTGGCAGTCCGGGATCAACGGACTGAGGGGGACCGTCGGAGTGCTAGGGCTTTTGCCAGACGGGCTTGTTATCAAACACGTGACGGTAGTAGTCGGTCCGCTCGAGTCGGGTGGCTGCTGCTTCGTCCAGAATGACATGCGCCTTCGGATGGAAGTGCAGGGCGGAAGCGGGAACCATAGGGGAAACCGGGCCTTCGATGGCAGCCGCAAGAGCCTCAGCTTTTTTGAGCCCGAATCCGAGCAGAAGGACCTGGCGGGTTTCAAGAATCGTGCCGATTCCCATGGTGATCACATGGTGGGGCACTTGCTCGCCTTGTGCGAAGAATGGGGCGTTGTCGGCCCTAGTGCGAGGGGTCAGGGTTTTGATGCGCGTGCGGGAAGCGAGGGACGAGGCGGGTTCGTTGAAGCCAATGTGCCCGTCGCTGCCAATGCCTAAAATTTGCAGGTCGATCCCCCCCGCCGCGCGGATCGACGCCTCGTAGGCCTCGCAGGTGGCGGGAATGTCGGAAGAAAGCCCGTCGGGAATGTGAGTGTTTTCGGGGGCAATATTGACGTGCCTGAATAAGTTTTCCCGCATGAAATGATGGTACGAGGCGAAGTGGCCAGGGGCGAGACCCACGTATTCGTCCAAGTTGAAAGTGGTGACCTTTTGAAAATCGAGTCCCTCTTCGCAGTGCATGCGCGCAAGTTCGCGATAAAGCCCAAGCGGGGTGCTCCCAGTGGCAAGTCCGAGCACTGCCGTGGGCTTGCGGCGCACAAGGCCCGCGATCATTTTTGCCGCCAGCAAGCTGGCGGCTTCCTGCGAGGGTTGGATGATGACTTCCATAACGAATGCGCGAATGCGGCCGACGACGCACGATAGCAGAGCGATAAAAACTTCAAGCATTGTCTGGCGCGGACCGGTCCAGAATACCTGTGGATGGCGGTAACCGGACACTCCGGAGTGCATCCCGCTTTCCTGATTCATACGCCCTGTTAGAGTCCATGAATGGCTTACCGATCTTCAATGGAATTTCTTGCGGCTCTCGAACGTGAGGGCGAGCTGGTCCGGATCCCATTCCCCGTGGCCACAGAGTTGGAGATCACCGCGTGGGCGGATCGTGAAATGAAGTCTCCAGGCGGAGGCAAGGCGCTCTTGTTTGAGCAGCCCACGGTCAACGGGGTGGTTTCGCAGTTTCCCCTCGCTGTGAATACGATGGGTTCGCGCAAGCGGATGGCCATGGCTCTGGGCTTGGGAAGCGTGGATGAACTCATGGAGCAAATGCAGCTCATCATCAAAGCGAAACCGCCCACCAATTTGCGCTCCGCGTGGAAACTTGCCATGCAGGGTTTAGATCTCCTTCACGCAAAGCCGAATCACGTAAAGAGCGGCCCGTGTCAGGAGGTTGTTCATGTGTTTTCGCCCGATGATCCTCAGGCTTCGGGCCGCGCATTGTCGTCGCTACCGACGCTGCTCGACATGCCGATTCTCAAGTGCTGGCCGCAGGATGGCGGTCGTTTCATCACGCTTCCATGCGTTCACACCAAAGATCCAGATTCCGGTGACCGCAATCTGGGAATGTACCGGATTCAGATTTTCGACGATAAAACAACCGGAATGCACTGGCAGGTCCACAAGGTCGGGGCGCGGCATGGAAAGCGGTACTACGAAAAGGGCGAACCCATGCCTGTGGCTGTGACGATCGGAGGGGACCCAGCCTACGCTTTCGCCGCGACGGCGCCACTGCCAGACGGGTTGGACGAAATTTTGTTTGCAGGCTTCATCCGCAAACGATCGGTGGATCTTGCGCCGTGTTTGACCGTGCCGCTCGATGTCCCCGCAGACGTTGACTTTGTGATCGAGGGGTTTGTGCATCCCGGTGAGATGCGTGAAGAGGGGCCGTTTGGCGATCACACCGGCTTTTATACGCCAGTGGATCGTTATCCGGTTCTACATGTCACAGCCATCACTCATCGCAGGGAGGCAGTCTATCCGTGCACGATTGTCGGCATACCGCCGATGGAGGACTTCTACATGGGCACGGCGAGCGCGCGGATTTTCCTCCCCGTGTTTCAGATGAATTTTCCGGAGATTGTGGACATCGCACTGCCTGCCGAGGGTGTTTTTCACAACCTGGTGTTTGTCTCCATCCGCAAACAGTACCCGTGGCAAGCTTTTAAGATCATGCACGGGCTTTGGGGTATGGGCCAGATGATGTTCACCAAATACATCGTCGTAGTGGATTCGGACTGCGACGTGCAGGACACGAGCTCAGTGCTGTTCCGGATGTGCGCGAACACCGATCCCGGGCGCGACAGCATCTTGACGCGCAAT
>JBILKY010000447.1:0-2631 GCA_044376395.1 Chthoniobacteraceae bacterium | reverse complement strand
GGTGTGTCGGTGGGCCGGTGATAATCCTCGTGAGAACCGGTGAAAAAACTGAGCACGGGAATGCGTTTGGGATAAAAACTGGTGGTGTCCGTTGGGAGATACGGATCGTCCTGCAAAACGAGGTTGAATCCGGCCGCGACGTTGCGCCTTTCAATCATGCGTTTCCAGGCCTTCGAGGATCCAATACCCTGCAGATTCAGACGGTTTTCACGCAGCCTGCCGACCATGTCGAAATTTACATAAGCCACCACGCGGCTTAACTCCACCGGAGGTTTTTCCGCGAAACCCGCCGAACCAATCAACCCGATTTCCTCGCCCGACCAAAGCGCGATCAGCACGCCTCGGCGGAACCGCTCCGGGTGCAAGCGCCGTTCCTCCGCCAGCGCGGCTCCGAGTTCCATTACCAGCGCGGTTCCGGAGGCGTTGTCATCCGCCCCAACGTGAATGCCGCCCTCCTCTCCCGAGCGCGCCATGGAGTTCGATTCAGCCCCCTTGCCCAAGTGATCGTAATGGGCACCCACGAGTACCCACTCGCCGCTCGAGCCCGGCCCGGGCGGAATGGCCGCCACCACGTTGCTGTCATGCCCCTTGCGATGCAGCACTCCAGCCTCGAGCTCAACCCGCACGCCAGGCAGTGCGAACCCCGCGGGAATGTGCGGATTCTCGTTGTCGAGTTCCGCCTGCGCCTGCTTGAGCGTCTTGCCAGTACCGGCAAGCAATGCGTCCGCGATCTCCAATCCCACGGTGTGCGCAACGATTTCCGACCCCGCCACCGTATTATCGGAGGACAACCCCAGCAACTCCCCCGCCTGCGCCGAAGCCGGGCCAGCCACCACCAGCACGGCCTTCGCACCCCGCTCGCGCGCGAGCATGGCTTTGTATCGCAATCCCGAATAGCGATTAAGCTGCGCCCGCCGCTTTGCATCCACCTGCTCCGGCACATACCGCAGCAAAAGCACCACCTTGTCCTTCACGTCGAGCCCGTCATAGGAGTTGTAGCGAAACGTTCCATTCCCCTCCGGAACTGAAAGTCCGTAACCTGCAAACACCACTTCCCCCTCGACCTTCCCCGAATCACTGAATGAGAGAGGCCGGAAATCCTTGTTCAATTCGAACCCCCTCGCCTTCCCCTCGACAACCACTTTAAGGGCGTTGCGTCCCTCAACCAACTCGGCACCCGCAGGAAAGTCGAACCCTTGAAAATACGACCCGCCCACGGGCTCCAAAGCCGCAGCCTTCGCGTACTCGGAAATCCAATCCGCAGCCGCGCGCGCGCCCGGGCCACCCGTGCGCCTGCCCTCGCGCACCGGATCCGCCAACCACTCCACCTGCGCCTTCAAATCCACCGCCCGAATCGCGCTCTCATAAGCGTGTCCCCTTGGCTGGCCCGCCGTTCCGCGCTGCTCACCCGCCGCCGGAACTCCGGACTTCGCGCTCAAAACTGCAGACGCGCCGCCCGCACCACCTGCGCCAGCTGCACCATCACCCGTCTTCGGTGCAGGCGCGGCAGTCTTGCGCTCCGGTGCGGAACCCAGCGCGGCGAGCACCGCGTTGTGATTCCAGTCCGCCATAAACAGCTGGCTTTTCCCCTCGCCAGCCCGATTCGCAGTCCAGCACAGACGAATTCCATCGGGCGAAAACACGGGCAACCCGTCGAATCCGGGCGTGTGCGTGACACGCACGGGTTCACGGCGCCCGAGGGTGTCGACGACAAAGAGCTCAAAATTGTCGAACCCAAGTTTGTTTGCCGTGAAAATCACGTACTCCCCCGAGGGATGATGATATGGCGCCCACGACATGCAGCCGAAATCGGTGAGCCTGCGCACGTCAGAACCATCCATTTTCGCGGAATAAACGTCCGCATTCATCCCGCTCGCATCAAAACGACGCCATAAAATCCGGGTGCCGTCCGGCGAAAAAAACGGCCCGCCATCGTAGCCGCGCTCAGAGGTGACGCGCTTCACGTCGGTACCGTCCGAGCGCATTACATAAAGATCTGCAAAAAATGCGGGATCCTTGTCAAAAAGAGCACGGTCCTCTTTGGCAAGTTTCTCAAGCGGGTAAGCGCTCCGGTTGGAGGTAAACACGATCCACTTTCCATCGGGCGAAAAAGACGCCTCCGCGTCGTATCCGGGCGACTGCGTTAAGCGGCGCATGTCGGCGCCAGTCGCATCCACTGAGTAGATTTCGTACGAAGGATCGTAATCCCACGAGTAGCGGCGCGTTTTCCCCGATGCCCGAAAATCCAGCTCCGCCTTTTGCTTCTCGAGAGCCTCCGGATCCTCGTGAGTGGACGAGAACAACAACCGGGAAGAGTCGGGTTGAAAAAAGGCGCAGGTTGTCTTACCCCGGCCGTTGGATAGCCGCTTGGTGTCGCCAGAACCCAAATCGAGGGAGTAGATCTGGTAGAACGGGTTTCCCGCCTCGCGTTCACTTTGAAACACCAGAGCCTTGCCGTCCGGGCGGAAGTAGCCTTCGCCGCTGCGAACGCCCTCAAAAATGAGCTGCCGAGCGTTTTTGAGGAAAACCTGCTCCTGCGCGGCCGAGCCCTCGGGCGCCTGGGCCGATTGCGCCTGCAGCGAATTCACAGGGGCGCCAAGGAGCAAGAAAACCGTGCTGAAAAAGATGGGG
>JBILKY010000019.1:0-24165 GCA_044376395.1 Chthoniobacteraceae bacterium | reverse complement strand
CGTTCAAGAACGCGCGCCTTGTGAACTCGCCGGGGTCCGCCGATTTCGCACCACTGCGCAAGAGCAACTCAAGAATGCGGCGCGTCAGAAGAACGCCCCCGTGGCAGGCTATTTCCACAACATCCTCCCCAGTAAAACTCGCCGGACTTCGGAAAACGGTCAGCAGCACGCTGTCCAGCTTCTCGTCACCGTCGCATACCGCGCCGAAAGTTTGGACGCGGGATTCGAGCTGGCTTGGCTTGCATCGCGCTTTGAAAACTTGGTCCGCAAGCGCGATCGCCTCAGGACCCGACACGCGCAAAACTGCAACAGCTCCGTGTCCCGGTGGCGTTGCGATCGCGGCAATGGTGTCCATGGATTTGCAGTAAAGACGGGGTGAACGCCGACGGGGAGCGGCCTTTACTGGCGTTCTTTGGTGGTGGTTGTCGATCCGTTGTCAGGCAGGCTGCGGAAGGCACCCTGCGAGCGCTGTCAGAAACCGCTCGTTCTGGTGGGCCGTGCCGATTGAAACGCGGATCCATTCGGGCAGTCCGTAAGCGTTCATGTCGCGGATGATGATGCCCTGACGCATCAGGGCCTGAAACACCGCTTTTCCATCACCCACTTTTACGAGGACAAAATTCGCGTGACTTGGAACGAATTCGAGGCCCATGCGCTCAAATGCCGACTGCAGCACGGCGCGTCCCTCGTGTGTGATCTGCCTTGTCTTGTTTTGGTGCGCGTCATCCTTGAGGCCGGCAAGGGCGCCTGCTTGCGCGATTCCGTTTGCGTTAAAAGGCTGCCGGGTTTTCTGCAGCGCATCAATGAGGTCGGGCTTTGCGAGTCCGTAGCCTATCCTTAAGTTTGCAAGTCCCTGGATTTTTGAAAAAGTGCGGAGCACGACGACATTCCGGCCCTCCCTTACAAACTTCAAGGTGTCAGGCGGGTTGTCGAGAAACTCGTAGTAGGCCTCGTCAAACACGACCACCACGTGCTCTGGAACCCGCGCCATGAATCTGTCGATTTCCTGCTGTGAAACCAGCGTGCCCGTCGGATTGTTTGGATTCGCAATGAACACTTCGCGGGTCTTTGGCGTAATCGCTTCCGCCATCGCCTCCAAGTCATGCGTGAATCCGGGATCCGCCACTTCGACTGTTGTGGCGCCGAAAAGTTTCGCCATGAGTTTGTACACAACGAACGCGTGACGGGAGGTTACAATTTCGTCACCGGGCTTCAGAAACGCGTGCCCGATGAATTCGATGATCTCGTTCGAGCCGCATCCAAGGATAACGTTTTCGCGCTTGAGCGCCATTTTCTCCGCGACTGCCTCCCGCAAATAAAAGCCGCCTCCGTCGGGATAAAAATGACTGCGCTCGAGGGTGGCACGCATCGCCTCAAGCGCCTTTGGGGACGGCCCAAGAGGGTTCTCGTTAGACGCGAGTTTGATGATTTGCGATGGCTCTAGCCCGAGCTCTCGAGCCACATCCTCGATGGGCTTTCCGGGTTCGTAAGCTACCAGGTCGCGTAGCCACGGGTGCGCAAGATTCCAAATGTTCGACATAGGGTGAGAAGTATCCCGGCACCTTATCGGCTCCCGCCGCTCGTGGCGAGGGGAGGTTTTTAGGGCTCCCCTACCTAGCGCCGCAGTGTTGCGATGCGACTCGGTGCTGCTCGAACTGAGCATCTTGCGGCGCAATAAGGAGCGCTACTCCCACCAGGACTTGAGAACCTCCATATCGCGTCTGGTCGCCTCGATCAAAGTTGCCAGTCCTTCTGGCTCCATCGGTTTCGCTTTGAGGTACTCGATGTGCAGCGAGACGGGCCCGGAATATCCCTCCCGTTTGAGCATCTCCACGTAGGGTTTTCCGACAATCCCTTCCCCCAGCGGAGCGGGCTCTGGGCGTTTGTTGTTCCAGTTGAAATTTTTAAAGTAGGCGATTCCGATGCGCTCTTTCACCAGTGCGACCTCCGCGGGCCACGACAAGTTCCCCTCGATGGTCGCGTGCATGATGTCGAAACTCCACGCCAGCTGTTCGGTGGGAAAATCGCGCATCATCAAAGCCACGTCCCACACTGCCGCTCCGACATACCCCGCTCCAGAATGATTCTGGAAGCACGGCAAAATGCCGATCTCTTTACTCATGGCTACAAGATCCCTGAGGCGCACCTTGATTTCGTCGAGCTGCGGCCAGATCGGCTTTTTGAGGTCGTACTTGAAGAAACCGAGCCGATAACGATCGATCCCGAGAGACTTCGCTGTGCGCAGTAACGATTCGGCGTGTGAATTCGCGCTGGTGTCGGTCAGGGCCGAGGTTAGTTGAGTAATTTCCAGTCCGTTTTTTTTGAGTGCTTCGACAAGCTTGGGCAGTTCCACTGCGGCCTTCGCCGGTTCAATGTGGCCACCCGGACGAATGGGCGCCTCGATGCCCTGCGCCCCGCATTCAGCGACAACCTCCGCGAGGCGATCGTAGGGAAGCCCGATGAAATGTTTGCTGAAGACGGCGAATTTGGTTTGGAGGGCGGTTTGTGCAGCTGAATTTTGTGCAATTGCCGAAGTGAGTTTTCCGGCGGTTGGCAGGGTGGCTGCGACCGCGGCCGATTTCAGGAAAGAGCGTCTGGAGATGTTCATGGGGATGGTGAGCGCAGTCTCTCGCCGGTGCGTTAAACTTCAAGATGGAAAACGGAAGGGAATGCGAACTCGATTTCCGGAGGCGGAGTGGATCAACTATTCGGATGACTTCCATTTTCAGGATTGGTGGCGATCTTCCGGTGTCTCGCATGGGATACGGCGCAATGCGGCTTTGTGGGCAGCCGGGCAACTTTGGGCCGTACCCCGAGTGGGAGGCGGGGAAGGCGCTTTTGCGCAAATGCATGGATCTTGGGGTGAACTTTATCGACACAGCGCACCCCTACGGGCCCGGATTCAACGAGGAGATCATTGCGGAAGCGCTCGCCCCTTATTCCAATGGAGTCGTGGTGACTACAAAGGGTGGCGTGGAGAAGACAGCGCCTGACAAGGTGTTCTCGGATGGCAAGCCCGAGAGTCTGCGGCGCTTTTGCGAAGCAAGTTTGCGGCGGTTGCGTCTGGAGCGAATCGACCTTTATCAGCTTCATCGTCCAGACTCGGAAGTGCCATTCGCAGAAAGCGTGGGCGCACTAGCTCAACTTCGCGTCGAGGGAAAGATCCGGCATGTGGGGCTTTCAAACGTGAGTCTTGCGCAGATTGTCGAGGCCGAGGGGATTGTTCCGATTTGCAGTGTCCAGAACCGTTATAATTTTGCTGAACGAGGAGATGATCCGGTCGTCGACTACTGCGAATCAAAGAGCATCGCTTATTTGCCTTGGGGGCCGCTTGCGGCAAAGCCTTTTGCGCCGGAAGCCCCGTTAGCGGAAGACTCCAATGCCGGACCGCTTTCAACAGTGGCGAGCCGTCTGGGTGCGACTCCGGGGCAGGTTGCGCTGGCGTGGTTGCTGGCGCGTTCGTCTTCGATTATCGTCATCCCCGGCACCACGAGCGTCACGCACCTTGAGGAAAACGTCGCCGCAGCGTCCCTGCATTTAAGCGAGCAGGATCTTAGCGATCTGAACACCATGCAGTAATCCGATCGCGGCGCCGCACCTGGCGTTTCACATCGCGGCCGAGGAAGAAGCGGGTTGCTTATACAAAGCTTGATGCAACCAAGTCTGCGAGCATCCTGCCGCGCCGCGTTAGCCTCAACCGACGATCGTTGGCCTCCAGCAGGCCTATCTCGATCAAATGTTCGGTTTCCTCCGCCCATGGAGTTAAGAGATCCGCTTCGAGCCCGGCAGCCATCCGCAATCCAAACGCAATTCTTTCGCGCAGACGCGTGTCGGCTGAAAGATTCTCTTCCGAATGGATCGGTGAGACGCCCGCCTGCATCTTCAGTGAATACGCTGCCGTGTCGCACACGTTCTGCGTGCGCTTTTCTCCCACGGTTGAGAACGCGCTCGGGCCGAATCCAAGAAAGTCACGGCCTTCCCAGTATGCAATGTTGTGGCTCGAAATCGCTCCAGCCCGCGCATGGTTCGAAATCTCGTACTGCTCGTAGCCACCGAGTGAAAGCCGGTCCATCGTTGACTCGAAAAGGGCGGCATCATGCTCCTCGTTTTGTACGAACTCGCCGCCAGTGAGTTTTTTGAAGAAATCCGTGTCCTCCTCGTAGGTCAGGCAGTAGGCGGAAATGTGGTTGGGATTCAGTTTGATCGTGGTGTCTAAATCCGACTCCCACTCGCGGAGCGACTGACCGGGAATGGAAAACATCAGATCGATATTCACTGAGGGGAAGCCTTGCGCGCGGAGAATCTCGTAGGTGGCGACAGCCTGCTCAGCGTTGTGGGTGCGTCCGAGAATTTTCAGGCAGTGGTCGCTCCACGACTGCACCCCTAGGCTGATACGGGTGACACCGAGTTGTTTGAGCAAGGCCGCCTTGTCCGCCCGCACGGTTGCCGGGTTCGCCTCCATGGTCCATTCCTGAAGTGCGGACATGTTCAAAAGCGACTTGAGACCACCAAGCAGGTACTCGAGTTGTTCGACTCGAAGTGCGGTGGGCGTGCCGCCCCCGAAGTAAATCGTCTTGGGCCGGATTTGTGTCTTCTCCATCGCCCGGGTGACCTCAAGCAAAAGCGCGTCCAAGAACGCTTGATTTTTGTTTTTGCCACCCTCCTCGACGTAAAAACAGCAGTAAGGGCAGACCTTCGGGCAGAAAGGGATGTGAAAATACAGATGCTCCACGATCGGGGCGTCGTACTTGCTCGCCGACTGCGTTTCCTTTGGGGCTGTCACGAGTATCGATGTTCCTGCCTACACGCCCGCGCGCTGTACTGATCGAAGTTCGACGTCGCCAACGTTGAGGCCAAGCGCTTGTTCCGCGACCCTCAGGAATGATCCCGACGGATCTGTGAGCGCGACCTTCAGTCCGCCCGGTCGCGTTTTGGGTGCGGATAGCGACAGTTTTTGCAGAACCGCTTTGACGTTCGCCGCGCAGTTGCGCGCGGAATCTACGAGCGTGATTCCCGAACCCACGTAACGTGAGAGCGCTTTGGAGAGCAAGGGATAGTGCGTGCATCCCAAAACAAGCGTGTCAATTCCCGAGCGTACCATCGGGTTCAAGTAGCGCTGGATTATTTGATCGGTCACCGGATCCTCAAGCCAACCCTCTTCAATCAGCGGAACAAGCAGTGGACAGGCCTGCACACGCACTTTGATGGCGGAGTCGATCGCGTGAATCGCTTTTTCGTATGCCTTGCTCTGGACGGTCGCCCGCGTGCCGATCACTCCCACATGGCCTGATTTTGTCGCCGCCACCGCGGCGCTTGCCCCTGGTTCGATGACTCCGATCACGGGCACTCGCAGCAATTCTTGAAGACGCGGCACCGCGAGCGCCGAGGCGGTGTTGCATGCGACCACAATCAGCTTCGCGCCTTCGGCCAGTAGCATGCCGGCGATTTCGATGCCGTAGCGTTCAATTGTGGCGGGGCTCTTGCCGCCGTACGGCACACGCGCGGTATCGCCGACGTAAAAGATCTCCTCTCCGGGGAGTAGCTCGCGAAGTGCAGCGGCAACGGTCAATCCACCGATTCCAGAGTCAAAGACGCCGATTGGGCGCAGATTTGGTTTTAAGCTGGGGGGCCCCTGGGGACCTTTTTTGGTTTTGGCTGGGCGTCTCGCAGTCACGAACCGATAGTCTTACATGGCGACCGGCGCTCGGTGAAGCTTGGTTGTCGTTTTGATTCTGATTTCACCTTTACGATCTTGGCCAGCCAGCGGCTAGCGTTCCCAATTTGCCCCCCATCCTCCCATGCGTCTCATCGTTTCGATCGCCTGCTTTGTTCTCACATCCAGTGTGCATTTGCTTGCACAGACCAACGTGAAATCCCTCGGAGCCTTGGGTGATGGTGTGCAGGATGATGCGCCCGCGCTCATCCGCGCGCTGGAGAAGGGGGTTTCAGATTTATATTTTCCAAAGGGATCTTACCGGCTCGGGCAGCCTTTGGTCTTTAATCTTGCGAAGACGGGTTTCGCGAGTGTCACAGGCGATGGCACTGCCTCCTTATTGATGGAGGCCGAAGGTCCGGCGTTGGCTTTCGTCGGTTCGCACGAGGGAACTGCTGCACCCAACACAGTGAAACCCCAAATCTGGACAAACGAACGCACGCCGATGGTTTCCGGGATCGAGATTGTGGGACGGCATGCCCTTGCCGATGGAATCAAAGCCGTTGGCACGATGCAGCTGCTGGTCAGTAAAGTTACGGTACACGATGCGCGTCATGCAGTCCACCTGGCGACGCGCAATCGGAACGTCATCATTGCCGATTCAAACTTTTACAATAACCGTGGAATTGGCGTGTTTCTGGACGCGGTGAACTTGCATCAAATCAACGTCGTAAATTCACATATCAGCTACAACGCGGGCGGTGGAATCGTCAGCCACGGTGGCAATGTTCGAAATCTGCAAATCGGAGCGTGCGACATCGAGGGGAATCATCACGGGGAGGGGCCCCCCTCGGCAAACATCTGGCTTGATTCAACCGGCGGCTCGATCGGCGAAGTTGCGATCACCGGATGCACCGTCCAGCACACGAGCAAAGCGCCCGACTCCGCCAACATCCGAATCCAAGGAGGCGGGCTGGACCCATCCTTGGAGAGGCGTGAGGGCAGGCCATTCACGAAGGAAGGCAATATCACCATCGGGAACAATGTTTTTAGCGACGTTCAAGTGAATGTTGAGATTCGCAACGCACGCGGCGTGACTGTTACGGGCAATACATTCTGGGAAGGGTTCCTGCATGATTTGTTGGTGCAGGATTCGTCTCATGTGGTGGTGAGCGGAAACAACTTCGACCGGAACCCGCGCTATCTCGTGAATGGGTTCGCCAACGCAGAACACAATGGCGTCGTGTTTCGGGGCTGCGCAGACAGCAGTTTTACCGGCAACGTCGTCGCAGGAGTACACGTGCATCCGGCGGCGGTCGAATTCTCTGATTGCATCCGCATGCAAATTTCAAGCAACAGCGTGCTGGACAGCGACGGGTCCGCCCTTTTGCTCAAGAATTTGCAGCGCTCCGTTGTGATGGGAAACATCCTGAGGGATGACCGTTCTCGGAACCCACAGGCGGGGTCTCTGCCCGAACAGGCGCCCGTCTCGCTTAAAATCGAGGGAGGGAGCGCGAATTTGATTCAATCAAACGCCGTGTCTGTGCCCTGAGCACCCTCGGTGTCTGGTCCTCCGGAGACCTATTGAACGAGGGCAACAAGGGTGTGAGCCCGATCTCACTCGCCCGATTCAAGCGGGCGGTGAGCTTGCGCAAATTAAGGGGTGAGAACCTTTGCAGCCATCGCTCCGTGGCCGTCATCCTCGGCTTCTTCGGGTGATTGATGCCTGGAAGTCGATTTGGTCGACTGTGCTGGGACGCCGACGGTTTGCGCCGTCCTCGTCGAAATCCCAAGCCTACCTTCCTCAAGAATTGACTTTGGAACCGGTTTGAAACCCCAGATCAGGCCGGTCCACGAGAGCATCTTGAGGCCGTAGTAGGTGAGGTCGATTTCCCACCAGTAAAAACCGTTTCTCGTTGAGCTCTGGTAGCGGTGATGGTTGTTGTGCCACCCTTCGCCGAGGCAAATCATGGAGAGAATGAAGCTGTTTCGCGAGTCGTCAGTGGTCTTGTAGCGGCGTTTGCCCATCAGATGAGCCATGGAGTTGATGCATGCCGTGCCGTGGAAGAGAAACGTGGTGCTGATAAAGAATCCCCAAACGAGCATTTGCGAACCATTCGTGTTCAAGCCGGGAGCGAACCTTTCAAGCGCCATCCCTAGAACAAGCGTGAAAACCGCGTAGAGAATCGGGATGACAAGGTCAAACCGGTTCAGCCAGACCAACTCCGGGAACTTCGCCAGATCTTTGATCTTGGAGTAGTCAGTTGGAAAATTCCGGCGCGAAGTAATCCACCCAATGTGCGACCATAGAAACCCGTGCACGTGCGGTGAGTGAGCGTCTTCTGGATCGTCTGAGTGCAGGTGGTGGTGTCTGTGGTGGTACGCCCACCAAAGTGAACCGCGCTGGACAGCGGTCGCCGCCCAGACGGCCAGCAGGAATTGCACGGGGCGCGAGGTGCTGTAGGTTTTGTGGGAAAAATAACGGTGATGAATCCCAGTCACCGCAAACATCCGCAGGAAATACAGTGCGATTGCAAAGCAGACAGCGAAAGTGCTTGCGCCCGTCCAGATCACCCCGAGGCAGCCTAGATGCAGGAAAACAAACGGCATCACGCGCGGCCAGTCCACGCGGTCGGGTTCCGATCGCATTTTCTCCGGCCCCTCAGGGCAGTAATCGGAGTCGATCCATTGAATGATTGCGGCAGAAAATCTGCCAAAAAGGGAAGTGGGGTTGCTAGCAGGCACGATTGGGGTGGGTACTACCTGACTTAAGCATGCGAGACGCCCTCGCGCAAGCTGCCCTTTGGCAACGGGTCCTGGCCTGAATTTAGAAACGCGGCCCGCGCGCCATCCCGCGCAAGCAGGATTCGTGTGGATTTCTAACGGAGCAGGGTCGCACCGCCGTCCAAGTCGTATGACGATCCAGTGACAAAATCGGCCTCGTCAGAGCAGAGGTAAGTCGCGAGGGACGCCACTTCATCGGGACGTCCCATCCGTCCAACCGGCTGCCAGGCGCTCAGCTTTTCGAGCATTTCGGTCTCTTTACCAGGATAGTTCTTCTGAAGAAAACCGTCCACGAACGGCGTGTGAATTCGTGCAGGACAGATGCAATTGCAGCGGATTTTTTTTGACACATAGTCGCGTGCCATCTGCAGGGTCATTGAGTACACCGCACCCTTGGTCATCGAGTATGCAAAGCGCGCTTCAATGCCGATTTTCGCCGCCACCGAGCACAGGTTGAGAATGACGCCGCCGCCCTGCCCGAGCATGCGCTGCACTGCGGATTTCGAGACATGAAAGACTCCCTTGATGTTCACTTGATACAAGCGGTCAAGATCTTCCCCAGTGGTGCTCTCGAGGGTGCCCACATGGCTGATGCCTGCGTTGTTCACCGCAATGTCAACGGCTTCCACCCGTTCCATTGCCGAGTGCACACTCGATTCGCTCGAGACGTCGCATTCGAGTGCAGTCGCGTTCCGCCCGTTCGCTCGAATCGCATCCGCGATTCTCTGCGCGGCCGCGAGGTCGCGGTCCATGAGCCACACCGTTGCCCCCTCACTTGCAAACCGCTGCGCGATCGCAGCGCCGATGCCGGAGCCCGCTCCGGTGATGACCGCGTGTTTGGAGGAGAGTCTCATGGTGTTTGCGTTTCTGTTTTGTTTTGAGAGTGGACTGGCCCGAAGCAAATTCCATCAGGAATTTCTATGAGGAATTCTAAAGGGACACGCTTCGCTTCCATGGAATGAAATCATCCTGACCCAGCGAAACCGCCTTCGGCACGCAATCGCCGCTTGCCGTTTGAATGCTCAGTTCCAGCAGATCTTCTGCGAGCTCGTTAAGGGTGCGCTTCCCGGTGATCATCGGGCCCGCATCAAAATCGATGATGTCTGCCATGCGGGTTGCGAGGTCGGTATTCGTCGCAATTTTCATGGTTGGGCAAATCGGGTTTCCGGTCGGAGTGCCTAAGCCCGTTGTGAAGAGGATTAGGTTGCATCCTGACCCCGCCATCGCGGTCGTGCATTCAACGTCGTTTCCAGGTGCATACAATAGCGAGACGCCGCCCCGCTTTGTCACGGGTGCGCCGTAGTCAAGCACGTCGATGATCGGGGCGCTCCCAGCCTTTGTCGCCGCGCCTGCCGATTTGATCGCGTCCGTGATCAAGCCGTCCCGGATGTTTCCCGGGCTCGGATTCATGTCGAAGCCGCTTCCGCGGGCATGGGCTTGTGCCTCGTATTCTGCCATGAAATCGGCGAATCTCTGTGCAAGGTCCGGGGTGACGCAGCGGCGGCACAGTTCCTGTTCGACGCCGCAGAGTTCCGGAAATTCACTCAGCACGCTTGCCCCCCCCGATGCGCAGACCAGATCCGAAAGGCGTCCCACGACAGGATTTGCACTGATGCCCGAGAAACCGTCGCTCCCTCCGCACTTAACTCCGATGGTGAGGTCCGAGATCGGGCAGGGCTCGCGTTCAAATCGGTTGATGGAGGCAACGCCGGTGAATGTGGCACGCATTGCTTTTTCGAGCATGTCGCCTTCCGATTGAGATTTTTGCTGTTCGAAGATGGCAAGGGGCTTGTCAAAACGTGCATTCCGTTTGGCAATCTCTCTCTCAAGGATCTCAATCTGCGCGTGCTGGCACCCGAGACTCAGCACGGTGGCTCCCGCAACGTTCGGGTTGTTGAGGTAACCCGCAATCAACGCGCAGAGGGCGTCCGAATCTTGTCTGCCGCCACCGCAACCAAAAGTGTGTTGCAGGAATTTGATTCCACCTACGTTTTCGAAAAGGGGCTTGTGTTGGCTTAACGCTTCAGCACCAAGACGGACGCGCTCGAGTTCGCTCTCTGTTGGGTTGGACTGCCAGCGCGAGGCGAGTTCACGGGCGAAAGCCTCGTGAGGCGACGCTTTGTGGTAGCCGAGGGCGCGGTTCAGCGCGCTCTGCATCACCGCGATGTTCCTGTTTTCACAAAACACAAGCGGGACCACCAGCCACAGGTTTGCAGTTCCAACGAGGCCGTCGGAACGTCTGTAGCCGGCGAAGGTCCTAGACTTCCAGGCGGTGGCGTCCGGAGCGCTCCAGACTCGCGCTTCCGATTCCGCGGTGAACGGGTCCGTGGCGTGCGCGAGATTCGCTGTGCTGAGAAGTCCGCCGGAGCGGATTGCGTGGCGGGTCCGGCCCACTGTGACACCGTACATAGTGACCTTGTCGCCCTCGCCAAAGTCTCGAGCCGCGAACTTGTGCTTTGCCGGAATATCCTCGAGCAATCTCCACTGTGCTCCATCCAGATTGATCAGTTCACCGGCTTTGAGGGGTTTTAGGGCGACGATAGCGTCGTCTCTTTCATGAATGCGTTGGACGGGAGATTGCATTGGGGCGTATGAGGAAATGCGCGGACGGTCCCGATTCTTTGGAAGTTTAGTGCCCGGTAAAGGCAAATTAACCCCAATTTGATCCGCCAAGGACGCAGATCCGGGACTTGCCTGAAATACCGTGGATTGCGAGCGATGAATTTGCTGGTTCCACGCGGGGTTATCTTTTGAGATGCCACTTCGCGAATCCTTTCAAAACACAATCCATGAAAAACTCATTTTTGCGTGATCTCCTCCCTCTGGGTACTGCTGTGTCTCTCTTGATGTTGCAGGGGAACTCTGGCGTCGCTCAGTCAACCGTCCCGAAACAGGAGGCCGCACCCGCGTCGGTTTCTGGCGCCGTCAATACACTGACGGAGTCCGAAAAAGCGCAGGGTTGGCGCTTGCTATTCGACGGCAAGAATCCGGCCAACGACTGGCGCGGCTACAAAAAAGACGAGCTACCCTCCGCGTGGGTCGTGCGGGACGAGGCGTTATTTTTAGAGTCCAAAGGCGGAGACATCGTCACCAAAGAGCAGTTCGAAAATTTTGAGCTGCTGATTGACTGGAAGATTTCAGAGGCGGGCAATAGCGGCATCATGTTCCGCGTTCAGGAGATCAGCAAGGCACCCTGGCATACCGGTCCTGAAATTCAGGTGCTCGACAATGCCGGGCATCATGATCCCAACAAAGCGGCATGGATGTACGGTTTGTACACCACCACCGTCGACGCCACCAAACCGGTGGGTGAGTGGAACAGGCTTCGCTTTGTGACGAAGAACGGAAAGTGCCAGCACTGGCTGAACGATGTCTTTTACGTGGAATACGAGATCGGCTCGGGGGACTGGAATGAAAAGGTGTCGAAGTCGAAGTTCGGCGCATTCCCAGATTTTGCGAAATTCGCCAAGGGACACCTGTGTTTGCAAGACCATGGCAACCAAGTTTGGTTCCGGAACATCAAGATTAGGCCGCTGAATTAGTTGAGTGTCACCCCGAAGTGCTGTTGAGTTGGCCCGCCTATGCTCGCGATTCGTAATCTCAAAAAATCCCATGGTGGAAACGTGCTGTTCGAGAACGCTTCCATGCAGATCAACTACGGCGAGCGTGTCGCCTTGGTTGGACCGAATGGCGCGGGGAAAAGCACGCTGTTCTCGATTATTCTCCGGCACTCGGACCCCGACGAGGGCACCGTCGAGCGCGATGAATGGACGATGGTGGGATTCCTGCCTCAGGAGGCGGAGGCCGTGGGTGACGAGACCGTCCTAGATATCGCCACGGGAAGGGCGGGGGAGGTGCCTGCGCTTGAGGCGAGACTTCGGGAACTTGAAAAAGCGGGAACCGTCGACGGGCCTGAATATCTGGAGGCGCATGCCAAGCACGAGGCGCTCAGCAATCCGAAGGTGGATGCAAAAGCCAAAAAAATGCTCGTGGGGCTCGGTTACAACGTCAACGAGTTTGACCGGCCTGCAAAAAAACTGAGCGGGGGATGGGTCATGCGCGCCCATCTGGCGAGGCTTTTGGTGATGGAACCGGATCTCCTCATGCTGGACGAGCCTACGAATCACCTAGATCTGATCTCGCTCATCTGGCTTCAAAACTACCTCAAGAATTATTCGGGTGCGGTTTTGCTGATTTCTCATGACCGCCAGTTCATGGATGAAATTGTTGAGACAGTTTTTGAGATCTCGGAAAAGCGTCTGCTGGAGTGGAAGGGGAATTATTCCGCGTTTCTTGAACTGCGTGAGGCGGCGTACGAGCAGCAGAGTGCTGCGTACAAGAATCAGCAGAAGGAGATCGCAGCGCTCCGCGAGTTCTATGAGCGCTTTAGGCAGGTCGCGTCGAAGGCCTCACAGGCCATGAGCAAGCTCAAGCAGATCGAGCGCATGGAACTTATTGAAAAGCCGCTGCCGCCCAAAAAACCGTTCCGTTTCAATATCCCGCAGCCTCTGAGAAGCGGTGCCAAGGTGGTTTCTCTCGGGGGCATCCAGATGGCCTATGGTGACAACGTTGTTTACCGGAGTCTCAGCCTCGATGTTGAGCGCGGGGAACGCACTGTGCTGGTCGGGCCAAACGGGGCGGGGAAGAGCACGCTACTAAAGATTCTCGCAGGCGTGGTGGAATTTCAAAAAGGCGAACGTAAGCTCGGATTGAACGCGAAACTTGGCTACTTCAGCCAACACCGTGCGGCAACCCTGGATCCTGATAAAACCGTCCTGCAGGAGGTCATGGATACCGCGCCACACCTCACCGAAAACGATGCGCGCGGGATCCTTGGCAGCTTCCTTTTCAGGAAGGAGGAGATTTACAAAAAAACGCCCGTCCTGAGCGGTGGTGAAAAGACGCGGCTAAACCTGATCAAGTTTCTCGTGGATCCGCCCAATCTGCTGCTCATGGATGAACCCACAACGCATCTCGATATCCACACCGTCGAGTCGCTGGTTTTGGCGTTGGAGCGTTATGAGGGAACATTGGTATTCATCTCCCACGACGTGCACTTCATTCGCAAGCTCGCCACCAAGGTGCTGCACATCAACAACGGCACCGTGCTCCCGTATGCAGGCGGGTATGATTATTTTCTCGAGAAAACGGGCGCCCTCGACAGAGAGCGCGCTGCGCTCACAGCCGACTGAGGTGACGGGCAGTCGCGCGAGAATCGGAGATGTTTTCCCAGCACTCCGGATCTTTCGCGCATTTTTAAAAAGTCTGTGACACGCGGCGTTTCTGAGCCGAAAATTGTGGCCTCAAAATGCGCTTTTAAAGTGTCCGTTTAAAAGCGCGTGTTTCTGCTGCGTTGCTATTTCGGCGCAACCCATCCCACGGGCAGCCTCTGGCCGTTTTGCGCCGCGCGGAAATGCAGCACGCCCTGCGGGGTGATCGCAACATTGCACTCAATCGGCTTGGCGGCCTCGGAGGTGTCTACTCCCCCGGCCCGGAACGTGCCGAGGTCGCGAGGTGGAGTGGATCCTCCCGATTCACCCTGTTGAAGTCGGATGTCGATTGTGGCTGTTCCCTTGTGTTTCAACGGAAAGGTTCCCTCCGTGGGGATCTGACGGCCCGCGCCTATGACGATTCCGCCGTCGCCGTCCTCGAGAGTGATGAGAATCGGACGGGTGATGTTCGCGCCCTGATTAAGTTCGAGCGGCAGCCCGCATCCGGTGAGAACTCCTCCCCACGCTTCCAAGGTTGGAACCGCCATCCCCTTGAACTCATCCGGCGCGTTTGTCTCGGCTAGTGCCCGTCTTAGCACGCCTGCCGCTTCGTCGCGCAAACCGAGTTGGTGAAGGGTTTGCGAGTAGTTCCAGTCCAGGCGCGCCGAGTATTTGCGGCTTTCAACAGCGGGACGAATTTGGGTTGCAAGCCTGTTGAGTTCGCGTTGGTCGCCCAGTACAGCCGAGAGGTGCAGCAGAACTTCTTCTTTTTCCGGGGCAAGTGCGAATGCATCGTCAGCGTGGCGCAATGCCGCGGAATTGTCGCCGCGCGCCCGTGCAATGGAGCTCGCGATGAGGTGCCCCATCCACGACTTTGTTTCGGCAGACCATTTCGCGACCGTTTCCTCTTTTGCGGGATCATGCTCCCCGTTGGTGAGGCCGAAGTAGACTCCGATGGCCGCGTGAAAATTGCTGTCCAACTCCAGCACCTTCGCCAGTGCCTCCCGCTCTTCTTCATGGCGTCCAAGCGTGTTGCAGGCTTGTGCGAGGTGCATGAACCCGGTCGCTTCCTGCGGCTCGACCTCGGTGAATTCACGTACCTTCAGGAGTGCGTCCTCGTTTCGATTCGCCGCACGATAACCGGTGGCAAGCGAAAGGAGGGTCCTGCCGTGTTTCGGACGCACTTCGTTCGCCTTTTCAAGCGCTGAAATGGCGACCTCCAGAACGATGCCGTCACGCATGAGTTGGTCTGCAAGACCGAGCAGGTTGTCGGGTTCGTTCGCGAGCGAATCGATTTGTCCGAGCACCATCTGCGTGAAGGTGGCGGTGTCGACGTAGCCGACCGCTTTCGGGTTCGGCTTGCCGCCCTCGTCCTGGCGCATGAGCCGCACCAGTTCGCGCAGCCGCGTCAAGCCCTCCAGCGCAAGCTGGTCGTTACCGTTGAGTTCCAGCGCCTTTCGGAATGCGGACACGGCCGCCCCGCGGTCCCCGTTTTGGGCGTGAATCGCGCCAAGGCTGCTCCAAGCGGGCGGGGTGTTCGGGAACTTCTCGACCAGCGACTTGAAAATCACCTGTGCCTCGTCGTCTTTGCCCTCAAGCCGAGCAAGGTTCCCTCTCTGGAATGGCACGAAGGGCGCCCCCTGGTGCAACCGGTCGATTTCATCGAGCAACCGATTGCTTCTGACCAATTCGCCGCCCTGCAGCGATTCTGAAAGCTCCTGAAATAGCCCGGTCGCGGATTGAAATCCCAGCCACGGCTCCGAAATGTCGTTCCCAAGCCGGTCGATCGCTTCCACAAGCGCCTCCAAATTGATCGGAGCGATCTGCGCACCCGCAGGATCGGCCTCCTCAGGCCATGGAACGCGGTTTGGTAAGCCGTAAAAGGCTAGTTCCCAGCAGGTGGATTCAATCCAGCGAACGGAAGAGCTCATATGTGTGAAACAGAAAATCGAATGTACTCGGGCTAAAATGGCTTACGGACCGCACGCAGGGGGCGTCCCGCCGTTTCGGGAGAGCGACGATACCGTTAAGTACCGGCGCCGCACCTCAAAAACTGCGGCCGAAGCCATGGAAAGCAACCCACTCAACGTTCTACAGAAATGCCGCGTGCTTTGTCCCGCAAAATGCGGGCGGATAGGTTTGGATGCGCGATCCGGTTCCTGCAAGCAACAGATGGAGCGAGCGCTCTCACACTACGCCCAGTCGCGGCGGCGGCGAGGTTCTAACTTTTGGTGGGAGCGTTTGGTAGGGACCAAGGACCGGCGCGGCCCATAGCCTCGAATCAGAGGGTGAACATGGTTCTTGCCATCATAGTCGTCAATTATCGCACCCCCGAGTACACGCTGGATTGCATGCGGTCATTGGCTCAGCAGCGTGACGAGTTCGGCGATTTCAAGGTGTTCCTTGTGGAAAACGGATCCAAGGACGAGTCGCTTCAACGCCTAAGCTCCGAAATCCATGGAGCAGGTTGGAGCAGTTGGGCGGAGATTTTGCCCCAGACTGAAAACCTCGGTTATGCCCGTGCCAACAATTTAGCAGTCCGCCGCGCCCTGCGGGCGATCCCGACGCTAGAGTACGCGCTTTTGCTCAACAACGACACGGTTGTTCATGCGGGGTGCCTTGCAGCCATGGTCCGCCGGATGCAACTGAACGCGCGCATCGGCGCGCTCAGTTGCATGGTTAGAAACCCGGACGGCTCCGTCCAAAACGTTTGCCGGCGCTTCCCGCGCCCGGATCTTGCGACGGTCCGTGCGACAGGCCTTCCTTACGCATTGCCGCGTCTTTTCTCATGGGCTGATACGGAGGATTGCGGCTGGAACCGGGAGGGCGCGGCGCGTGAGGTTGACTGGATTGGCGGTGCATTCATGATGCTACGGGCGTCTGCATTGAGACTTGCAGGTGCATTCGACGAGAGGTTCTTTTTTTACGGCGAAGACGCTGAGTTATGCTTCCGACTCAAAAAACTCGGTTGGACTGTTTTTTTTGATTCAGCAGGCAGCATCACGCACCACGGTGGGGCTTCTTCAGATCCGACGCGGTGCCCGGAACCGCGTCGAATTCAGTGGCGATGGGCCGCGCGGTTTAGATTCCAGCGGATCTGTTACGGGGGTCTCGCTGAGGCGTGGATGCGTTTGGTTTACACCGTGTTTGTCGCGCTCAATCTTGTGGTTATGGCGATGAAGGGAAGGCGCGGCACAAGTCACTGGGAGCGCACCTTGTTCGATCTCCATGTTCTTTTGAAAGAAAGGTTGCCGATTTGAGCGGAACGCAGCTCTCCATAGGCCGGACGAGGGTCTGCTTCGCTCTGCCCGGGTTGCACTGCATCAACCGGGGGGCTGAAACAACGTTTGAAAGCGTTGGAGAGCAGTTGGCGGCGAATCCTGCGTTTGAAGTCACGCTGATCGGGGCGGGTCCGGAGATTCCGGGCCGCAACTACCGCTATTTGCAGGCATTCTCCCGCATGCGGCAAAGCTTTGAAGCTTGGCCTCGATTTCCTCCCGTCCGCAATCCTTACCGATGGGAGGAACTCTCGTTCACTGCAGGGCTTCGGAGCGTCTATTCACCTGAGGATTACGACTGCACGATTACTTGCA
This sequence comes from Chthoniobacteraceae bacterium, assembly GCA_044376395.1. GTDB lineage: Bacteria > Verrucomicrobiota > Verrucomicrobiia > Chthoniobacterales > Chthoniobacteraceae > Chth-196. The sequence continues at coordinate 6,925 of JBILKY010000019.1, read as the reverse complement.
GTTACCCTTTTGTGAACTGGCTGTTGCGCGCAAATCGTAAAAAGGGCGGACCTGCGCATATCTTCGTCACACAGAACGGAGACTGGCCCGCGCGGCGAACCAGCGGAGAATACCGTTTCTTTGGGTGCGACGGGTTGATATGCACCAATCCCGAATTTTACGAGCGCCATCGGAAAAACTGGAATGCCGCGCTGATCCCAAATGGAGTTGCCGTCGAAGAATTCTCGAACGCAAAGCCAGATCGAAACGCGCTTGGTTTGTCTTCTGATGCAACAGTTGTGCTGATGGTGGGGGCGCTTGTGCCTGAAAAACGGATCATCGAAGGCATCGCGCTTCTGAGGGGATTAAGACACCTGTTTTTATTAATTGTCGGGGATGGACCGATGCGTGACGAAGTAATCCAGGCGGCGGAACTCGCGATGCCCGGACGCTGGAAGCTGATGAAGGTGCCGTTTCAGAAAATGCCGACGGTCTATGCCTCGTCGGATTTGCTGCTCCACATGGCGGCCGACGAGTCCTTTGGGAACATCTACGTGGAAGCGTTGGCTGCTGCGTTGCCGGTCGTCGCACAGGATTCGACGCTGACTCGCTGGATTTTCGGTGCGGAAAACGGAGAACGGCTTTGGGGGCCGAACGCATGGCTGGTTGAAACCACCAAGCGCTCCGATGTCGTAAAAGCATTGCAAAGCGCTCTCTTGCGACGGCGTTCACACATGCCGGATGCGGCTCTTGTGGCTGGTAAATATTCTTGGGAAACCATTTCCAGAAAGTACGCAGCCTTCGTCAGAGAGGTGGTTCGGGATGGATGATCGCGGCCACACAGTAGGGGTAATTGTTATCGCTCGCAACGAGGGCGAGCGCCTCAAGCGCTGCCTTGTCTCCATCGGTGCATCTGCGGATGCGATTGTGTATGTCGACTCCGGATCCACGGATGGCAGCGTCGCGTTTGCAACAATACTCGGCGTGGATGTCGTGCGGTTGAGCGCGTCGGCTCCATTTACGATGGGGCGGGCGAGAAACGAAGGATTCACGCACTTGCGGCAAAGGTATCCATCGATTCAGTTGGTGCAGTTCATCGACGGAGACTGCGAGCTGGAGGCGGGCTGGATCCAGAAAGCGCGGGACTGGATGGCAGCACATTCCGAATTGGCTGTGGTTTGCGGAAGGCGGAGGGAAAAGTTTCCCCGCGCATCGATCTATAACATGCTGTGCGAACTCGAGTGGAACACGCCGGTTGGTGCTGCAAGGGCGTGCGGTGGAGATGCGATGGTGCGAGTCGATGTCTTCGAGCGCGTCGGCATGTTTGACCCGACGCTCATCGCCGGTGAAGAGCCTGAGTTGTGCGTTAGAATTCGAAGCGCTGGCGGGGGCGTGTACAGGCTTGACGAAAACATGACCCGGCACGATGCGGCGCTTTTCACATTCAAAGGTTGGTGGCGCCGCATGATCCGCTGCGGGTACGGAGCGAAAGAAGTGGTTCAGAGACTCATCAAGCGAATGCCCATCGCCGACGTCCCCTTCAGAGATTTAACAAGGAGCGCGGTGATTTGGTGCGACGGATGGCTCGTGCTGCTGGTTTGCATCGCATTTTTTTCGCATACTGTGGGCATCCACGCAATTACGGGTGGAGCTTCGAGTGGATGGCTGGGCAATGTATTGCAGGCGCTCATGGTTGGTTTGCTCGTTCAAGCCTTGCAGTGCCTTCGTGCCGCATGGCGCAGCCGGCGCAGGGGCTCGCCCATGAACGTGCTCATTTACGCCGCATTCCTGCAAATCGGAAAATGGCCTCAGCGTTTCGGACAGTTGCTGTGGTACCGGGACAACTTCCTGCGCAGACCGGCGCGATTGATTGAATACAAGACATGAACTGGATTGAACTTCTCAGGGCCGATTTGTCGCGATACCCGAGAAATGCATTCCTGCGTGAACAATCGGCCTGGGCGGTTGCCGTGTACCGCTGGGGGCAGAACATCCATCAATGGCCGGCAGGTTTTGCAAGACGCGTGCTTGAGCCGTTCTATTGGCTCGCTTTTCGGGCCGTCGAAACCCTCACGGGATGCAGTTTCTCGAAGGCGGTCAAGATCGGCCCCGGTTTGCGCATTCATCACTTCGGCGGGATCTTCATCCACGATGCGGCGCGGATTGGCAAGAATTGCACCTTGCGGCAGGGCGTGACAATCGGCAACCGGTTTCCAGGTGGGGGCGTTCCGGAGGTGGGCGATGACGTCGAGTTCGGCGCGTACGCTCAAGTGCTGGGGGATATCAAAGTTGGTAGCGGTGCAAAAATCGGCGCGATGGCCGTTGTGATCCGGGACGTACCCGCGGGTGCCACCGTGGTTGGAATCCCCGCCCGTGTCGTGAAAACACGCGCGCCCCGTTAAAATGCCGACATGCGCAGACAATCATCCATTCTGTATCTTGCCTCACGACTTCCCTCGCGATCGGAGACTTTTGTCTACAGGGAGGTCATTGCCCTGCGCAACCTGGGCATAAAGGTCGTAACCGCTTCAGTCCGTGCGCCTGAAACCGGCCTTGGTGATGACGAACTGGAGCGGATGGCGCGCTCATCGGTGGTTGTTTACAAAGGAGCGACCGCGGTTTTCGGTGATTTTTGCGCCGAGATCGCGCGGGATGCGTCACGAACGTTGCGCACCGTTTTCAGAGCGATCCAAGACTCACTCCATCGCTACGGACTTTCGCCTGCCAGGCTCGCTAAGACGCTAGTGCATGCAGTGTCAGGGATATCGCTTGCCCGCAGGCTTCGCGGCAGTGGCGTTCGGCGCATTCACGCGCACATGGCGCATGTGCCGACTTCCATTGCGATGTATGCATCCATGCATGGCCGTATTCCATTCAGTTTTACCGGTCACGGCGCCGACCTTTTTCGCGACGCACTGTTGCTTGAGCGGAAGCTGGCCCGTGCAAGTCATGTGGTGTGCATCAGCGAGTGGCACCGGGGTTTTTACTCTCGCGTATATCAAAGGCCGGTGGGTCATTACCCCCTAGTTAGGTGTGGGGTTGACTTCAGAAATTGGGCTGGAGCAGGCGCTGGTCCGGGAGCACCGCCTGCTAGCGGCCAGCCCATTCCGATGATCCTTAGCGTTGCTCGGTTGGTGCCCAAAAAGGGCGTGCATGTCCTTGTGAGAGCACTGGCGCGGATGCGTGACAGGAGCGTTGCTTTCCGCGCGGTGGTCGCAGGCGATGGCGCAGAGCTGCTGAACCTTAAGACGCTTGCACTGGGATGCGGTGTGGCGGGATGCATCGAATGGACAGGAGCGATCGACCATTCAAAAGTCGCAGCTTTGATCCGCGAATCGACCGTGTTTGCGCTGCCCTGCGTGATTGCGAAGGATGGGGACCGCGATGGGATTCCGGTTGCGTTGATGGAGGCAATGGCGGGAGGCGTGCCTTGTGTGAGTACGGATTTTCCTGCAATCCGGGAGCTGATTGCAGATGGGGTTTCGGGTCGCTTGGTTCCCCCGGAAGACCCGGTTGCGCTCGCTCAGGCTATTTTTGATTTCATCAACGATCCGTCGCTTCGCGCCTCGATTGGAGCCGCAGGGAAGCAGCGGGTGGAGTCCGAATTTTCAACTGGATTAAATGTGAAGCGGCTTTCGCGAGTGTTTGACGGCGATTCGGAGGGGGCTGGATTATGACGGGTTGTATCGAGAATAGGTCTCGGTATGTGCTGATATCGCCTTGCCGCGACGAATCTCAATTCATTCACCGTTGTGTTGAATCCGTTTTATCGCAAACTGTTTTGCCCGCCGCGTGGATTGTGGTGGATGACGGGTCCTCGGATGACAGTCGTGCCCTTCTGGAGCGTTATGCCGAGGTGGTTCCATGGCTGCGCGTTGTGTGCAAGCCGGACCGCGGTAGCAGGTCGGTAGGGCCGGGGGTCGTCGAGGCGTTCGAACACGGCTTGAACTGCGTCGATATGGAAGGCTTTGACTATGTCTGCAAGTTCGATTTGGACGTAAAGCTGCCGGAACGTTATTTCGAAACTTTGCTGGATAAGATGACGCAGGACCCGCGTTTGGGCTCTTGCAGCGGCAAGCCATACTCCGAGGTGGGCGGGGAATTGGTTGCTGAAAAATGCGGCGATGAGATGTCTGTCGGGATGACAAAGTTCTATCGTGTGGAGTGTTTTCGGGAGATAGGCGGACTTGTACGCGGTGTGATGTGGGATGGAATCGACTGTCACAAGGCGCGGATGCTCGGCTGGATTGTGGCGAGTTGGGATGACGCGCACCTCCGCTTTGTCCACATGCGTCCCATGGGAAGCAGTGATCGCGGGATTTTGCATGGCAGAGTACGCCATGGGCGCGGCCAGTATTTCATGGGAACGGGTTGGCTATACATGATCGCCAGTGCTGTGCTACGGATGGCGCAGCGACCATTTGTGGCAGGCAGCATCGCGATGTTTGTCGGATACGCTCTGAGTTGGTGGCGTGGGCTGCCCCGTTACGAGGACCCACCGTTTCGCGATTTTTTGAAAGCTTACCAAAGAGACTGCCTGTTGCGCGGAAAGAGGGCGGCAACCTTGCGTCTGGACGCGCGCGCGCGCTTGATGCATCTCAAAAGCGCAGTTTGGGGCCCCTTGCAATGAAGACGCTACCCAAAAGACCCTGCATCCTCACCGCAATGCTACTTGCGGCGTGCGCCGCGCCTAAGCCCGGTGTTTATTCCAGCGTGAATTCGCAGGCAGTCTTCAAACGGCAATCAGACAACGTGCCGGCTCAGGAATTTATGACGGCGAAGGCAGCGCCGTCGCGAGTGTACGCCAACGAAACTCAAGTGGAGACGTTCGGTGCGTCCGCAGAGCAGGAATACAGGTTGGGCCCGGGCGATAAATTCGCGTTTCTTGTGAGAGGCCGACCCGACATCTCAAGAGAGGAGATCGTTGTGTCGCCAGACGGCGAGGTCGCGCTACCGCGGGCCGGCGTCGTAAGCGTTTCAGGGCGCTCTCTCAAAAATGTCACATCAGAACTTAAAAAAACGCTTACGCAGTATTACGACGACCCTGAGGTCACATTGGTGATGAAGGTATTCGCGAACAATAGGGTATTTGTGCTCGGGCGTGTCGCGAATCCTGGGGCTATCCCGTTCAATGGGCGCGGTTCGTTGCTCGAAGCGTTGTCGCTCGCAGGAGGATTGCCGGTCGATACAGGGAAGTCTTTCCTAAGCCGCTGCATGATCGTGCGCGGCAGTCAGATGGTCGTATGGGTGGATTTACGCGACCTTTTGGAAAATGGAAATATGGCGTTGAACGCGAAACTCCAAAACGGTGATGTGATTTTTATCCCGCAGAGCGATGATCAGTTGGCATACGTGCTAGGGCAGGTTGTGCAACCCGGCGTGCACGTCCTTCGCTCGTCTCAGACGCTCTTGGACGCAGTGATGAGCCATGGGGGACCGAGCCGCGAAGCGGATGTCTCAAAGGTGCTCCTTGCAAGACAAGTGCAGGGGCGCGGCATGGTCGAAAATATCGATCTGCGCGAGATCATGCGAAAAGGCGACATGCGTAAAAACTACATACTGAAAGACGGGGACATTGTGTACATCAGCGAGTCTGGCGCTTCGAAGATAAATTATTACATCACCCGTTTGCTTCCTTCCATGCAGGTTGTCGACTTTGCCTTGCGAACTGCTGAAAGCTCGGGCGTGATGGCAGAGTTGCGCCGCAAACTCTGGGGCCAGGAAGGGTTCGTTGGGACTGGCGCAACGACAGCCCCAGCGGCCTCTTCCAACAAGTGAATGAGACAGCGGCTACATCTGAGAGGCCAACCGTTGCGCGTCGGAAGCCGTTCGACTTCAATGGCGTGGTGCTCCGTCGGGCACCGTTGATTCTTGGATCCGGCACTTTGCTTGCATGCGCGCTTGTGCCGACATTTCTGGCCCTCGTGAAAGCCACATACAGTGCTTCCGCCGTGTTGTTGGTCGACGCGACCAAGGAAATCGCAGTCAACGGCAAGGAACGTGATTTGATACCGGGTGACATTGGCGACTACACGAGGACACAAATCGGACGCATGAAGAGCGTTGCGGGAATCGTCGAGGCGCTGCGCTCTTTGCCGCAAAAGGCGCGTCCGGCTCTCTGTAATCCAGAGGCATCGGAGGTCAGCCAGGCTGTGCAGTTGCTCAAACGCCTTGTGATTCAGGAAGTGCCACGCTCGCATCTCATCAACGTTAAGATTGAGTCTGATGACCCACGCTTTCTCGGGGACGCACTCAATGCCGTGGTGGACGGGTTCATTAACCGACTACATGAGGAGCGCGAGCGGCAAAATGACAAAAGAATCGAATACCTACGCTCAGAGCGTACGCGGCTTGTGGAAAAACTCGAGCAGGAGCATCAAAAACTGCTCGCGGATGCGCAGGGCTTCCAAAGCAAAGCATTCCTTCACGAGAACTATTCTGTGCATCTAAACAAAGTTGAACAGATACAGAAATTGTTTCTGGAAGCAGATGCGGAAAGAATTGCAAGGGAGACTGCCCTGGGTAAGGCGCAGGCCGACCTCAAAGAAATGCAAAAACTCAGCCTGCAACCTTATGCTGATGAGCGCGTCGCCGACAATTTCGGAATCAATCGAATCGAGCAGTACACTTACGAGCAGCTTCAGCAAATGCGAGTGACGGTTGACGGTCTGACATCCGGAAATCAAGACAGGCGGTATGTTGAGGAGCGGATGAGCGCGATGAACCGCTACCTTGACGAATACAAGGTGCGCGTGAACGAGGCCACGATGAAGAATCTCGAACAGAAGCGCGCATACGACCTGCAAACCGAGGTTCTACGCGCGGAAAGTGCTCTAGTGGCAGCTCGCTCCCGCGCAGCCGAACTCGGCTCGATATTATCCACGGCGGCAGCTCAGGCGTCAGCGACTTCCGAGGCGATCTTCAATGCATCAAGCGCCGCATACTC
>JBILKY010000446.1:0-2638 GCA_044376395.1 Chthoniobacteraceae bacterium | reverse complement strand
CTCGGATCAGCTCGGCGATCAAGGACTGCTCGCGCCAAAAAAGCGCGTTAGTGCGACGGTGGTTATGCGTCCAAGCCCGCAGGGCGAAGAGCACCCGGGCAATCTGGAGTTCATAGGCGGGAAGCCCCGCGCCGGGCGGCGCAAGTTGAGGAATGTCCGATGAGGTGAAAGACATGACCTGACCCTCCCAACTTACTTGTGTTTTGCAAGTAAATTACTTGCCGCAAGCTGCGTCCTTCCTGTCAACTTCGGTCAGATGAAGCCCAGACGCACGGACAAGAACTCGGCTCAAGGCACAAAGCGCCGGTCACCCTGCCCCATCGCCTGCGGACTAGATCTGTTCGGGGATAAGTGGACGTTGCTGGTCATCCGTGATCTCGCGCTCGGCAGGAATAGCTTCAAAGATTTCGCCACCGGTCCTGAGAACGTGCCCACAAACATCCTCAGCGATCGTTTGAAGCGCCTGATGGAGGCCGGAATGATCGGTAAGGCGCCCGTCGACACGGATGGCCGTACCACCTGACCGACAAAGGCAAAGCGCTCCTGCCCGTCCTCCTCGCCCTGCGCGACTGGGGCCTGACTTGGATTCCTGACACGGCTGCCAAGCAAAGCTAATGGAATGTGATAGATGACATGAGGTTGCCGAGCGGCGTGAGCTCCCGCGATCTTCAAGGCCATGACAACCATAAAACTCTCCCCATCAACGGTCTCCTACGAATCAATTAACCTCGGCATCGACGCCCACGCCCAATATTTTGCGCGCCCCGCGACCATACCGCGCGCGCGAGTTGCGGAAACGGGGCCAAAAGGAAACTCCTATCTTTTATCGCAGGCTGGTCGGACTAATACGATCGGTTTTGGGTGTTTGCTTTTTCGAGGATCCTTTGCAGGTTTTTGACGATCGCGAGCTTAGTCTCTTCAGGTGTCTCTGCGCCTTGAATGAAATCGTAAACTTGCTCCGCCGTGACTGCGCCGCTGCGGAGGATGAGCGTGACGCCTTCAAGGTCTTTTTTGCGGCCGGTCTCTAGCTTGTTGTAAACAAGGTCCAGCGGATGCAGCACGCGAATAGTCAGCGAGGGGTGGGGGACGATGAGGGATCTTTCCATCCAACCACGGGGCTGCGTGAGCAGGACCCACGTGCCAAGCCGCTCAACGTAGAATCCGTGGTTTCCTTCAAATGGACTTCCCTCGCCAACAGAGGCGATCACTTCGTCCAGAAAACAGTTTTCAGCATCGGGGGTGAACAAGTCGATGTCATCGGTGAGCATTTCATCCAGCGTGGGCACCGATTGGGCGGTGGAAGCCATGCCGAGGATGAAGACATGGGACTGTCCGGTAATCTGCGCCACTGCCTCGGCAGCCTCAATCAGATCGCTTTGGGTGATGCGCTTCATAAATGGAAAGGGCGTTGCCGAATGGATGGCACGAGTTGCGTTGCTGCACGCGTGCGTCTTCGCGCAGGAGTTGTTTTGCGGCAATCTCCGGCGGGCCGCTTAGGAGTCGCGCCCAGGCACGGTATCTTGGCAGGTTTCCGCATCGTTGAATCTGGAGCGCAAGGGTCTCGCGCGCCGACTTGAGGGTCTCTTCGGCGCAATAAACGATTGCCCATGCGATTTTCTGGCGGATTTGACGGGTTGCCCTCTGGTGCACGGCCAGCGCGATCCGCTTATGCTTGAGTTTTGTCTCATGCAGCAGGGTGAGTCGGCTGGGTGTGACTTTTTTCATCTGACAAGGGGGCGTCATGGGGAGCCTTCAGACCGTTCTGAGTAACAACTCGCAGGATACCGCATCTAACAGTTCAGTTCCACAACCAAACGGACCTCTTCGGGGCGGTCCAAATTAGACGGCATGCTGATCAGCGCGGGTCGCAGTCTGAAACTGCTCTCCTGCGCCGATGTTGCGCCGCAGGCGGAGTGATAAGTGATAGATGACATGAGGTTGTCGAACGGCGCGGCACTTTTAGCCGCCACGTAAACCTTTTTCCCTTTTTCCATGGGATAGAACGCGCATTAAAGCGCGAATCCGCTCTACTTTGGCATCTCCCACCCCCATGAAACATCCCCTCACACTCGCGTTTCTCCTGTTCGCTTCGTCAACCGCTCTCGATGCTGCGGGCGCGTTCCTTACCGAGAACGGCGAGCCACGCGCAGAAATCATCCTCAGCGAAAAACCCCAGCGTTCCGCCCGCCTTGCGGCGCAGGAGTTACAGGATCAGATCGCAAAGATCAGCGGAGCGCGTCTGCCCATCCTCACGCAGCCGACGGGTAGGGCGGTCAAGGTGTTCGTGGGAGCTAGCGCCCAGTCGCCGGTCAAGGCGGACGGATTGCAGCACGGCGCTTATCGGATTGTTTCCGGCGCGGACTGGATGGTGCTGGCGGGGGACGACACGGACTTCACTCCCACCGCGCCCTTTGCGCAGAACAACGGGGACATCAAGCGTGCGCAGACGGAATGGGAGAAACTCACGGATTCGCAATGGGGGATGCCGGCCCCGGGCACTTATAAACACAGGCTCCGGCTGCCCGGGCGTGTCGGCAAGCCGGACGGAGTCGGCGCCGAGAAGAACGAGACGTTCGATGTCTGGGGCCTCGATGAGAGGGGCAGCTTTAATGCGGTGTGTGGCTTCCTCCACAAACTC
>JBILKY010000445.1:0-2641 GCA_044376395.1 Chthoniobacteraceae bacterium | reverse complement strand
CCTCTGCATCATGCTGGGCAAGCGTCTCGGGTTCGGCAAAGAAAAGATGGCTCCCCACTCGATGGTGCTCTGCATGATCGGGACCGGGATGCTCTGGGTGGGCTGGTATGGATTCAACGCGGGATCCGCACTCGCTGCAGACGGCATCGCAGCGAACGCGTTCACGACCACGACGCTCGCAGCCGCAACGGCATCCTTCACCTGGGCGATCATGGAGCGCATGCTCCGCGGACACGCTTCCATTCTGGGCTTCTGCTCGGGAGCAGTCGCAGGACTGGTGGTGATCACCCCAGCTTGCGGTTTTGTAAGCACCTCTGGAGCGATGGTGATCGGCGTACTCGCAGCCGTTGTTCCCTATATCTTTGTGATGCACCTCAAGGCGAAGTTCGGATACGACGACGCGCTTGATACATTCGGCGTGCACGCTGTGGGCGGAACTCTCGGTGCGATCCTGACTGGCGTGTTGGCGGACAAAGCGGTGAACGGCAATCTGGACACCGCTGTGACTGCAGCAACGGACGCCGCCGAACCCGGCAACGGCCTAGCCAAGCTTCTGGCGGATGGCGGTCTCGTGGGCGCACAGCTCAAGGCGGTGATCCTAACCTTGATTATCTCGGTAGTTGCAACAGTGGTGATCACCCTGATTGTGAAGGCCATCGTCGGATTGCGCCCCACACCCGAAGCTGAAGCGTCCGGACTGGACATCAGCGACCACGGCGAAGAAGGCTACCTGATGGACTAACCTGGACCAAAAAAATCAACCCTTAGGCTTGCAACCAATCGGCAAGCCAGAAGACTCAACTCAAAGGAAAGTTCTATGAAAAAAATCGAAGCGATCATCAAGCCGTTCAAACTTGAAGAAGTCAAAGACGCCCTGGCAGAAATCGGCGTCGAAGGAATGACCGTAACCGAAGTCAAAGGCTTCGGACGACAGAAAGGACACACCGAAATCTACCGCGGCAGTGAGTACACGGTGGATTTCCTTCCGAAAATCAAAATCGAGGTCGTCCTCGGCGATGCACTCGTGGAATCCGCGGTTGCAGCCATTGTGAAAGCGGCGAAGACCGGCAAGATCGGTGACGGCAAGGTGTTCATCTCCCCGGTGGGAGAAGCGGTGCGTATCCGTACCGAGGAGACAGGCGAGCGAGCGGTGTAACCGAACACGCGCTGTTATTCGCAGCGATCAACAACGAAAACCGGCGGCGGGGCAACCTGCCGCCGGTTTTTTATTTCGGCACTCATCGTTTCGAGAGCAGCATTTTGATGGCGATTAAAAACACCACAAAAACAAACGCGGGCCTCACCAAATGCGTGCCACGCCGGATCACCAACCCCGCACCAAACCTCGCTCCGAGCATTTGACCGACACCCATCACCAATCCCGGCAGAAGCATCACCTGCGAGTTTGCACCAAGCACCACGAGCGCCACAAAATTACTGGTGAGATTCATGACCTTCGTGTGCGCCGTCGCCTTTGAGAGGTTGAACCCGAGAAAAAGCACAAAGGCGAGCGCCCAAAAGGAACCGACTCCGGGTCCAAAGAAACCATCGTAGGCGCCGAGTCCCATTCCGAAAGACACGTAAAACAAACTGGGCCGCATCCGCTCGCGTGCATCGGCTTCGCCCAACTTGGGACGAAGCAAGACAAACAACCCAATTCCTATCAGCAGCACCGGCAACACCCTCCTGAGCGCAGCATCAGAAATGAAACGAACCGCAAGGGCGCCAAGTGCCGCACCCAAAGCCGTGCAAGCCACCCCGAGAAGACAATTTCTGAAGCTGATCAGCCCCGCACGCATGTACGACCACGCCGCGCTCGCCGAACCAAAACAGGACTGAAGCTTGTTCGTCCCAAGCGCCAAGCCCGGAGACAGTCCGACGCCAAGCAGCGCCGGTACCGTAATCAAACCGCCTCCCCCTGCGATGGAATCCACCAAACCAGCCGCGATCCCCGTGATGAACAGTAGGGGCCAACCCCAGATGGGAATCTCGAGCATTCTTCACTTGTGCCGCGAGAGCATGCTCCGGATCAAGCGGTTTCGGGGCGAGGTGGCGCCTCAAAACGGCTCAGTAACCTCGGAAAACAACTTATCCGGATTGGCTCGTTGAACTGCGGACGAGCGCCGAAGTAGGATTTACATTGCCCCAGCGCGCCACCCCTCACCCTATGACCCGATTACTCCCCCCTCTTGCTCTGTTCCTTCTCGCAGCAACCGCCATCCACGCAGACGGCCCGAAAGACAACCTGCCTGATCAGGTGCGCCCCATCCCGCCCCCAGGGATCACAATCCCCGATGCAGACCGCGAAGCGCTGCAAGAGGGGGTCACGGAACTGGCCGCGGAAATTCAGGCGCTGCAAAAAGTGCTTGAGAAGACACCTTCCCTCCTCACGCTGTTGCCTGACGTCGAGATCTTCCACAAATCAGTCGACTGGGCGCTGAAGTACAACGAGTTCTTTAAGCCCACTGAAGCAAACAGCGCGCGCGCCAAGCTCGAGCAGGGCAAGGCACGAGCGAAATCCCTGCGCGAGGGGCAAGCCCCGTGGACGACCCAAACAGGCCTCGTCGTGCGAGGATACCGCTCCCGAATAGACGACTCAGTCCAACCTTACGGACTCGTGGTTCCGGCGAGTTATCAACCT
>JBILKY010000464.1:0-2645 GCA_044376395.1 Chthoniobacteraceae bacterium | reverse complement strand
GATGAGGTCGTGGCGGTGGGTGCTGCGATCCAGGGCGGTGTGTTGCGCGGCGACGTCAAAGACGTGCTGCTGCTCGACGTCACCCCGCTCACGCTCGCCATCGAGACTGCGGGCGGGGTTGCGACCCCGATGATCCCGCGCAACACGACGATCCCGACCCGCAAGGCGCAGATCTTCTCGACGTACAGCGACAGCCAGCCCGGTGTGGAGATCGTCGTCATTCAGGGTGAGCGCTCGATGTCGCGCGACAACAAGCAGCTCGGGACATTCAAGCTCGACGGCATTCCGCCAGCCCCGCGCGGTGTCCCCCAGATCGAGGTCACTTTCGACATCGATGTGAACGGGATTTTAAACGTGTCCGCAAAGGATCTCGGCACCAGCAAGGAGCAAAAGATTTCGATCACCGGTTCGAGCGGGCTGAGCAAAGAAGAGATTGAACGCATGCAACGCGAAGGCGAGGCGCATGCCGAAGAGGACCGTAAAGCCCGTGAAAACGCGGAAGTGCGGAACAACGCTGACAATCTCGCCTACCAGTGCGAGAAGCAGCTCAAGGATCTTGGAGACAAGATTCCCGCCGATAAAAAAGGCGGCGTTGAGAAAGCGGTTGAGAAGGTTCGCGAAACCCTCAAGGGCAGCGACGTGGAGGCGATCAAGACCGCTTACACGGATTTGCAGAACCAGTTCCAGGGCATCAGCGAGGATCTTTACAAAAATGCAGGGGCAACTGCGGACGCGGGCGACGCAGCCGGTGCGGACGGCGGTGCCACCGCAAAGAAAGACTCCAAGAGCGACGTCGTCGACGCGGAGTTCGAAGTCGTGGACGAGGACAAAAAGAAAAACGCCTAGGACTTCAATAAAACGAATTTCGGAGGAAACAGTTTCTCCTGAAAATTTACAGCGCACAAAGCGGGGTCGGGGCGCAAGCCCGGGCCCGGCGGAGGCACCGTAAACCTGAAAACCAAAACCAACAGAACAACCAAAATACAACCATGGCAGTCAAAATTCGACCCCTCGGTGATCGGGTTCTTGTAAAACCGATCGAGGAAGCAGAAGTGAAAAAAGGCGGGATCATCATTCCCGACACCGCAAAAGAAAAGCCGCAGGAAGGCGAAGTCATTGCCGTTGGCACTGGCAAGCGCGACGAGAACGGCAAGCACATCGACTTCGTTGTGAAGAAGGGGGACAAGGTCCTCATTTCGAAATACGGCGGAACCGAAGTGAAGCTTGATGGGAACACGCATCTCATCATGCGCGAAGACGACATTCTGGGAATCATCGGCTAGTACCGACCCGCTTTCACCAAAACCCCAAAAACAACCAAGTACACAACATGGCAGCTAAACAACTCCTGTTCGACGAAGCCGCACGGCATGCGCTCTTGCGCGGCATCGAAAAACTCGCAAAGACCGTCAAGGCGACCCTCGGGCCGTCGGGACGCAACGTGATTCTCGATAAAAAATTCGGGTCACCAACCATCACCAAGGACGGCGTCACCGTCGCCAAGGAAATCGAGTTGGAAGATCCTTATGAAAACATGGGCGCCCAGCTCGTGCGCGAAGTGGCCTCCAAGACCAGCGACATGGCTGGGGACGGAACCACAACCGCAACCGTTCTCGCCGAAGCGATCTATCGCGAAGGCCTCAAGAACGTGACCGCCGGCGCAAACCCAACCTCGCTCCAGCGCGGCATCCACAAGGCTGTGGAAGCAATCGTCGCGGAACTCGGCAAGATTTCAAAGAAGGTCAAAGACCGCACTGAAATCGCCCAGGTCGCAACGGTGTCCGCCAACTGGGACGTCGCAATCGGCAACATCATCGCCGATGCAATGGACAAGGTCGGCAAGGACGGCACCATCACCGTTGAGGAAGCGAAGTCCATCGAAACCACCCTCGACGTGGTTGAAGGGATGCAGTTCGACAAGGGCTACATTTCACCTTACTTCGTGACAAATTCGGAAAGCATGGAAGCGGTCCTCGACTCGCCTTACATCCTTCTTCACGAAAAGAAAATCTCCAGCCTCAAGGACATCCTCCCTGTGCTCGAGAAGGTCGCGAAGACCGGCAAGCCTCTGCTCATCATCTCCGAAGACGTCGAAGGCGAAGCTCTCGCGACCCTCGTGGTCAACAAGCTCCGCGGCACCCTGCAGATCGCTGCAGTGAAGGCTCCCGGATTCGGCGACCGCCGCAAGGCCATGCTCGAAGACATCGCAGTGCTCACCGGCGGACGTCTCATCACCGAAGACCTCGGCATCAAGCTTGAGAGCCTCGGACTCGACGACCTCGGCCGTTGCAAACGCATCACCATCGACAAGGAAAACACCACCATCGTCGAAGGTTCCGGCAAGCAGTCGGAAATCCAGGGACGCGTGGCGCAGATTCGCCGTCAGATCGCTGAGACCACCTCCGACTACGATCGTGAGAAGCTCCAGGAGCGTCTCGCCAAGCTCGCAGGCGGTGTTGCGGTGATCAATGTTGGTGCTGCCACCGAAACCGAGATGAAGGAAAAGAAGGCCCGCGTCGAAGACGCATTGCACGCAACCCGTGCTGCGGTCGAAGAAGGCATCGTCCCCGGGGGCGGTGTGGCTTTGATCCGTGCGCAGCGTGTGATCGAGAAGCTCAACGTTGAAGGTGACGAGAAGATCGGCG
>JBILKY010000018.1:0-24366 GCA_044376395.1 Chthoniobacteraceae bacterium | reverse complement strand
GTCCTCCAGGCTTTTTGCCTGTCTTCTTGGCTCGCTCGACGCGTTCTTGCTCCTTGGCTTCGAACTGCGAGAGCTCCTGTTGGTAGCGTTCTTTGGCGCGAGCTTTGATGACTTCGCTGGCCGTGCGCAACTGCTCCAAACGATCCTGCCGACGGGCGATCTCCTCTGGCAAAGTCAACCCATCTTCAAGCGGCGCGCTATCGGCTGTCTCGGCCTTTGAGAGAAGCTCGGCGACCTGCTTCTCGAGCAGTTCGATTTGCGCGAGTGCACGCCCATGGCTGACTGCGGAATGCTTGCTGGCGTTGGCGAGGATCTTGGTGCCATCGACGGCGAGGGTGACTTGGCCCACCTTGAGCACCCGCATCTGTACGGCTATTGCGAGCACCTGCTCAAAGCTGCTCTTGAGTAGCGCGTGATTGGCTCGGCGGAAGGTGCAGATGCTGTCGTGATCGGGGTGAAGGTCTGCGCAAAGTAGACGCACAGCCACGTTCTCGTAGGTGGCTCGTTCAATTTGCCGACTGCTGAAGGTGCCCGTCGCGTAGGAATAGATGAGCAAGCCAAGCATCAGCGCCGGCGGATACTGACGGCTGCCTGTCCCTCGCTCATTGATCTTGGCCTCGCGCAGATCAATCAAGCCGACCGCCTCCATGATGAAATGCCCCAAGTGATCCTCCGGCACCCACTCCCGTAGATCCGGGGGCATCAGCAACGGAGTATCGTGGTCCACGCAGACGAATCTAGCACCCATGCATGATTAAACCCGATACACCCTATTTATTTGCAGTGAAAGTCCGACAGGCTGCTAGGCCGATTCGCTCCCGAGCACACCCGCGAACAACTGACGGAAAGACACGGCCCGTACCGGATGCCGCGCCATGCTGCCTACGGAAAATCATGAAGCAAACCGGAGAACAGCCTCCAAGAGCCGGAGGCGGGAAATCCGCCCATCCGGTTCGATGAGGGGGAGACGAGGACACGGAGTGGTTGTGGCCGCAAGCCATCCTCGTCTCCCTACTCTATTAAAAGACGCCTCGGAGCGCGCTCTTGGCCCGTTTCGCTTATCCATGTTCGTGCGGATGGTGTTTTCCAGCCTCGTGGACGCCGACCTCCTCCGGACAGAAGCATTCATGTCACCAGACAAAACGGCACTGCGCCCAAGCGGGGCCGAAATTCTCGAGGGCGTATCCGCGTTTGATCGGCTGCCCTGCGGGTCTGTTATTTGGAAGGGGGCGCGCTGTCTTTGAAATCCTTCATCATTTGATCGAGTTTGGATTTCATGGCCTTGGCCTCCTCGCTCTTAGGTTTTGTTTCTTTGAGCCTTTGAGCAAGTTCGCGCATTTCCTTTACTTGTGAAGCCCGCATCGTCGCGGCGGTGGGCGGCGGAATAACGTCGTCCCAGTCGTCCGTGCGGAATATGGAAGCGGGCAGGTCCCCGCTGTTGACGAGGTTGGCGCCCTCTGGATTCGCAGCCCAGGCGTACCGCACCGCGGCAGGCTTGTGCACGTCGGGACTGCTCACGCGGACAGTGCTCTTACCGGTGATTTCGGCCTTCGCCCAAAACCATTTGCGGTCTTCTCCGGCAATTTCGAAGCGTTTCAAAGGCCCGCCGTCTTTCGCCTTCAAGCCTGCACCTGTGTGCTCGAAGGTGACCATGACGTCGCTGCCTTGGATGGAGCTGTCCTTGAGTAGCGGGCTGCTGAAAAGCATCTCCTGACCGTAGTCTTTGGCAAGGGCCCAGCGGGCCAGTCGTTCTCCCGGGGTGCGTTTGTCTTTGGGATGAATGTCTTTGGCTTCGCCGACATCGTTGATGACGGCCATGCCTGTCTTCGGGAGTTTCGAGAGCACGCGCCGCATGCCGTCCTGCACAAGGGGCCAACCATGTGCGACACCAGGCTCTGTGGTTGGTTGGTGATAATTTGCGAGCTGCACGTAATAGAAGCTAAAGGAGTCATTCCAACGCTTGCGCCAATCCTGAATGAGCAAAGGCAGGGTCTGGTCGTAGGGCACGGATCCCGGATGTGAATTGCCTTCGCCTTGATACCAAATTGCGCCTCGCATGGTGTACCCGATAAAGGGATGGATCATCGCGTCGAAGAGTACTCCGGGATTGCGCTCGGTGAGCAGGGGACGCTTGGGAGCATCGGGCTTGCGGAGTTTTTTGAGCGAGTCGTCATCCTTTTTGGATTTGGCCTCGGAGACAGCATTTTTCCACGCGTCCATGGAGTTTCGATAGGCCGCTTCGGCGCCTTCTGGATCGTAGGTTTTTTCGGCCTCGTAAAGCGAGTCGACGAGCGTTTTGGTGGCGGGCAATGTGTTGAGGACCTCGCGACTGATAAAAGCCTCGATGGGCTTTCCTCCCCAACTGGATTCAATGATCCCGATGGGTACGCCCAATTCCTGATGGAGCCGGGTTGCGAAGAAAGTTGCGACAGCTGACCACTCCGTGACGGTCTGGGGTGTGCATGCCGCCCAGCGACCCTCGATGTCTTTCTGCGGCTCGGATGCCGTGACGTTGGGGCCGTCAAAAAATCGGAATGCGGGGAAGTTGGCCTTTTCGGCGAACTCCTGTCCGCCCTGTGCGGTCCTGATACGGAACACCATATTGGATTGGCCCGAGGCGAACCAAACTTCGCCCACGAGCACGTCCTTCAGTTCGATTTTGTCCTTTCCAGCGGAGATGGTGAGGACAGCGCCTGTGGCGTCAGCTGTGCCAGACTGAATGGCGGCTTTCCAAAATCCCTTTTCGTCTGCGGTCGCCCGGGCTTGCTTTCCCTTAAAACTCAACTGAACGGACGCTCCGGGATCAGCTTCCCCCCAGACGGCGACTTCACGCTCGCGTTGGAGAACCATGTGGTCTGAGAAAAAGTGTGGGAGCCGGATTTCAGCGAACAGCGGAGTGGTCGCGTAAAGAAAAAAAGTCGCGCTGAGCAAAGTCCGGAGCGTATGCGGGGATGGGGGTGTGTTTCTCATGAGAGGGAGTGGTGTTTTTTGGGAGAAGGGTACCATGGAAAGTGTCGATTCAGTATATCGGGCCGTGCCTGTTGTTTAAAACATCCAACATCGCATCGGCGGGGGATGCGTTGCTTGCGTAAATTAATGCTTTCAGTGCCTTCTTAAGCAAGACCCAGATGTTCCAAAGCCTCGGGTGTGGGTCCGGGAAATTCTACCATCGGTACATTTCCAACATACCCAATGTCTTTCCAACCCTGCGGTGTCGTGTAGTAGCCGCTTGCGGCTAGATAGCGGAAGCGTTCAAAAAACGTTGCCTGCGCTTTGAGATCCTTTTTTACCGGTGTTCTACCGCAGATATCATCCGCAATCTTGGATTTTTGCTCCTTAGCAAGCTCAGCGAAATCGGTTTTGAAACGGCGATTGGCTTCGGCATCGAGCCACTCGAGTCCTTGAACGATTACAGCACGGTCTTTTTCAGTTTCGTCGTATGGAGAACTGATCCATTCGTCGATGAAGTCGTGAACACCGAGTTGTGAGGGCAGTTTATCGGTAGGGGAATCCGGCGGGAGAATGAGATCCGTCAGCGAGGCTGCTGCCCTGCGTTGCTTGGCGGATAGGGTCAAAGGCCACAATTCGCCGGGAGTGTAAGCCTTGTTGAGGACAGGATCCCAACCGATGCGGTTTCCGTCTGGAGTCTTCGTTGAGCCAACTTGACGTGAAAGGCGGCTTTGGGCCGATGCATGAGGAAAGGTGGCAGCCGCCGCTGCGGCAGCGGTGATCCAAAGAATTGCCTGCCGGCGATCGATCCGGTCCGATCGACCCTGGGATTTTTGGGAGTCTGGAGAAATGGGTTCCATAGTCGTGCGATTAGATGTTTCCCTTCCGCATTTCATCGATGAGATGATCGCTTGCGCGCCAAGCGAGAGCCATGATGGTGAGCGTGGGATTTTTATCTGCGTTGCTGCAGAAAGCGGATCCATCGTTGAGCAGGAGGTTGGGCACTTCCCAGCATTGGTTCCAGCGGTTGGTGACGGACTTCGATGCGTCGGCGCCCATGATGGCACCCCCAACCTCATGAATGATGGATCCGCCCGGCTCGATTGCTTTGGTGCCGTCGGCTTGCGGTTTTTGCGGATGGCCACCAATCGCCTCGATGATCCTCGCGAACGTGGCCTGCATGTGCGCAGCCTGTTTCGTTTCATGCTCCGACCATTTCCAATGGAAGCGCAGGACAGGAATCCCCCATTTATCTTTGACCTGCGGGTCCAACTCGCAAAAGGAATCCTTGTTGGGGATCATTTCACCCCGCCCAGCGAAACTAATGGCCGCGCCATATTTCCTGCGGACCTCGTCCTTGTAACTCCGGCCATATCCCGGCGCCGCTTGGCCTGCCCCGAGGCTAGGCATCCGGCGGCCTGTTGAGAACTCAATATGGTAGCCCCGGGCAAACCCCAGTTTGTTTGCATCTCGGTAAAGCCACCATGGAATGTAGACGTGCGAACCGGCACCTTCCTCGTTGTGGACAGGCATGTTCTCGAAGGCCGGCACAGTGCCGCTTAGCCTTGCGCCGACGGTGTCCATGATGTAGCGGCCAACCAGACCGGAACCATTTGCAAGGCCATCAGGAAAAAGCCGTGACTTTGAGTTCAGCAGGATGCGCGCGGTTTCACCCGAACTGGCTGCGAGAATGACGGCTCGTGCCTTCACGGTTCGTTCCATGCCGGTGGCTTTGTCGATGTAGATCACGCCATTGGCCTTGCCGTCAGTTCCAACGGTGACCTCGCGAGCGTGGGCGTTGCAGACAATGTCGAGGTTGCCAGTCGCTAAAGCCGGAGGCAGGTGGACCGTGGTGGACTGGTAGTTGGCTTTGATGGAGCAACCGCGTCCACAGTCCGTCGCCCAAAAGCAGGCGGAGCGCTCTTGCATGGCCTTGGCGAGGATTCTCTGGGCCGTTGGATTGTTGGGATGAAGGCGGGCTGGAAAGTTCACATGATCCTGTCGCGTGGACAGGATCGCCCTGTGGATGGGGATCACGGACATTCCATCTTTGGCGACGTGTTTTCTGACGAAAAGCTCGCCGGCCCGCGCTTTGGGCGGCGGAAGGAGCGTTCCATTCGGTGAATCCGGGGTGTTTTCCAGTCCCTCATTCGAACCATAAACACCGACCAGCATCTCAACCATATCGTAATACGGCGCGACCTCCTCGTAGCTCAAAGGCCAGTCGAAGCCGAGACCATCGCGCGAGCGAGGCTTGAAATCATAAGGACCATTCCGGAGCGAGATGCGTCCCCAGTGGTTGGTGCGACCACCAAGCATTCGAGCGCGCCACCAGTCGAAGCGCTGCGCAGGATCTGAGGACGCCTGAGTGTACGGTTCCCCGGGCACGTCCCAGCCTCCATCCACGGTGGCATCGTGAAAACCGAACGGCTTCTCTCGCGTATTCATCCCTCGCAAAGGAGCGTCTGCCTTGGACTGAAACATCGGAGTCTCGGTGATTGGATCGTAGTTGCGACCAGCCTCGAGCATGAGGACTTTGACTCCGTTCATGGTCATGGTGTAGGCGGACTGGCCGCCTCCCGCACCCGAACCGACGACAATAACGTCGTAGACGGGTTTTAGCTCTTTCTCAGTGATGATGGGCATGGAATGACGGGGGATTCGGTTGCTACGCTTCGATGTTTTGGAAGATTGCTCCCGCCTTTAAAAGCTGAAAATCGGAAGCGACACAGGGCGGTCGAGCCGCACGATGCCCAAAGTTGTTCGGCACAAGATTTGCGCGGCTGGGGAAGGAAGGTGACCGTCCGGAGCGCTCTGACCCGTTCAGTCGCTCACCAAGCGCGGAACCCTGCTTTCCGAAATGCGATTCCCCGCAACGCCAGAGCGATGGAGGTTTCGCGGAAAAGCCCAAAGAGATTTCGAGCGGAAAGCACATTCATGGAGTCGCCCCAGTCAGATATTGTCCGCAATTTCGACCGGTAGATCTTGCATGTCCTCTCGGCAAGGAACCGTCCGCTCAGGTCGCTTTCCGTGCGCCAGTACGCTCGCAAGAATGGCCGGACGTGTTGCACGCTAAATCAACCCCTTCAGGATCCGGGGTGGGTCCGCCTGCGAGGCCGGGTGCGTTGCAAGAATCCATTCGTCGATGCAATCCGCAACCTGCAAATGGCTTGCAGCCGGGCCGGGAGGATCCCTGCGAAAAATCACATTCGCGAGAGCCGTCCCGGTGCTGCGTTGGGCGGCATAATCACGCACGAGGCTAGGTCGTCATTGCTTTTAAGATCGCGGGATCGCGAGTGGCTCGACAACCTTATGTGATTTAACAACATGCCCGCCGGAGACGAGCAACACAAACCAACGTCTGAAGACGACCCGCTCTATAAGCAGGTGGCAGATAAGATAGAATCGTTAATTCTGTCGGGCGCCCTACGAGCGGGGGACCGGGTTCCGTCGGTGCGGCGAGCGAGCGGACAACATGGCGTGAGTGTTGCTACTGTGGTGCAAGCGTATGTGACGTTGGAAAATCGCGGACTGATCGAGGCACAGCCGAAGTCGGGCTTTTTCGTGCGGGCGCGGATGCGGTTGCCGGAGCCAATGGCTTCACGCCCATCGTGCGCGGCGACGATGGTGGAGGTTGGGAGCTTGCAGGCACGGATCTTCGACGCCGCGCGACTACCGGAGGTGGTCCCCTTTGGGGCGGCGTATCCAGGCGAGGAAAATCTGCCGGTTGTGAAGCTGAACAGGATTATGGCCACAGTGTCACGAAGCGCGGGTCCGCGCGGCGTGAGTTACGACATGCCACCGGGATGCGAGTCGCTAAGGCGGCAACTGGCGAAGCTTTCGCTCGACTGGGGCACGCAGATTTCGCCAGATGCCTTCATCATTACATGTGGTGGAACGGAAGCGCTGGCGCTTTGTTTGCGGGCGGTTACGAAACCAGGTGATGTTGTGGCGGTAGAGTCGCCGAGCTATTTCGGCGTGCTTCAGCAGATCGAGAAACTTGGCCTGAAAGCGATCGAGATTCCGATGCACCCACGCGACGGGATGAATCTCGACGCTCTGGAGCGCGCGCTTAAAGTCCGACGTGTGGCGGCGTGTCTGGCGGTGCCGAACTTCAACAACCCACTCGGGTCGTTGATGCCTGACGGACACAAGCGGCGATTGATCGAGATCCTCGCGCGGCGCGACGTCCCGTTGATCGAAGACGATATCAACGGCGCACTAGTCCACAGTGGGCTCCGTCCGAGGGTGGCACAGTCGTTCGACCGCGACGGGCGCGTGATGCTGTGTGGGGCTTTTTCCAAGACGATCGCGCCCGGCTATCGCGTGGGCTGGGTTGCTCCTGGAAGATATTATGCCAAGGTGATTGCGCAAAAGCTCGCGAGCACGCTGGCGACGGCGTCACTGCCGCAGATGGCGATCGCCGAGTTCGTTGCAAATGGCGGGTACGATCGTCATCTACGCGCATTACGGCGCAACTTTTCAGAGCAGATGAAACAGGTGAGCGAGGCGATTTCAGCATCGTTCCCCGAGGATATCAAGGTGACGCGGCCGACCGGCGGCTTCGTTCTCTGGGTTGAGCTGCCGAAAACAGTTTCAGCGCTCGGGTTGCATGAGCGTGCTCTTGCGGAGAATATCAGCATCGCGCCGGGGCCGATGTTTTCGGCGTCGCAGGGCTTTAAGAATTACATCCGGATCAACTGCGGCCACCGGTGGTCGCAGCGACTTGAATGTGCGGTCGTTACGCTCGGGAGACTGGTGGAAATGCTGCGCTGACACTGGATCTGTGCAGGCCGAGATTCGTGCGCTCTGTATCTGTTGGAGCGCAGCTTGGGTGCTAGCGTAAATGCTCATGCAAAAAAATGCGCTCCTCGGCCTGCGGCTTATCTCAGCAGATCTCTTCATCTTGCTCCTTTTTATCGGAGCCTGGATATTGAGAAACCACCAACAGCTATTCGGAGTGGACCCGGATATTCCGAGGGAGACCTCCGGCGCTCGGAATTACAACAAATTACAAGTCATCGCGCTGTGGCTCCATGCGCTGCTTCTCACGGGTTCGTTTGCGCTGCTGCTGCACTGAACCGACCATGAATGTATGCGATTTCTCTCATCTTGATGAGGAACTGCTGGCCAAGGTCGCACGACTGCGGATCGAGGGATGGGAAACGGAGGCGGTGCTCGCGGCGGAGCAATCGGATTGGTTGGATAAATTTGAACGAGCGACGTTGCGCTGGTCGCTTTATCGAGACGGTGTGCCTTTAGCTGCCGCACGGCTCAGCTTGCATCACGGGTGGGCTGAAGGCACGTCTCCGGTCTCGGTGAGCATTCGCATGACATGTACTACCTTTGGGGTTCTGCATCGATCCAGTCGCACATGAGCGAGGGACTTCTCACGTGGATGAATCCAAAGAACGACCTCATGATCGGGTGGGAGGTTGGCCGGCAACGCGTGGACGAGCCGCAGTATGAGATCGACCTTTTGTACCAGCGCTACTTTACCATGAACTTTCAGGCGTTTGCAGGCTACCGGCTTACCAACGATGCCGATGCGAGGGATCGAGGCCTCATAGGTTTCAACTACCGCCTGCCGCTGATGATGTGGGCGAATGTCAGCCTCGACACCGAAGGTGATGCGCGGTTGACGCTCGCGAAGCGCTTCCAGCTCACCCCCGCCTCGGCGTGTGGGGAAAGGGTTTTTACGACACCGCCACTCAGTGGGAATGGACCGCTGGCGCGGACTACACACTCACTCGATCCACCTCGATCAGCCTTTCCCAACACAGCGACTACGGCCTAGGCGCCGGCGTACTGTTCCGATTTTGATGGCCAAAGTCGTTCAAGGATCCCACCCAAAACCTCAACACACACCAAATCATGAAACCACTGCTCGCCACCGTGCTAATCGCCCTCGGTGTCACCAGCTTTGCCGCTGACACGCCTTACCCGCTCGATACTTGCATCGTCAGTGGGAACAAGCTCGGCAGCATGGGCAAGATCGCCGTTAAATCCCACGAAGGCCAAGAGATCAAATTCTGCTGCAAGCCCTGCGTGAAGAAGTTCGACGCGAATCCGGCCAAATACCTCGCCAAGCTCAATCGGTAACCGCGAGTTGGTAATAAAAAGCTTCTCGCCACGTTTCCGCAATTTCTTGAGGTGCGGAACTTGGTCTAAAAGCGAGTCGCACGTAGAGGTGGGGCGTGTCTTCAAGCCATTGCTCATAGGTGTACGGCCGCTGCAGCTGACATGTTTGTCTTTTGAGACAAATAATCAGCGTGCTGCAGTTGATTCGCACGGCGACCGAGTGGGGGCCGAGCATTCACCCGACTTCGCGGACTCGAATTCAGAGGAGAAAGTGTTTGTCACAGTCGCCATTTGCTTCATCGCCGCCGCCTGCCAAGCCTGCCATCGCCTAGGCGACGAAGGCGGGGGAATTGGCCCCGATTTGACTGCCGCGGCAAATCGTTACACCTTGCGCGACCTGGTTGAGAACATCGTCGAGCCTAACAAGGTGATCTTCGACCAGTATGAGAACAGCATCATTGTGCTCAGCGATGGTAGCACCGTCATCGGTCGCATCACTGGCGAAGAAGGAGACATCCTGCATGTGGCAACCAACCCCAACGCGCCCGGGCAAGTCAGCATGGTGCACCAAGGCAACATCTAAAGCCGGCAAGTCTCCCCCACCTCCATCATGCCCCCCGGCCTCCTCAATGCGATGAACTCCGACGAAGTAGCGGATCTCCTTGCCTACATTTTGTCCAGCGGGGACAAGCAGGGGAAGATGTTCACAAAATGAGTCCATCTGACCACCCCCAAACTTTAGCGCGCCACGCTACGATACCGCGCGCGCGAGTTGCGGAAACGGGGCAAGAGAGCGGTGGAGTGAGAAATTGTCAGTTCCCGTGGACCCCAAAAAAATACTGTTTAGTTTTCGCGCAACTAAATCGGAGCTGGCGTGCGAGGAAAGTTTCAAGAGCAACCAAAGGCGGAATAATTGCCTCAGTGGAAATTTTAAAGATCAAAATATGGAAATGAGGTGTTCAGCGCAATGTGTTCAGGTGTGTTAAACGAGCGGCTACGGCACGGCCCTTGCTTTGATGGTTGATGCATGACTGGCTTGTGCGCTCAGATGCCGGCGGTCTTCATGAAGGAGAATCGATGATCACAGTCAACCAAATGCTTTGGCTTATCCGGGTCCTGTTTTTTGTTTCCGGCGCAACGGCGTTAATTGATCAGATGGCATGGCAAAGCTTACTGGTGCTTTTTGCAGGCGGGGATGTGGGTGCGCTGACGCTGATCGTGGCTGTGTTTATGTTTGGGCTTGGCGTGGGCAATACGTTCGGGGGATACTTGGCTGACCGTTTGTCACCGCGAGCCAACGAGGCGGGCTTGGGGACAGGCAATTTGTTAAAACCGTTTTGCGTTGGTGAATGTATGATCCAAGAGGCCAAGGGCCGCAATTGAGTGCCAAGAGTCGGAGATGCCCCCCAAGCGTACGACGGTGACAGGTAATTCCCTGCCATCGCGCCACCATGGAGTTTGCCTGAATCGGGCTTTCGGAATAGCATCACCCCATGACACATCGACAGTTCTATGATTGGCAAACAGCAGGAGGGGGGGGAGATGTGATGCTTTTAGTCCAAACCTTGGAACAAATTGAAATTCCTTGGTGTATGATCGGTGGACTTGCAGTCAATCACTGGGCCATCGAGCCCATGGCTACTTCCGATGTAGATGTGGTGATTGCCACTGAAAGAGTAGAGCATGCGGTCAGTGCACTCGAAAAGGCGGGTTTCAAATCAAAGCGCTTTGATTGGTCAATCAATCTTACTGGAGTTTCATCTGTGAGTATCCAGATCAGCACGGAAGCTGTTTATGCCGGATTCCCCGAACGATCCCTAGCGGCGAGTGTTCACGGAATTTTAATGCGTGTCGCGAGTTTACAGGACACGTTAAAGGGGAAACTACTTGCTTGGCAGGATAAATCTCGGCGTCCGAGCAAGCGGCAGAAAGATCTGATGGACATCACACGCCTAGTGGAGAATCACCCGGAACTAGCGGAATCCTTGCCGGCTGAAGTAGCCGAGCGAATCGCTCAGATTTAGGTGCTAAGCCGTTGCGTAAAAGCGCGCAGCTTTCTCTGGGTCCGGACTCCAGCTTATCCGCTTCGCGGACTCTTCCGAATAGATCACGGGTGTCGTTCATCTTCATGGCGAGTTCCTGCGCGATGCAGTCGCGCTCTTTGGGGTCTGCATAACCTTTCAGCGCGGCGGAATAAGAGCCGAGCATTCACCCGACTTCGCGGACTCGAATTCGGAGGAGAAAGTGTCTGCTCTGTCACAGGCGGCATTGTCCCCAGCGTGATTCACGCCCCACGCCTGATTCACGCCGTATTGTGCTCGTTCTGCGAATGCGCGATACGCCGCAAGATATCACACAATGAGACCCGCGAGGCTCTCTTGGTTACTGGTGCCGAACTTGGCGGTCTTCACTCCCATCTCTTGGAGAATCTGCACCCACAGGTTGCAGAGCGGCGGCGGGTTTGTGGGATCGTGTGCGATGTGCTGTCCGTGCTTGAACCGGCCACCGGTCAGCAGAACCGGCAGATTGGTGGCATCGTGGCTTGAGGCGTTGCCCATGCCCGCACCAAAGACGCTTATCGTGTGATCGAGCAAACGCGATCCGCCCTCGCGCGACTCTTTCATGCGCCCGATAAATTTTCCCCATTCGAGAATAAGATCCCGCTCAAGGATGGCGAGTTGGTCGAGTTTGCCTTGGTCCTGCCCGTGGTGGCTGAGGTCATGATAGGCAAAGCTCGTGCCGGGCTTGGACGGCGTCCTGCTGGTGCCGACGAAATAGAGAGTGACGAGTCGCGTCAGATCAGTTTGCACGGCGAGACGGGCCACTTCGAGCATCAGTCCAAAGCGGGTGGTATCTTCGCCGGATCCAGGGTCCTTGATAACGGGGACATCCGGCTTGGGTTTCGGCTGTTTCGCGAAGTTCTCGGAACGTACCATTCGCTCTTCGAGCTCTCGTACGCTGGTGAAATACTGGTCGAGCTTTTCTCGATCGCCGGGGCCGATGTTTTTCTGGAGTCGTTTCGCCTCTTCTCCGACGCGATCCAGTATGGAGCGTCCCTCCTGCACGCGGGCGACTTCCTCAGCAACTTCAGCAGGCGTGCCGTCTATGAACAGTCTGGCGAAGGCGCGCGCCGCGCTGGTTTCCGGTGGGATGGCCACACCGCTTCGCGTGTAGCTGGAGCTGTACGCACCGCTGGTGGAGAAGTTGAGCGAAGGATAGCGGGTGTCACGGCCGATCGTCTCGGCGGCCAACTGATCCAGCGAGACGGTGTTCTTGAACGAAGGCGATCCCGGATGCGGGGCGCCGGTGAAGAAGGACTTGTCAGAGGAATGCCCGTCACGAACCTCGGGATGGTTCAAGCCCGAGATGATGGTGAAGTCCTCGCGATGCTGCTGGAGGCCCTCAAGATAGGGAGTAGCGGTGTAAGCCGTGCCGGCTTCTTTTGGAAACAGGTTCGGCGCGTGAAAGCTGAAGTAATTAAGAATGCCGATGAAGCGCACCGGCGGTTCGGGGTCGGCGGCAAAAGCCGGCAGCATCGCATCGAGCCATGGGAGGCTCAGAGCGACCCCGGTGCCTCCTAGGAAAGCGCGTCTTGAAAGTGCCGAGCGTGTGGTGAAGGAGACGTTTTTCATAGGGGATTCCGACTCTCTATTTATGGGTGAAGATGCGGCTTTGAATGACCTCGTGCACCAAGGTGCGAAGGCCATAATCACTGGTAGCGGCGCGCTGCACGATCGTTTCGATGACTTCCCGGTCGGCGAACTGTACCGGGGCGCCGGTCAGGTAGACGCCGAGCTTTTCGGTGACGCAACGGGCGATCTGCACAGGATCGGCGAGGACAATCGTTTTGAACTCGTCGACGTTCTTAAAGGCTCGGCCATCAGCCATGGCAAAGCCCGGATCCACCGGTTTGCCGGAGGTGTAGTAACGGATGTCTATGCCGGGAATGCCCACAACCTTGTCCTTGGCGCTCTCGGGGATGGCGCGGTAAACGGTGCGCCAACGTCCGGTGACATCAAAGTTCTCCAGCGCGAAGCCGGGCGGATCGAGCTGGGCATGGCAGCCGGCGCAGGCGGGTTGGTTGCGGTGTTTGTCGAGTTGCTCGCGAATGGTCGTCGCGCCGCGGATGTCAGGCTCGATGGCAGGCACGTTCTTCGGCGGCGGGTCGGGCGGTGTGCCGAGGATGCGATCGAGCACATAGGCGCCACGAACCACGGGTGAGGTTGTGGTGCCGTTGGCGGAGACCTTCAAAACGGCGCCCTGGGTGAGGAAGCCGCCACGCCTCGAGTCAGCTGCGAGGCTGACCTTGCGGATCGGGTGCCCTTTCACGCCAGGGATGCCGTAGTGTTCGGCGAGACGTTCATTGAGCATGGCGAATTCGCCGTGGACGATGTGGCGCGCCCCGAGATTCTTGGAGAGCAGTTCTTCGAAGTATTTTTCCGTCTCGGCCACCATCGACTGCTGCAGGTATTGCTCGAACTCGGGGTACAGCTTGGTGTCGGGCTGAGTGAAGTCGATGTCTCGCAAGTTTAGCCAACTGCCAAGGAAGTTTTGACTAAAGCGAGCGGCCTTGGGCGCAGACAGGAGGCGCTCGGTCTGGGCGCGGAGCACCGCCGGATCGTGCAGTTTCTTTTGCGCTGCAAGGGCGGTGAGCTCTTCGTCCGGAGGGGCGCACCACAGACCGTAGCTCAGACGCGAGGCGAGGGCGTGTTCGTCCAGTGCTCCTGTCAGTTCGTGGAGGAATAGGAACTTCGGCGAACATAGCGCCATCTTGTAGGCGGCGCGAAGCGCCTCATCGAAGCGGCGTCCCTTGGAAAGTTGCTCCCTGACCAAAGCAAGGTGTCCGCTGACCTCCTCATCGCTCACGGGACGGCGGAAGACTTTCGGGAGAAATGCGGCGAGCAGCCGGCCGGCGTCGGTCTCTGGCTGGTTGGAGATCACGCGCAAGTCCTTCGCGGGAAACTTCGGGTTGGCGGGTTGCAGTGGCAAGTCGCCGTACAGGAGTTGATGGCCCCGCGGCGGCCAGTCTTCATGCAGCGGCCCTTCGATCTCCACCCACTCCACCACCGCACAGATGCCACTGACCATGGCGCGCTCATCCGGCGACTCTGGCACGGTTCGGTAGGGCGAGAGCCAGAGTGTCTTGCCGCGCGGCACGCGCGCCTCGTAGGTGAACTCGCGGAATTCCGTGGGGCTCATCTCGAAGTAGGTGTTTCCAAAGGTCAGGCCGGTGCGCGGCCAGTCGGCGAGTGCCACCTTGAGCATGATGTGGCGGTCCGGGAGTTTGGCATGGCTCGGATGGGCATTCGGCCCGGTCTTGTCGATCATTGCCTTCGCCCGGATGCGAAAGCGGTAACGGGCATCCGGCACCGGCGGTGACCATGAGCCGAGCTCGCCATGCGGACCGTTCGCGCCGTTCCACCGGATAGCGAGTAGCCCTTCGGGCGAATGCGCCCACTGGTTGTGCTGGAAGCCTGGCGACATCCAGTCGTGCCAGGTCTCGTTGTAGTCGGTGCGGATCTTCTTTGTCTCGGGCTTCGGGGTGGTCACCGTCGCCTCCTTGAGCGCGAGATCGGCGGCTTGGAGATATCGTTCCAGATGCACTGCCGAGAGATCAAGAGCCGCACCGATGTTGTCGAATCCTCCGGCGGTGCCGTCCTCTGGCAACAGATCACGCAGTAGCGTATCGATGCCCAGTAGATCGTGAATGGTGTGGACATACTCTGTGCGGTTCAGCCGCCGATAAACGACGCGGCCCGCGGTTTCCTGCCCTTTGCGGCTGACTTCCTGCAACTCGTCGTGCAACCCTTTGAGAAAAGCGCGCTTTATTTCTGCAGCGGGACGTTCCTTTTTCTTGGGCGGCATTTCGCCACGTTCCACTTTGTCAAAAACCTTGGTCCACTGCTGAAGGTTCTCAACGTCTCCAGGCTTCCATTGGAGAGCGCTCAAGTCCAAGCCGCCCTTCTTCACATCGGCGTCGTGGCACTCGTAACAGTGCTGCTCGAACATTGGCTCCAGTTTGCCGCCGAGTTCCGCTGCTGAGCAGGCGGCAGTGGCGAGACAGAAAATGGTGATGAGGGTGTGGCAACGCATCCTCATGGATGTTTGATGGTTGACGGTTCGGGCACGGGCACGGCGCGGGCGAGACGGAACCCGGTGTCGCCATAGCGCTTTGTCGGACTGGCCGAGTTGCGCACTCTGGAAAGCAGCTTCTCGTGACTGCCGCACATGCTGCCGCCCCGCATGACGCGCTGGGTCTCAAAGACAGTCGTTTCAATCCATTCCCAAGCGTTCCCAGCCTGGTCGAGTGTGCCGTAATGGCTGGCAGACCCTGGGAAACTTCCCGTGGGCATGACATCTCGGTAGTCCCGCAGAACCGTGCCGTTTGGCTGCGGTCTTGTGTCGGCGAGGAAGTTGGCGAGATTTGGACCGGTGTCGCCCAGCGCCGCGAGTTTCGGCGCGGCATTGCTCCGAGTCGGGTAAGTCCAGTAGTTTTCAGCAGGTCCGCCCGCGGATTGCGGCTGGTGATAGGCCGCCTTGTACCACTCATTCTCGTTAGGAATCCAGACGATGGCACCAGCCTCGCGATTCGCGAGACCTCCATTTACGGCTATCTGATAAGCCCCCGTTTCCGTGTCCCCCTGACCACCGCCGTGATGCAGCCAGTTGGCATACCGCATCGCGTTCAGAAAGGTCACATGCATGACCGGTTCCCGCTCGCGGGATGGTTGCGCGGAGTAACTGAACCCGCCCGGAGCCCCGGTGCGATCAATCTTTTGTGCCGAATTCCAAAGTGCGTGTGGATCGCTCTTCGCTGCCACCGCATTCAAGAATTCCGCATACTGCGCTACGGTGATTTCAAATTTTGAAATCTGAAACTCATAAGCCACGGCGCCGTGGCCCGTCTTGTCGGGCTTGTTGCCTGCATCACCGACCGTGACCCATTCCAGTCCGGCGGCAGGCATGTTGCCCGCAGCGGCCAGCGGAGCGAGAACGGTTGTCGTCAGAAAAAACCAGCGCGGCAGATTCATTTCGACTCTTCCAAGGGCTCAAAGATCACATCGTCATACCAGCCTTCCACCACTTCCCGCCCGTCGCCGCCCACGGCAAATTGCAGAGTTTGTTTTGGTGCATCACCTGCGTTGGTCAAGTAACTGAGAACGTGCTCTCCATCAATGACGGCTGAAATCGTACGGCCCCGCATTTCGATCACCAAGGCATGCCAGACTCCTCTGGTAAGCGAGAGCTTCTCCACCTTTGCCGCACCGATGAATTTGCGGTTTATTTTCTTCTCTTTTTTCAAAGCCTCCGCCTCCGGCGAGCCCTTCGGGTGCAGATTTTCCTCGTCCCACGCGGTGATGCTATTCGCCCGTATGTGGACGCCCGCGAGGTGGAAGTTGGCCTCGAGGATTGGATTCGGCCCGTTGAAACCCACCGCCGCCATTCCGCCCTCCTCGAGTTTGAATCGCAGGCTCACCCGCACGTCGCCTCCGCTGATTTTACGTTGTAAGCCTGAGGGGTGCAGCTTGCCGAATGTCTGGCCGCGCAATTCGCCCCCGTGGATCTGCCACCAGCGGTGCATGTTTTCCACACCCGAAACCGTCTTCCCGTCCGCCAGCCAGCCGTAGGAGGACCAGTTCTTTAAAAAAACAGTTTCATCCGAGAAATCCTCCTTCCAGCGCGAGAGATCCGCCGCGCTGTCTGTGGCGCGCAGCTGTGTAAAAGGCAGCAGGAGGGAAAATAGAAAAAAGAGAGCCTTCATGGATGTAAGATTTAGAATCCGAATGCAGGCTCAATTCTTAGCCTCGAGCGGCTCGATGCTGACGTCATCATACCAAGTCGCGAGGATGGTTTTGCCATTGCCGCCCACGCCGAACCCAACGCTTGTTTTTGGTACGTCTGCGCAGAGCGTGGTGTATTGCAGCACAGGTTTTCCATCCACAAACACGGTCAACTCCTTGCCGCGCACTTCCACGGCGAGATCATGCCAGACATCTGGTGCGATCACGGTTTTCTCAGTTTTCGCATAGTAGAACCGGCGGTTCCATACGCCCTTCGTTTTCAGCTCCGCCGCCTCTGGTGAATCCTTCGGATGCAACACGTCATTGTCCGCCGCCACCACGGAGTCGGTCCGGATATGCAGGCTTACGACGTTGAAAACTTTATCAACAATAGGATTGGGACCGCGGATGCCGATGGCCGCCATGCCGCCCGGCGGTATCTTAAAGCGGCAGCGCAAACGCACGTTCTGCCCGGCAATATCACGCGAGATGCCGGAGCCATGCTTTTCCTCCGGAAAATTTTGACCGCGCAACGCGCCCTCGACGATCTGCCACCATTCCGGTCGCGCGTCCCTGCTTCCCACCGCCTTGCCGAGCGGATTCTTGGCGTCGATGCCGCTGGCTAGGAAACCGTAGGGTGACCAGTTTTTTGTGAAGGCTTCAGGATTGCCGAAGTCATCGATCCAGTGGGAAAGATCGGAAGGTTCGGCATGCAGAAATGCGGAGGTGATAGAGAGCAGCAAGAGTCCGGCTCTGGCGAGCCAACGGTAGAGGGGCGTTATCATTAAAGTGAATTTCGTTTTGCACCCGTTTCGGCAGACCGCCGGCGGGGGTTTTCATGGTAACTCGCGCACACGTAGCTTGCGGAACTGGATGGGCGCGGGAGCGGGAAAGCAACACGGGAAAGTGTCTGTCACCTCCCCACTCCGATGCACCACATTGAATCCCGCCTCCGCGACTGACGGAAAATCAGCCGTGCTGGCCGAATATATCCCAATTGGGAAAAATGGCCCGCCGTTGACCCTGATACATTTCTTGCCGGTCAGCTGGACGCTTGCTGGTTCAACGGCGTGCAGCGTCGCCATCGGAACGAGTAGCAGGGTGGCTAGGAGAGTCTGGTGGAGGTTCATCAGGTAACGATATGGAAAGGAGGTCAGGGACGAGGTCAGGGGACAGGCAATTTGTTTTCACTTAGATTTTCCTTCTGCTCCTGAAAGAGGCGGTCGAGCAGGAGTTTGAACTCGAAGGTGTTCGGGATGGCGGGATTGTGCTTCGACACGGGTTGCACATCCGGGGCACAAACACCGGACTTCGACAGCATCTCCAGCGCGATGCCACGCACGACGACGCGCTTCGTGTCGATGTGCGCGATGCCGTCAAAGTAAGGCAGGCCCACGCTGGTGATGATACCGCCAGCAAAGGGAGCTTTCTCGACCAGCAGCGTCTTCGCGCCTGAGCGGGCCGCTGCAAGCCCCGCTGCACTGCCCGCACAGCCACCGCCACACACGAGCACGTCTGTCTCGATGACACGGCGTTCTTTGCCGCTGCTTTTGTGTTCAGCGGCGATGATCGTTGGCGCAGCGGAGGCGATGGCTGCGGTTTGGATGAAGGTGCCGCGAGTGGAGTTCATGGTGTTTTAAAGTGGTTGCGGCTTTAGCCGCATCCGGGGGGCGAATGGTTCGGCTAAAACCGAAGCCACTTTAGGGTTTCGTGATGGTTTCATCCATGCAGAGCACGGTGCTGGCTAGAGTGGTGAGGGCGGCGAGTTCGGATGAGGCGAGATTGTTGTCCGAGGACTTCTCCCCGACTTGAAGAAGCGCTTTGGCACTCTTGGCATCGTTTTTGAAATCGGCCAAGGCACGTTCATAGCTCTGCTGAAGGATCACCTGCTCTTGCGGGGTTGGATTCCGCGCCAGCACAAGCTGGAAGAGGTGGGAGAGGCGCGATGACGGTGTCGATCCAGACTCCTGCATCGCTTTTGCGGCCAGGTGTCGCGCTGCCTCGACATAGGTGGTGTCATTCATGAGATTCAGCGCTTGCAGCGGGGTGTTGCTGCTTGGCCGGCGCAGCGTGCAGACCTCACGAAACGGCGTGCCAAAGCTCAGCAGCGCAGGGTGCGGGATGCTGCGCTTCCAGTAGGTGTAGAGGCTGCGGCGGTAGAGTGAGTCGCCCTGGTCCTGGACGTAGGTTTTGACGATGTCGGCACTGGTGGCGGCCAAGGTTTCATAGAGGCCTCCTGGTTGATAGGGTCGCACGGGCGGACCTCCGGTCTTTGGCACCAAAAGACCGCTGACCGCGAGGGCTTGGTCGCGGATGAACTCGCCCGTCAGTCGCACGCGAGGAGCGCGGGCTAGGAAACGGTTGTCAGGATCGCGCTCGCGAAGCTGTCGAGTGAGATAGGACTGCTGCCGATAGGTGGCGCTAGTCAGCATGAGCTTCATGAGCAGCTTCACGTCCCAACCACTGCGAATGAATTCGCCTGCGAGCCAGTCGAGCAACTCGGGATGACTGGGCGATTCGCCTTGGGCACCAAAATCCTCGCTCGTCTTCACCAAACCCGTGCCGAAGATCTGCTGCCAGACGCGATTCACGATGACCCGCGCGGTGAGCGGGTTCTGCGGGCTGACGAGCCATTTGGCAAGGCCGAGGCGATTGCGCGGCAGATCAACCGGCATGGCAGGTAGCACGGCGGGGGTGGCTGCGGTGACTTTCTCGCCCTTTTTGTCATAAGCACCGCGCACGAGAATGAAGGTGTCGCGCGGCTTCTCCATCTCCGCCATGATCATGCTGGCCGGGTATTCGAGCTCGAGTTCGCCCAACTGCTGCTGAAGATCGAGCAGAGCATCGTCGAGTGCGCGGATTTCGGGGAGGGTCGCGGCATAGGCGGCCTCCAACTGATCCAGTTCCGACGCTGTTCGTTGATCCGCCGGCTTGGTAGCCAGAGAGCGGACCTGCGCAGGCACCAGCAAATCAGCGTCATCCTCGCTAACCTCCAAATGCCAGCGAACGGAACCCGTGTTCCCTCTCGCTCCGACAGTGAGGAGCAAGGGCGATGGTTGGTCTGTTTGGAGCGGCGAGAGCAGCCGAAAGACCGCGCTTTGAGGAGCATCCGGCTTGAGGCGTAGATTGTAGGGCTGACGGTTTTCCGATTTCAAAAAAGGCTGAAGAATCGACTCAGCCATCGAATCATCATCCATCGCAGCCCGCAGCTCCACGGGTGTCTTCTTTTCATTCACCAGGGTGAAAAGAGCGATCTGGTTGGCGCGAAAGTTCGCTTCTTCACCAATGCCTTCACCAACGAGTCGGATGGCGCTGATTTTTTCGCCAAGCGGGACGCTGCTCGCATGAAACTTCCAAAAGTTGTCGCCAATCTGAATGCCTGCTCGAACCGCACCGCTCTCGATCTCGCTGGGCAATCCCTCGCTGGTGACGGAGGTAAAGGGGATGCGCTTCCACCGAGTCCGACTGCTGGCGAGGCGCTGAAGCCAGGAATCAAAGCCCTTCTGGGGCTTCGCGATCCATTCCGACCGTCGCTCACGCAACGCCTGCTGCCGGGCCTCAATGGCGCTCTTTTTGGCGTCCAACTCGGGCGTTGGCAAAGTCAGAATGGGCGGTGCGCTGGCATTTGGCTTGGCCTTTCGCTGGCCGATTCCCTGCTCGGGGACGTTGTGAAAGAAGGCCTTCAGCGAATAGAAATCCTTCGCCGTGAAGGGATCGTATTTGTGATCGTGGCAGCGGCAGCAGTTGAAGGTCTGGCCGAGCCAGACCGCTGCGGTGGTCTCGACGCGGTCGGCGGTGTATTCGGCGAGGAACTCCTCGGCAATGATGCCGCCTTCCTCATTGATCATGTGGTTGCGATTGAAGCCTGTGGCCAGCCGCTGCTGAAGCGTGGGATTCGGCAAAAGATCACCCGCGAGCTGCTCGATGGTGAATTGATCAAAGGGCATGTTCGCGTTGAACGCAGCGATCACCCAATCGCGCCAGGGCCACATTTCACGATCCCGATCCACCTGGTAACCATTGGTGTCCGCGTAACGGGCGGCATCAAGCCACTCGAGCGCCATGCGTTCGCCATAGTGCGGCGATTTGAGCAGTCGCTCGATGATCTGATCCTCGCTCAGCGGCGCAAGATCGGGTGTGGGCGGCAGGCCGGTCAAATCCAGGCTCCAACGCCGGATGAGGGTTTGCTTGTTCGCCTCGGGTGACGGGCGAAGTCCCTCTTCTTCAAGTCTGGCGAGAATGAAGCGATCCAGCTCATTGCGCGGCCAATCCTTTTGTTTCACCGACGGCACCGGCACCGGAGCGATCGGCTCAAAAGCCCAATGCTTTTGATATTTCGCACCGCCTTCGATCCAGCGCTTGATGAGGTCTTTCTGCGCATCTGTGAGCTTCTTGTGCGTCTTCGGAGGAGGCATGACCTCGTCAGCATCTTCGCTGAGGATGCGATTCCAAATCTCCGATTTGGCGGGATCGCCAGGCACGATGCCGCCATCGGCCGTGGCCCCTTCAAACGTGTCGAGTCGCAGGTCCGCCTTGCGATTCTTCGGGTCAAAACCATGACACGCGAAGCAGTTGTCGGACAGGATCGGGCGGATGTCGCGATTGTAGGAGATATCGGCCAGCGCGGTGGTGGTGAGCGCCAGGAAAGTGGCTGCAGCTTTGGCCGCAGCTCCCCCAACTGATTCGGCGAAAGCCGAAGCCACTTTGGTTTTCATGTCAGCACCTCCTGGATGAGTTCGCCATGCACATCCGTGAGGCGGTAATCGCGGCCTTGGTGCCGATAGGTCAGTCGCGTGTGATCCATGCCCAGCAGATGCAGCGCCGTGGCATTCAGATCATGAATGTGAACCGGATCGCGCACGATATTGTAGCTGAAGTCATCCGTCTCTCCATGCACATGACCGGCTTTCACTCCGGCCCCGGCCATCCAGACGGAAAAACAACGCGGATGATGATCGCGGCCATAGTTGGATTGCGTGAGCACGCCTTGAGAATAGGTCGTGCGGCCAAACTCGCCGCCCCAGATGACCAGCGTATCCTCCAAAAGCCCTCGCTGCTTCAAATCGGTGAGCAGGGCTGCCGTCGGCTGGTCGGTATCGTAGCACTGGCTGCGGATGTCGCGTGGCAGATTGCCATGTTGATCCCAACCCCGGTGATAGAGCTGGATGAAACGCACACCTCTCTCTGCGAGCCGACGTGCCATCAGACAATTCGCCGCATAGCTGCCAGGCTTGCGCGACTCCGGGCCGTAAAGATCAAACACCTGGGCAGGTTCCTGGGAAATGTCCGCCAACTCCGGCACCGCAGCCTGCATGCGGTAGGCCATCTCAAACTGATCGATACGGTTTTGCGTCTCCGGGTCCTGATACTCGGCGAGCGTGAGACGATTCAAGGCACCGAGATCATCCAGCATGGCTCTTCGACGTTCCCGCGTGATGCCAGGCGGATTGCCAAGATAAAGCACCGGTTCCTTCGAAGGCGAGAAGCGCACGCCTTGATACTTGGCTGGCAGAAATCCCGCACCCCACATGCGCTCATGCAGCGGCTGGGAGTTCACATCGCCCGAAGGCTTCGACACCAGCGCGATAAACGTGGGCAGATTTTCATTCTCCGCGCCCAACCCGTAGGACACCCAGGAACCAAACGAAGGCCGACCACCGATTTGATGACCCGTCTGCAGCAGAGTCATGGCCGGATCATGATTGATCGCTTCTGTGTGCATGGAGCGGATCAGACAAAGTTCATCCGACAGCTTGGAGGTATGAGGCAACAACTCGCTCAGCCACATTCCGCTCTTCCCATGCTGCGCAAACTTGAACGCACTCGGCGCGATGGGAAATCGTTTCTGCCCTGAAGTCATCCCCGTAAGCCGCTGCTCGCCCCGCACCGAGGCTGGCAGGTCTTTGTCAAACATGCCCGCGAGTCCCGGCTTGTAATCGAAGAGATCAAGCTGTGACGGAGCCCCGCTCTGCGTCAGCCAGATGATCCGCTTTGCTTTCGGCGCATAGTGCGGTGCCTGAGATGCATTCGCGGCAAAGGCACGGGGATTCAGCAGCGAAGCCAGCGCCGCACTCCCGAGGCCAAAGCTGACCCGACCAAGAAACGTGCGACGCTTGAGCGATGCCGACGAAAGCGGCGATGCAATGCCCGCGCGGCCGCCGCAATCGAGGACGTCCGCTTGGATGGTTTTCATGAGGGTGAATGTTACGAGAGGTATTCCGCCAGTGTGACGACAAAGGCTGTGTGAAATGCGACCGGCCGTTGAGCTGATAAACTCGTCAAGAAACCAGTATCTCCTTCACCACGCGGACGCCGGGTTTGGTGACATTGCTGAGCCGCATGTTCTCACCTGCGACGGCGTAGGTGAAGCGCAGGTGATCGAAGCCGATGACGGCGGCGGTGGCGAGGATGAGGGGGCGTTTCATAGACGTTGTCATCGTGTTGGCGAGGTGCTGATTCAGGACGGGGGGTAAATCCCACGTTTCACAGCCGCTTTACGCTCTCACCCATGCAGTGAAAAATCTCGCTGTGGCGTCCGCGCAGTTCGACCGTGATGTGGCCCTTCTCCAATGGCAGCTCCACGGTGGAAGTGGCGTCTTCGGCTTGTCAGGGGTTCACGGCGAGGATGATCCATTCATCGGCGCCGACGCGAATCCGGCGGATGAGTGGACGTTTGGCTTTCCAGAGGACGTGCGCTGGCTCGTCAGGCATGAGTTTGGCAGCGGCGATCTTGGCGGAGAGGTCCGAGATGCGGCCGATGCTGCTCATGAAGACGGGGAGCGTGTGGTAGTATTAGCCCTGACGCTTGGGCTCGGAGCCCCAGAGCGCGAGGCCGCGCGCGCCGCAGAAGAGGTCAGGGGACAGGCAATTTGTTTCCTCGCTGTTGACGCGTATGGCGGAGTCCTTTTCCACGAACGCACCTGACCTCACGGCATGATTGGGC
Source organism: Chthoniobacteraceae bacterium (assembly GCA_044376395.1). Taxonomy (GTDB): domain Bacteria; phylum Verrucomicrobiota; class Verrucomicrobiia; order Chthoniobacterales; family Chthoniobacteraceae; genus Chth-196. Next base: position 612 of record JBILKY010000018.1, on the reverse strand, counting down.
ACAATTCTACCCGAGGTGCTTAGTGTTTTTAATCTGCCAACGTCAAACTGGATCAAAACGCGCACGACCAAAACTATTGGGCGCATCAATCAAGGACTCAAACGCAGAACATGTACCGTCCGTATCTTCCCAAAAGTCTATTCCCTTTTGCGTCTCATCACCGCTCGCCTTGAAGAAAAAAGCGAATCTCGGGAGACCGGAAGAATCTACCTCAACATGCATCCCAATTTCCTACTCCTCGCTGCCTGACCGCCCGCACCGCCCTTTGCCCAAATTACAGAAACTTTGTTGCGGGATCCTTTTCCCGCAACTCGTATGCGCAGTACCACCGCGGTGCGTGCGAAAAAACCCGTTCCCAGTAGATGGGAACGGGTTTATCCAAGGAAGTATCCCTATCGGTTTGCAGGAACGTTTGTCACAGGAAGCTTAGTCACCGGAAGCTTAGTCACAGGAGGCGTGACTGCCGGAGGTCGGGTCGGGTCGGGCCTAGACACAGGAGGCGTCACTACCGGAAGCTTAGTCACAGGAGGCGTGACTGCCGGAGGTCGGGTCGGGTCGGGCCTCGACACAGGAGGCGTCACTACCGGAGGCTTAGTCACAGGAGGCGTGACT
>JBILKY010000444.1:0-2670 GCA_044376395.1 Chthoniobacteraceae bacterium | reverse complement strand
TCGCATCGTAGGCGCACTCATGCGGGTGTGATGCGCGGTTCTGCCTTCCGTTCGTTCCTTGCCTTTCGATTTAAATTTTCTGCCATCCCAACTCTCGCGTCTTCCCCCATGAACAGACTCCTTACAGTACTCAGCGTCTTGATCTCAGCGGGTTCATCGTTTGCGGACTCAGGCGAGCTTCCAAAAACTTTTATGACCATCCGGGGTAAGGAGCTCTACAGTGATTCCCTCGCACATCTGCCGGAGCGCACCACCGATAAGGTGCGTACTTTCGCAAGCGGATTCACTGGATGGCGTTTCAATGCGGAGCCCGATGGAGGCAGAGGCGGGCGCTGGGAGGCCGCTGATAACGCTTTTCACGGGATAGAATCCCGGGGTGCAAACCATCCCGCAACCGCGTCGTACGGAATCAGATTTCAGGATGCGATCATCCAAATTGAAATCCGCCTCAATGATGTGCCAGCTGAGGGGCGCAAATACCGCTCGGTTTTTGTGAAAGCTACGGATGAAAAAGACTACGTTTGCGGTCTCTTTTTGGGACAGGGTGGACTCAACCTTGTTCCGTATTCGGCTGAGCGCATCAATCCCGTGAGCAAACAGCGGGAAAAGGATCCTCAGGTATCCATGCCGCACTCCATTCAATTGAACGATTGGTACACGGTGGTTCTTGAGCTGAAGGGTAGCGAGGCAGTGGGAACGGTTGCGGGCAAGACGGTGAAACTTAACGCCCCGCTTTTGAGCGCACCGAAGTGCAGCGTCATGCTTGGGGTTGGAACGGATGCGAGCTTCAGGAACCTGCGCATTTGGGAGGCGCTGCCGAACCCGGATTGGAAGGGGGAGCAATAAGGGGAAACTGCTCGATCTCCGGAGATAGGTAACCGCTGTTTTGTAATGCATGACAACTCGCCTTTCAATCCGCCACGGTTGTAGCGCAAAAAGCATCACAACGGCTGCGCGCGGCAAAAGCCTAGCACCCGACTCCTCTGTTGTGCTTTTTAACGGCCTGCAGGTTGAACCGGCCGATGGGCTTTGGACTGGAACCGAGAAGCGTGCGTGCAACGAGCAGATGGTGTCGGTAGCGACAGAAATCCTCAATCAGGAACGTTGAACTCTATGGGTTGCATAAATTCAGAAGGGAGAATTTTCACGCGGAGGGCAGTTTGCAGAGCAGCGCACTCAGGTCTGGTTTACTGTTCATCTATCTTAATGCTCGCGCCGATTTCGCTACGTGCAATCGATGAACTTGGCGGCACGGGAAGACCGGAACGGCAAGTCGCGGGGGACCGGCATCAGTCAAGTGTGCATGCGAATGCGGCTGCCAGCTTGATGGTGGAGGGATGGCGTCGTCGCTTGTGGGTGTTGTATCCAGTGGAGAAACTCAGGGCAGCGGACCGGTTGAACACCGAAAAGCGCAGCGAATCGGTGAGTATTCAGGCGGCCAGAGGAGAGGCGGAGCCTTTTGTGATTGTAGTCCGGAGCGAAGTCCCGTTGCGGAACGTTTCAGTGTCTTGCTCCGATTTGACCTCTGAGGATGGTGCGGCGTTGAGTTCCGCAGCGGTGCGCTTCAAACGGATGGCTTATGTCTATGTGGACGAGCCTAGTGGCACGAGGATGAAGGCGGACATGCCCTATGAAACTGGAGCGGGTGAATATCCCGATCCGCTCCTTAACGGCCCCGGTGACGCACGCCCAAATCGAAATCTACAGTTTTTAGTGACTGTGACTGTGCCGCGAGATGCACGTCCGGGAACCTACAGGGGGGCGCTTCGGGTTTCGCACACCCGCGAAGCGTGGATGCCGGTAGACAAACCGTGTGAAGAGTTGCTACCGCTGGAATTAATCGTGCGCGCGTTCGCGTTGCCCGAGGTTTCGCCGCTCTTAAACACCTGTGTGCTGTCAACCAAACGCCTTCCAGAATGGCTCCAAACGAAATCCTTGGTGGACGGAATTCACGCGGATTTTTCGGCACACTTCCAAACGCCAGATCCGTTGCCATCGCCGGTGGTGCGGATCTCCAAGGAAGGCGAGCTGACGGTAGATTCGCTGGAGTGGGAAAAAAGCGCCGCGGCATTGTTTGAGAAAGGAAGCACGGCCCATCTTTTTCTACCCGTGTGGAGCATGTTTAAAACGGGCGAGATGCAGGGATTATACTTCCTGTGGCACTTTCCCGCAGTGACCAAGCAGCGATGGTTCGGTGCTCAGATTTGCGAAGAAAACGGTGATATTCATCCGGATTTCGAAGCGCGGTTCGGGGCATATTTAAAACACATGCACGCGCTCCTAGAGCGGCGCGGTTGGGTGGATCGTTTTTTTGTCGCAACCATGGATGAGCCTTACACGTATCATACCAGCGACCGTGAGCAGGATATCCCAGCCAACAATTACCGAGTGATTCGTAATTTTGTGCAGTTTCTACGAAAGGCGGCGCCAGGCCTGCGTACTTTCGCCACAGCAGACCCGCATCCGGATTTGAACGGCTTCATTGATCATTGGTGCCTGCGGAACCTCGATCACGCCGCCGAGGCGCGAGAACGCGCAAGGAACTTCGGGGAGGTGGTGACCTTTTGTGACAATTACCGGACTTTCATCGACTATCCTGCGGTCAGTGCGAGAAGCTTTGGTTGGCTGGCTTGGAAGTTCGGGGCGCGCGGATGGCTGACGTATGAAACC
>JBILKY010000442.1:0-2672 GCA_044376395.1 Chthoniobacteraceae bacterium | reverse complement strand
GGACGTTCCAGTCCTCGGCGGGTTCCGCCGTATAACCGCCGGCCTGGATGTGAACGTCGCTGACGCCGAGCAAGATGGGGTGCGCCCGCTGGCTTTCGATGGGAGTGATTCTCGTGCTCTGCTGGTGATTCTTTCCGTAGTGCCCGACCCACGTCTGGCCGAGGACTTGATGGCCGAAGCCACGCGAGTACTCCGTGCCATCGTACTTGTAATGATACTTGTAGTACGGGTCTCCGGGCTTTGGGTAGTTGAAGGCGTGCGTTGCTGTGCGCAACCCCATGACAGGCCCGCCCCGTTTCAAGTAGGCGTCGATGTGCTGCATCTGCTCCGGCGGCAGAGCGAGAAAGCGCGTGAAAATCACCAGCCCATCCGCATTCTGCAAACACTCCAGTCCAGGAATGTTCGAAGCACCCGCTTCTATGTCGCCGTTTTTGTCCAACCCGAACAGAACGGTGCAATGGAATCCGTGATGTTGAGATAAGATTCTCGCGAGGGCGGGGATGGTTTCCTCCGAGCGGTATTCATGGTCACTCGCGACAAGCACGAGTTTCTTGCGGTTCGCGTTTGCCGCGGGCTCGAACACGACGGGATTCGCGCACGCTAGCTGCGCAATCAAAAAGAATGCCGCCAGAACGTGAAATGCCTTGAGGAGGGGCTTGGATGTCCGGGCGCTAGAAAAAACAGGGAACTTTGGTTTCACGATTCTGAGGGGATTGAAGGTGGTAGAATGGATGCGAGCAGACTGTCCAGAGGAACTATGCGAGCCCGAGGATTTTGTTAGCATATTTTTTAGAGTAGGGCATGGCCAGAGCACCCAATCGCCGCGCTTCCGCGTGATTCGAGTCGCACCGCAGACCAGCCGCGGGACGCGCTACACGCACGGTTGACTGTGTTTGAAAGGGGGTCCACGCTGCGTAGGGCTGCCGCGCATTTCTCATGATCGAATTCGCACTGGATTTGCTCTCCACACTTTTCATCGAAGTACTCCTGGTATGCACAGGCGAGGTGCTCCGATTTGTGTTCACGCTCGGCCGTCGAAAGCCCTCGTTACGATTTTGGAGAAGCAACCCGAGACCCCGCCTGCCCGAGCTCATGAATTTGAGCTCGCTGATGGGACTTCTTTTCTGGATCGCAGTGCTGCTATGTTTCATGGCTTGAGGTCGAGCCGTCAGTTTCGAGAATCGCGCGTTAGTTTGATCGTACCTCAAAGATTTCGACGGGTCTGTCCGCGCGCTGCGCGCCGGCAGGTATCCTAAGCAACCCTGCTGGTGCAGGCATTTCGCACAAAGGCGCACCAAAGCCATGTCCGCGCAAGGTCAGACGCGCGGTGGATATTCTGACGGCGTCTGGCTACACAAGCTTCCATCCAGCGCGGTACTCGCGCTGCAGCAGTCTGTTGGCGGCATCGTTGTCAGTTTTGCCACTGAGATGGTCCCACTTGAACGGCTTACCCGTCCGATAGGCAACACCTCCAAGATGATTAGCGACTGTAAGAAGACCCGAGTAGCTGAAGTCGCATGGCGCTTTTTTTCCTGCACGCGCGCACTCGATAAACTGCTGCTGGTGGCTCGGGCCGTCTTCGATGGTTTTTGCCGGTCGTTTGAACTCCTGCACCTTGTCGTCGAGCAGGAGCAAGTGTCCTCCGTAGTTCGCAAGAACCATACCGCGTTCGCCAATGAAGAGGGACCCGTCCTTCCACTGCGGGATTTTTCCCTCAGTCCAGATCTTCGGCTTACTGGTGCCCTGGTACCAATGGTGCGTGAGCGGCGCGAGATCGCCCCGCTGTCCGTAGGTCCAAGTCGCGCTCATGTTCGCAGGCGCGATTTCCGGGTGCGGTGCGGGCCCGTGTCCCTCGACAGTGAGAGGGTGGTCGAGCTTGAGCGCCCAGAACGGCAGGTCGTTGGAATGGCTGCCCAGATCGCTCATGGTTCCATTCGCAAAGTTCCAGTAGCGATACCAACGGGGTCCGGGAAAGTAGATCTCGTGATAGGGACGCATTTGGGCCGGACCGATCCACAAATCCCAATCCAACTCGGCTGGCACAGGCATCGCTTCAGACGGCATTTTGTCGATGTAATCGAGCACACCACCCTTGGCGAAAAGATCCGCGTTGGCTTCGGCCTCCGCCCTGGACTGCATGCCCCACGACCTTGACACCCAAGTGTGCACCTCCTTGATCTGGCCGATGACGCCACTCTGAATGAGTTCCACCGTGCGATGGTAAGTGGGGGCGGAATGCATCTGTGTTCCCATCTGCGTGACCACGTTCGCCTTCCTGGCCTCCTCCATCACCAGACGGCACTCGTGCACATCGCGCGTCAGTGGTTTTTCACAGTACACATGTTTGCCTGCGCGAAGTGCCGGAATGATTGCAAAAGCGTGCGTGTGCTCTGTCGTCGCGATGAACACGGCATCGATGTCGTCCATCTTGGTGTGAAGCTCGCGGAAATCCTTGTAGGTGCGCACGCCTGGGAATTGGGCGGCGGCGCGCTCGAGATTTTTGGAGTTCACATCACACATCGCGACCATGTGCGTGAGGTCGGCCATCTTTTTCACCTCGCCGACGTGCGAGCCACCGCGTCCTCCGACTGCAATGCAGGCGACATTCAGCTTGGAGTTGGGTGATTTGGCGGAGGTCACTGCCGGGAAACCAAAGGCGGCGCCGCCGGCCA
>JBILKY010000443.1:0-2672 GCA_044376395.1 Chthoniobacteraceae bacterium | reverse complement strand
TCAAGGATCTCACGCCGCCCAAGGAGATTCTGCATGCCATGCAACAGCAGATCACCGCGGAGCGCGAGAAGCGTGCACTCATCGCGGCATCCGAGGGTCGCCGTCAGGAACAAATCAACATCGCCACCGGGGAGCGCGAGGCTTCGATCGCGCGATCCGAGGGGGAGAAGCAGGCCGTTATTAATCAAGCGGAGGCAGAGGCGGCATCCATTAAAGCTGTTGCGGCGGCGAGCGCAGAGGCCATAGAACGGGTCGCCCAAGCCATCCGCCAACCGGGAGGGGCGGACGCCGTCCAGCTGAAGGTCGCGGAAAAAGCCGTGGAAGCCTATTCGCGGGTTGCTGACAAGTCGAAGACCACGTTGGTGTTGCCCTCCGACATGAATCAAGTCGCTGGACTGATCGCCTCAGCGATGCAAGTTGCGACCTCGATAAAGGCCGGTGGCAATTCGTCTGCACCCCAGCCCTGATCGGCGCGGGATTCGCGCGGGATTCGCGCAGTACAAAAAAGAGCGGCGGGCGAACACGTCAGTTCTTCTTCCTGCCTTTGGACTCATCAAGCACTCGACCGAGATCGGCCTCTTCCTCGGCCTTTCGCGACTTCGATTCCAGTGCATCGAGAGCAGCGCTAATTGGCGCCCTTGCCTTTTCCCCCTCGTCAAGCAACCGGTAGAATTCTTTGAACTCAGCTGCGGAACTTCCCGCCGCCGGCGACGCCTCATACCAGTTCATAAAATCGCGGACTCGTGAAAGCCGCGCGGCAATACTCTCCCTCTCCAATCGCGCCTGCCTGAAGCGAACCGGCAAACCTGCCAGCCGTCCCTGCATCAAATCGCCACAAAGCGACGCATACAGAGCGACCACCTCCGAGTACAAAAAGTGAACTTTGGTGCCGAGCGCCAAAAACTCCGCCTGCCTCACTTGAAGCACTGATCTCATTCCCGGCAGCCTTAGATACTCATCAAAGCTCTCCATCGGATAGCACACCCGTTTGAGCGTAGAGGAACTGATCACATCGATTTCCACAAGCCGCTGAATGGCGCCCTCAGACTCCTCCCCCGTCATGGTGATGTGTGAGCGCTGCGTCGCGGACGACGCCATTTGCAATGCCCAGGCCTTTTGAATCTCCGGCTCCGTGCCTCCAAGAGAGGGAAAGCAACGTGAAAGCGCTACAAAGGGAGCGGTGAGTGGGTCGCCATGCAGTAAATCAAAGAAGCCGCTCGAGGTGTCCGCTCGGTTCGAAAGCATCGAAATCAAGCAACGGCCAATCGATAATTCCAAGGCTGACGATGGTCCTCCCACGTCTTCTTCGCGAAGCAGAAAACTGTCCAAAGACGGCGTCTCCTGCTTTGCGAACAACAATCTGAGTTCATCCAGAGAGGCCAGCGCGTTTGGCTGAATCCAAGCGTGCATCAGACCGTCCACCAACCAGCGAGGCAACCGCACCCGCTCCGGAATTGAATCCAAACTGGCATCCGGGCGCATTCCAATCTCCCTCAAAACAATTTTCACAATGGCCCGAACGAAAGGCTCTCCGTCAACGTCCTCCCGCGCAGAAACCATCAACCTGAAGACCAAACCATCAGGCGCCTCCACGGTTTCAACGCCTACATTTCCAGGCGTCCGTTCGGGATACAAAAAAATCTGCACCGGCCGAGCGCGCGGATAAGACACCTTCGCCTGAGACAAGCACGCCAACACATGGTCGCGGATCTCAACAGCGGCCCGCAACACGGAGGTTCTCCTCGAAAAGTCCGATATCTCCTTGAGTGCCTCCCCTTTTTGAGGCACCTCGCTATCGATGACAGTCATCTGTCCGTGTGCATCCGAGGTTGACGCAGCTTTGAGCGTCTTGCGCGCGGGTTCCAGCGATGAGCTCGTAGTGCCGCCCACGGCAAGTTCAGCCGCGGCGCTCGCGACCCTCAGCATCATCAGACAGATGAAGAACCGCGGCGACATTTCAACGGAATGCATCAAAGACCCCAATACATCAAGTCAAAAGCCGCTTCACCGTTGATAGTTACAGCTCCAGAACTCAAGCCGAGAAGGATGCACTACCAGGTGTACCTGACACCGTAGGTGAGGGTGATTTCGGAATCCGCGGCTACAGGAACGTCAAACTCGATGGTGTGGCTGTCTTTTTTACGAAACTCGGCACTTTTGCGAGTCAACGTCCATGCAGAGTGGCGGGAAAGGTGCTCCACCACGCGAATTTCGACAGGAAGATGAGTCCGGTTTTTGAGACGCACCTCAAACGCCTCATCCATGATTCGACGCGCCTGATCCACATTGAACTCCGTCCGCACCCGCTCGCCAAGCAAGTCGAAGGCACTCCCAAGACGCATTCTCACGGTTTCATTCCGTGGCGTGTGACTGATTCGGTCCTCACCCAAAAACTCCAACTGTTCGCCATCTTTTCGGTAAACCCGAATCTTTCCACCCGGCATTGGAAAACCGAGCTTCGAAGCTTCATTGTTTGAAAACTCCAAAAGCGACTCGATCTTAGTGTGCCCGCGGCTTCCCCAATCGCGGTCGATAATCAACTGCCCTGCAAACACCGAGGGCGAACCGTCGTAAACGTAAATCCGCTTCGTCTGAACGCCGGAGCCACGCGCAAATTCAACCTGCTTAATGTTCCGGTCCCGCAGAGTCAGGGGGCGTGCAAGAGTGTACAG
>JBILKY010000157.1:0-8698 GCA_044376395.1 Chthoniobacteraceae bacterium | reverse complement strand
CGTGCGCGATGTACTTGTAAAACTCATCGTAATCGTCGCTGCTGATTTCCGAACGATTTTTGGTCCAGAGTGGCTGTATCGTGTTGACCACCTTTCCGTTCAACTCGATCGGGAACGAGACAAAATTCGAGTAGCGTTTGATGATCTGCTCGATTTTGTATCCGTTTGAGAAATCTTTTTCATCCTCAGACAACTGAAGGACGATCCTCGTGCCGCGCTCGAGGTCCGGTGCGGCTTCAAGTTCATATCCCGTTTTGCCGTCGCTTTTCCAAATCCACCCCTGCTCATCGGGTCGGTAGGAGCGCGTGTAAACAGTGACCTGACTGGCAACCATGAACGCGGAATAAAACCCAACGCCGAACTGTCCGATTAAATGCGCGTCACCTTGATGCTTCTTCATCTGCTCCAGGAACGCTTTCGAACCGGAATGCGCGATTGTTCCCAGATTCTCCACCAATTCGGTCTGGGTCATCCCAATACCCGTGTCTGTGATGGTGATGGTGTTCGCAGCATCGTCGGTCGTCACACTGATTCCCAACGCCTTTTGCGGGTCCACAATCGACGTGCCCGCGGTCTGCTGCAAAAACTGAAGCTTTTCGTTAGCATCCGCAGCGTTCGAAATGAGCTCACGAACAAATATTTCTTTGTCCGTGTAGAGGGAATGGATGACGATCTCTAGAAGTTGCGCGATCTCAGCCTGGAATTCGTGTTTCTCTGTTTTAGACATAGACTGGCGATATTACAGTATGAGGGCTATCCTCGGGAAGGGGTCTTCCCCAGACTGATGCCAAATTTTTCCCGACGCGATTCCACGCGCGGCAGACTCACCAAGCAAAGGCCAAGACCGCCCCACACCGAGAACGCTCTCGAAGCGCGCTCTAGTGCTCGATCACAACCGGTGTTCCAACCTCAACGTGTCGAAAGAAGGCCTCGGCCATGAAACGCGGCATCCGAATGCAGCCGTGCGAGGCGGCGTATCCCGGCAAGAAGCCCTCGTGCATTCCAATACCGTCTTTAATTCTCATAAAATACGGCATCTTCGCACCGTCAAAACGGGCCCCCTGTGGCATAGGATCCTTGGTGCGGTCAATGTCCTTCTGGATGATGCGTCCCTGCAAGTCCACGTAGTCCCCATATTTGCCGGAGGCGTAATTCTTATCCTTCTGCTGGATTTTGAATGAGCCGGGCGGCGTCCCGAAGCCCTCGCGGCCGGTTGAAATGGTCGCCACCCCGGCCAACTCGCCGCCGATGTAGAAATACGCCCGCTGCTCGCTGAGTCGTATCACAATGTTCCGCGGCCCTGACTTACCGTCTCCATCCCAGTAACTGTAATTGTCAAAATTGCCGCGGGCATCGTCCCGAGCCGAAAATCCACCCAGATACACCGTGTCCCGCCGAAGTCTGGGATCCATGCTCTGACAGCCCGTGAAAAGTGCCATCGCGGTAAAAACCAGAAACAGAGGACTGAGAAGACGCCTGACGCTTAGCATGGGGTGGGTTAGTGGCTGAAGTCGAAGGCTCAATAAAAAGGCAATCCACCGCGCCGTCAAGATCCCCCGAACAGACTTAAGATTTACAAGAAGTTCAAGTTCGGCGAATGTCGAAGACGCCAAGTCCATCACTCGAATGAGCTCCTCCTTAAAGCGCACGCCACTCGCAGCAACCCATGAATCTCTCGGGGCTCGAATGATGGAATTCGGTGGTTGGCACATGCCCGTCCAATACCAGGGAATTCTTCAGGAGCACAAAGCAGTAAGGGAGGCGGCTGGGCTGTTTGACATCTCCCACATGGGTGAAGTTTTTGTATCCGGTCCGGGCGCGGAACAGTTCTTAAACAGGTTGCTAACCAACGACGTTTCCAAACTCGCGATCGGAGGCGGTCAGTACACGCTGATGCTGAACGAAAATGGCGGCGTGTTGGACGATCTCCTCTGCTATCGGCATGAGCGGGACAGTTACCTGCTGATTGTAAACGCGTCACGCATTGAGGAGGATTTCACGTGGATTGATTCGTTCGCCTGCGGCTTTGAGCCAGCCTTGGAAGTACAAAACCAAAGTAATCTTTGGGCTGGATTGGCGCTGCAGGGGCCGCGTAGCGCCGAGATTCTCGGAAATTTGTTTCCACAGCAAAACTCAAGTGAGAAGGCATCGCCATTGTCACCCCTGCCCACGCGCAACACCATCGTCTCCGTGCCAGTCGCCAGCGGTCCGCTGCTAGTCGCAAGGACTGGGTACACGGGGGAGGACGGTTTCGAATGCTTTTGTCCGTCACAGAGCGCGGTTTTTTGGTGGGATCAAATCATGAACGCGGGACGCAGCACGGGAATCGTGCCGTGCGGACTCGGGGCGCGCGATACACTCCGGCTTGAGGCGGGGTTTCCCCTCAACGGTTCGGATCTTTCCCCAGAGCGCACCCCGCTCGAGGCAGGACTTGGAATTTTTGTGAGTCTGGATAAGGGGCCTTTCACCGGCCGACAGGCTCTTCTCGCGCAGAAAGAGTCCGGGATCCGCACAAAGCTCGTGGGGATCAGGATGGACGGAGCAACCCCGCCACCGCGGGCGCATTATCCGGTTTTAGTCAACGGGGAGCGCGTCGGTGAAACATGCAGCGGTTCTCTCTCCCCCACATTCGGACTCGGCATTGCGCTTGCCTACCTTCCGGCAGCATTGGCGGTCACCGGCCAGAAGGTATCCGTCGACATTCGAGGAAAGCACTTCCCGGCGACCGTTTCTCCGCGCTCAATTCTCAAAAGTAAACCATCAGCCTAAGCGCTCAAGTGCTCGACCTAAACCCTCGACCTAGGCGCTCGCCGTTTCCATCAAAACTCATGAACGTCCCTGCAGACTCCCTATACGCGACTTCCCACGAATGGCTCCGCCGCGATGGCGATTTCGCTGTCGTAGGCATCACAGACCATGCGCAACACGAACTGACCGACGTGGTCTACGTCGAATTGCCTGCGGTTGGAAGCCACGTTTCCGCAGGGCAGCAGATCTGCGTGGTCGAGTCTGTAAAGGCTGCGAGCGATATCTACAGCCCAGCCGCTGGAACCATTGAGGAAGTCAACACCGCTCTGTCCAGTGCGCCCGAGCTCATCAACACCGCCCCCCATGGCGAAGGATGGATCTTCAAGCTGCGCCTCGACTCGAATGCAGATCTCTCCCACCTGAAGACGCCGGAGCAGTACGCACAGCAATTGGACATGCTTGAAGGCGGGTCAAGTCAGGCGTAAATGATGGGAACTGCGTCACGCATCGTCGTTCTTGCGTCGAGTTCCCCCCGCCGCAGTGATCTCTTAAAGGCGCACGAAGTCCCTTTCGAAATTGCCCTTCCTGAGGTCGAGGAGCTTTCTGATTGGTCGATCTCCCCCGTCGAACTGGTCCAAAAAAACGCGCAGCTCAAGACCCGGAATGTCGCAACACGAATGCCGGATCGGATTGTGCTGGGCGCTGATACCGTCGTAGCGTTCGACGGTCGGGTTTTTGGCAAACCAAGGAATTGGGAAGAGGCAGAAGAAATGCTGGGCATTTTAAACGGTCAAACCCACGAGGTGCTCTCTGGCGTCTGCATTCATCACGCGGCAACCAAACGCGAAATTTTGTTCACTGAATCAACGCACGTCACCTTTCACTCGCGCACTGCGGAAGAAAGGCGCTCCTACCTTGATCGGATCCACCCCTTAGACAAAGCAGGTTCTTACTCAGCCCAATCCGATGATGGATTTATGATCAAAGAAATCCGAGGGTTGATGTCCAACGTTGTCGGCCTCCCTGTGGAAAGACTCCTTACGAAACTCACGGATTTCACGAACCCCTAAGCGATCTTAGGGTTTCTTGGAGGGATCGCTTTTGGGAGTCTCGAACTTGGTCGCAATCGGCTTACCGAATTCGTAATAGCCGAACACCTTGTCCCCTATCTTCACATCGTTGGCCCACTTTTCGTACACCTTGACGTGCTGCGTGACCTTGGTCTCGTCCTTGTAACTCAAGACCCAGCCATGGTCGCCTTTGTTCTTCTCGTACTTTTTATCAACCACGAAACCCTCAAAAGGAGTTCGCTCCCCTTGAACAACTGCAGGTCTTGCTTTTACTCTGTCCTTACAAGCAGAACAAATCAACGCGAGCAGGATGAACACCATCTTCATAGAGCTTTAGAGCGTAATCTGATCAAAGTTAAATTCAAGCACCTCTTCCTAAGCTTGGAACGCGGGTTAAATTTATTCACAGCATTACCTTAAAGCGCTTTGTGATTTTATAAGTTTACAGCAAGACCAGAAAGGGTCTCACAAAGCGTTTACCAAAAATGCCAAGTGCCTTCCTCGCGCATCCTTGGGGAGAAAGGCGGCCCAATATTCAGAACTTTTTGCTGGTAACAGGCTTCTGACCCAAGCCAGATAGGCGGCCCGCCTCGCCGGATTCTCGTGCGGGCCGAACCCTCAAAGCGATCATTTATGCTGAAAGCCCTCCTGCACCTACTCCCCGCCTCAATCTTCATGGTCACCGGCAGCTTCGCTGCCATTTTACCGGACAGGCATCCTAACATTGTTTTCATCCTGACCGACGACCAAGGGTTCGGGGATATATCCGCCCATGGAAACCCTGTTTTGAAGACCCCAAATCTGGACAGGCTCCGTGGCGAGAGCAGAAGCTTTTCTGATTTCCACGTGAGCCCAACGTGCTCACCGACCCGAAGCGCGCTAATGACTGGCCGACATGAGTTCAAGAACGGCATCACTCACACCATTCTCGAAAGAGAGCGGATGACGCTGAATGCGACAACTATCGCGCAGCAACTCAAAACTGCGGGATACACCACAGGGGTTTTCGGCAAATGGCACCTTGGGGATGAGGATGAGTATCAGCCGGGAAAGCGCGGCTTTGATGAAGTTTTCATCCACGGCGCGGGAGGCATTGGTCAGATCTACCCGGGCTCGTGCGGGGACGCCCCTTCAAACAAGTACTTCGATCCTTTCATCCTTCACAACGGAAAGTTTGAGAAGACTTCTGGATATTGCACCGATGTGTTTTACCAACAAGCCACTAATTGGATGGAGACGCAGCGAAAGACGAAAAAGCCGTTTTTTGCTTACATCCCATCGAACGCACCCCATGGCCCCTACATCGCGCGTCCCGAGGACAAAGCGCTTTACGAGGGCAAGGGCTTGAAGCCGGAAACCGAAAGCTTCTTTGGGATGATCCACAACATCGACCAAAACGTCGGCAGGATCCTCGCGAAGCTCGATGCATGGGGAATTGCAAAGGAAACGCTGGTGATTTTCATGAACGACAACGGAGGCACCGCGGGAGTTCCGGTATTCAACGCGGAAATGCACGGCTCCAAAGGCAGCGCGTGGCTCGGGGGAACACGGGCCAGTTCGTTCTGGCGTTGGCCGGGTTCAATCGAACCAGGTGACTGCAAGGCGCTCTGCGCCCATATTGACTTTTTCCCTACCATCGCAGAGCTCGCAGGCGTCGCGCCCTCCCCGCAGGCGAAATCACAGGTTGAGGGTCGAAGCTTGGTGTCACTGCTGAACGATCCGAAGGCGAAGTGGCCGGATCGTCACTTGTTCACCCACCAAGGCAGGTGGGCGAAGTCCTCGGATCCAAACCTCGCGAAGTACCGCGTGGCCGCGGTACGTAACACCCGCTGGTCGCTTGTGAGCGAATCAGGCGGGGCGGAGCCAAATTGGGAGCTATTCGATCTTTCGCAAGATTACGGTCAAAAAAACAACGTTGCCCCTTCACACCCAGAAGTCGTACGGGAGCTTTCCCAAGTCTTCGACCGCTGGTGGAGCGAGTGCCTGCCTCTGATGGTCAACGAAAGTGCGCTCGGACCGAAGATCAACCCTTTCCAAGAACGCTACTACGCACAGTTTGGTGGCACACCCACCGCTGAAGATCTGTCCAAAATGGATCCCGAACGCGCAATCGCGCCCGGCAAGAGACCGCAGAGAAACAAGCCTTCGAACTAAGCTTGCTGCACTGTCGCCGCTCCACCGCGGCATGCTAGTAAGGCTCGACAACAGCGCCGCACTGGGTTCACTTCAACCTCGCGGAAGATGCGACCTGCCTTTGTTACACAAGAGTTACACAAGACGGGTTGCTCGATTTCGATTTTCCGACTTCGGTTCCAATTGCAAGAATGAGGCTCCAATGTTTCAAACGAGACAGAATTTTTCCTTGTCCTAAAACCGCAAAAGAGTGCTAATTCAGAGAGAGGATTCCAATGATCTATGGCAGACTTTTAGGCAGCGTTCTGGCTCTGCTTGCGACTTCATGCGGGAGGTCGGGAAAAAAGGTAACCTCACCCTCCGGTAACAGTTCAGCCAAGGTTCCCGTGGTTGCCGTCGCGCAAGTGACTCGGGAAAGTTTGCGGCGGGAGATTGTTTTTGATGCAGAATTTCGCCCCAGTCAGGATGTTGAATTACATGCGCGAGTGGCCGGTTTCGTAAGGAAAATCGGCGTGGATATTGGGGATCGCGTGACCGAGGGACAGGTGATTGCAGAGACGGAGATACCCGAGTTTGAAGAGGAGGTTCAGCGGGCTTTTGCAGTCAAGAGCCGAGCCGACGCCGATTTGAGAAAAGCCGGGGAGGACATTAAGAAGGCAGCCTCCGAAGTCACGCGCTGCGGAGCGGCGCTAAAGCGTGCTGAAGTGGCACATGCGGAAACAGGCAAAACATACCAGAGATTGCTTTCTGTGAGTGCTGTGAAGCCTGGTCTTGTCGCCCAACAAGAAATTGATCTTTCAGAAGCGCGTGAGCAGACCGCTGAGGCGGCAGTCGAGGAGGCGCACGCGGCGGAGGTCTCCTCACGGGCAAGCATGGCGGCTGCGGAAGCCGGAGCGCACGCGGCAGAGCAAAGCGTGCTGATCGCGCAGTCGGATGTTGCCCGCCTGGAGGCGAAGCGCTTACTGATGCGCATCACCGCTCCTTTCAACGGCATCATTACCAAGCGTTTCGCGGATGTGGGTGATTCAATTCGGGGCGGATTATCGCCTAGCGCTCCGGCCATTCCATTAGTGAGGCTTGTCGCCACCGACAAACTGCGGTTGGCTTTTGCTGTCTCCTCCTCCCATGTGTCAAACGTCAAAGTCGGGACGCCAATTCTTATATACGTTCCAAATTTGGAGAGAGAATTATCGGGGACCATCTCGCGGGTCGCTGGAGAGATTGACCCGGCAACGCGCAGTATGGAAGCGCAGGCAGAGGTGAAAAACGGCGATGGCAGTCTCCTGCCGGGAATGTACGCGAACGTGCGGTTAATTCTGGATCAGAGAGACAATGTTCTGACTGTGCCGCTCACCGCCCTCTCTCGGGGTACGCCCCGGACGGTGACCTTGGTATCGGACAAGGGTGTTCTGGAAGAACGAATTGTGAAACTTGGATTGGAAACTGCGATGGCAGCAGAGATTGTATCAGGTATCAGAGAGAACGACCTTGTGGTTCTTGGATCACGATCCCAACTGCAATCAGGTCAGTCGGTAGAAACTAAGATCGTCCAGGCGTTAAAAACCAAATGAAAACAGGGGGCGCGTTCGTGTTGCCCCCAAGGTTTCGCCCCATTTGTTTACGAAATCCACGGGCTCTCATGATTCCAAAAAATAGCATGCGTTTACGTTGCGGAGAATAAGGGCTGGCGACAGTTTCAAGCAAAGGAGCGTTACTTCGTTATTAGATCCGGCCGCCAAATCCATCCATCTGAAATCAAACAACAATGAACGCTTGCGATTTCCTCTCTGAGTCGTCACCTCGGCCTCAATAATGACACGGTTTTCTCTGCGGTTTCCTTATTTTATTATCGTCGGATGTTTGCTCACGGTCCTCGTCGGCGTGACCAGCCTTCTGAGGATGCCTGTAGATTTATTTCCAAAGATCGACATTCCCGTCGTGGTCGTTGCGACGTTTTTTTCAGGAATGCCACCCGAGCAGATTGAGAACAACATCACCGGACGGTTTGAGCGTTTTTTTACGCTTGCCAGTGGAATTGATCATATCGAAAGCCGGTCTCTTCCCGGGGTGAGTCTGATAAAAATTTTTTTTAAACCCGGGCAGAATTCGGATACGGCGGTCAGCACTATTGCCAATCTAGCCTCGGCAAACCTGCGCCGGCTTCCCCCCGGCACAATGCCCCCGGTTGTTTTGAAGTTCGATGCGTCTAGTCTTCCTGTGTGTCTGATCACAATGAAGGGTGAGGGACTCACAGAAACCCAGTTGCGCGACGCGGGACAATACGCAGTGCGGAATCAGGTTGCCGGCATCGACGGGGCGTCCGTCCCGCAGCCTTTTGGGGGGAAGTACCGGCAAATCATGGTGTACGTCGACCCGCTGAGGCTCGAATCACATCAACTTTCCGTAATGGATGTGGTGCGTGCTGTGAACGATTCAAACCTGATCCTTCCCGCTGGAGATGTGCGCGTGGGTCCCTTCACGCACAATGTCTATGCAAACTCCCAGCTTCGTGACGTTCAGGATGTCAACCGGTTACCGCTCAAAACCATTGGACGTTCATCAGTTCTGGTGGGGGACGTTGGAACCGCCAAGGATGCCTCGCAAATGCAGGCGAACGTTGTCCGCGTCGACGGTCAGCGCTCCGTTTACCTCCCAGTGCTCAAGCAAGGCGGGGATGCGAACACGATAGCGGTTGTTGACGGGGTCCGGGAACGTCTCCGATCTCTCGTAGATGTCCCAAAAACGCT
>JBILKY010000156.1:0-8705 GCA_044376395.1 Chthoniobacteraceae bacterium | reverse complement strand
AGAAGATCGGGGTGATGTTCGGGAACCCGGAAACCACCCCTGGTGGGAAGGCGCTGAAATTTTACGCGAGCGTTCGATGCGACATCCGCCGCATCGGGGCCATCAAGGTTGCAGACGGCACGGTCACCGGCAACCGCACCAAATTGAAGATGGTAAAAAACAAGGTGGCTCCGCCCTTCACGGAAGCGGAGTTCGACATCATGTACAACGAGGGGATTTCTTCCACGGGCGCGCTCTTGGATTTGGCCCTTGAGAAAGGAATCGTCGAGAAACGCGGCTCATGGCTTTCCTATAAAGGCTCCCAGCTTGCACAGGGCCGGGACGCCGCGAAGGAAATCCTCAAGGGCAATGAGGAACTCTACAACGAGATTGAAGCGGCCGTAAAAGCCAAGCTCGACGAAGCGCCCGCCAAATAGCGGTTCGCTACGTCCACCCTACGCACCCACCCCGCACGTGTCTCCTGCGGACCCTGCAAAGGTCCGGTGATGCGACGAATCAACACGACGCGAGTCCTTTTGTAGCGTGAGCCATGGACTGGGAAACACCGCTCAAAGGACTCGGCTGGATTCCGCCTCAACGGATCCGGCAGCTGGAGCGGTTCGGACTGCATACCGCAGGCGACCTGCTCTCGCACTTTCCGCGCCGGTGGGAGGACCGCAACCGGTTTGACCACTTTCCGCAGGGTGAATCCGACACGCCGGTCTGCGTGTGCGGCCTAGTACAGTCCGCCTCGACCCGGCGCTTGCGCGGACGGGCACGGATGTTTGAAGCGACGCTGGTGGAAGAGCGTGGGCACTTGCTCGCGGGGCAGCTCATCGTGCGCTGGTTTAACCTGTATTGGGTGGAGAAAGTGATTGCCGCAGGGCAGCGGCTCGTGGTTTTCGGTAAGCCAAAGCGCCGCGGAAGGCAGATCATTTTAGATCAGCCGGAGTTTGAGGTGCTTGAGGACGACCACGAAACCTCGATTCATTTGCAGAGAATCACCCCGATTCACCGCGCAACCGAGGGGCTTTCAACGAAAATCATCCGCTGGTTGATCTGGGAAACGCTCAAACGCATCAATCCTGCAACGGTCCCGAACCTCATCCCCCACTCGCTGGACGCGCTGCCGCGCATTGACGCACTGCGACAAATTCACTTTCCCGACAGTTTCGAATCATTATCCCGCGCACGAAAGCACCTCGTGCTCACCGAATTTTTCGGGATCCAGCTTTGTATCGGAATGCGCCGAGCAGAGCAGTTGGCGAAACCTGGGCTTGCTCATGCAGGCCCAGGCCAGCTCATGGATCGACTGCACCAGGGACTCCCCTTTCCCCTGACTGGCGCGCAACAGCGCGCAATCGGGGAGATCCGCACGGATCTGGCTTCCTCACGCCCAATGAACAGACTGCTACACGGAGACGTAGGCGCGGGTAAAACACTCGTGGCGCTTTCCGCGATGCTCTTGACCGTGGAAGCAGGTTTTCAGGCTGCTTTGATGGCGCCGACCCAAATCCTCGCCGAGCAGCATTACTTGAATTTTCAACGTCTCTGCACACCACTGGGAGTTCGCGTTGCACTCAGGACAGGGAACCGGCGCGAAGAAAGCGGCCCGCTTCCTTTGTTCGACGCGGACCTTTGGCAAAAAGCAGTCGTATCAGGCGATCCGAACCGGCCATCGCGGCCCCTTGAAGAGGAGCCTGACATCATCATTGGAACGCATGCACTGCTTTATGGTGAGTCGGAACTCCCTCGCCTCGGCCTTGCGGTGATCGACGAGCAGCACAAATTTGGCGTCCTGCAGCGGGCAAAACTACGAGACCAAGGGCAATTGCCGGACATGCTCGTGATGACCGCCACTCCGATCCCGCGCACACTCACCATGAGCCTTTACGGGGACTTGGATGTCTCGGTGCTGGATGAGCTCCCGAAGGGGCGTGGAAAAATCGTCACGGCCTTGCGCGATTCATCCAAACTCCCAGACGCCGCTAAGTTCTTGAGTGAGCAGCTCGATGCTGGCAGGCAGGCATACATTGTATACCCGCTCATTGATGAGTCCGAAAAAATGCAGGCGAAAGCTGCAGGCGCAGAGTTCGAGAAATGGAAAACACTGCTTGGCCAAAAAACCTGCGCGCTACTCCATGGAAAAACACCGCCGGAGGAAAAAGACGTCATCATGGAACGCTTTCGCAAAAACGAAGTGCATGCCTTGATCGCGACAACGGTGATTGAGGTGGGGATCGACGTCTCCAATGCAAACCTGATGTTGATTGAAAATGCAGAGCGTTTCGGGCTTGCACAGTTGCATCAACTGCGTGGCCGCATCGGACGAGGCGCTCACAAGAGTTATTGCATTCTGCTTGCGGATCAATCCGACACCGATGCAGTCACCAAACTGAAAATTCTCGAAAATACCTCCAACGGCTTCGAAATCGCGGAGGCGGACTGGGAGCTGCGCGGTCCCGGCGATCTGCTCGGCACGGCGCAAAGCGGCCTCCCGCCGATCCGGATTGGGAATCTGGTGCGGGATACGGAGCTCATGCATCAGGCTCGCGGTGCGGCCTTCGTGCTCCTAGAGAAGGACCCGTCGTTGTCGCAGCCCGGAAATATGATTTACAGGCGGTTGATGGTTGAGACGCGCCGGCTGGAGCTGTCTCAGGTGGGCTAGTGGGCAGCGAGAGCGAAGTGTTCATTCAACCCGGCATACACGCCCCCGAAGCGAAGCAGTTCCGCGTGGGTTCCGCGCTCAACGATCCGCCCTTCTTGAAGCACAATGATCTGGTCCGCATTCCGGATAGTACTCAGCCGATGGGCCACCACGAAACTAGTGCGTCCGCTCAGCAGGTTCGCGAGCGCATTTTGAATCCGTGCCTCGGTAAGCGCGTCAATCGCGCTGGTGGCCTCGTCGAGAATCAAAATCCGCGGGTTGATCAAAAGCGCGCGCGCGAAGCTCACTAACTGCCTCTGCCCAACAGAAAGATTCTGGCCTCCCTCGCCAACCTGCGTTTGAAACCCTTCCGGCAATGATTCAATCAGATCGCGAAACCCAAGCTGCTCGGTTACCGAGAGAACCTGATCATCACTGGCCTGGGAGTTAGCGAAACGGATGTTATCCATCACCGTCCCTTCGAAAAGGAAACTCTGCTGGTGCACAACGCCCATTTGCGAGTGAAGCGAGGCGGAAGTGATTTTGCAAATGTCGATGCCGTCGATCAAAACCTCACCGCTGGTGGGTAGGTACATTTTTGAGACGATACCGGTGACCGTCGTCTTGCCGCTTCCGGTGTGCCCGACGAGTGCAACCGTCTGCCCCGGCATGGCGATTAGATTGACATCCGTCAGCACGGGCCTGCCTGCTTCGTATTCAAACCCAAGATTTCTCAGCTCAATCTTCGCCCCCTGAGGCGCCGCCGCCTCTGAATCAAGGCGTGGCAAATCGACGCAATCCTCAGCATCCATCCAAGCTGGCGGGGTGTCTAGAGTACGAAAAACACGCTCCGCACCCACCATCGCTGAAAGCGCGGACGCATAAAGGTTGCCGAGAGCCTTCAGCGGCTCAAAAAACAACGCGGAAAGGAAGAGAAACTGGACGATGTTCCCGACCGCGTTGGGAGCGCCGCTTGAGAGAACGCGCCAGCCGCCAAAAAACAGAATGAGAGCGGTGAAAAGCTGGGTTTTGAATTCGAGCAGCGGCAGAAAGACCGCAGACGTACGTGCTGAAACGATGTTGTAGCGGGCCTGGTCACCCACCAAGTCCTTGAAATAATCCGCGTTCAATTCCTCGCGCCCGAAGCCTTGGGTCACCTTCACTCCACTGACGGTTTCGGTCAAGGTAGCCGTGATTCGGCTGAAGCTCTCGCTCGCCCGACGCTGAGCATCTGCGACGCGGTTGGTGAATGTCCTGTTTAACACCCACACAATCGGCCCGATCGCGGCAACCATCAGGAACAAAAGCCAGTCGTAGTAGATCATGAGGGAAGCCGCTACGAGCATCTGACCAAACTGAACGATGCCTATAAACACAACGTCCTGAACACCTGTGCGTATGCTGTCGATGTCGGAGGTTACGCGGCCAATGATGCGCCCCACTTTGGTCACGTCGAAAAAGCTCATCGGCATTTGTAAAATATGCCGGAAAACGGCGCCCCTCAGATCATGAATGACGGCCTCGCCCAGTTGCAGTGCGTACTTGTAACGATAATGAAACGTGAAGTTAGTGAATGCAACGAGGGCAGCAAATCCAAGCGCGCCCTCAATAATTCCCCTGGCATCACGATGTTCAATCGGACCGTTCACCACCGCGCCCATCGCCCAAGTACAGGCAGGAAATAAAATGGAGCGGAGAATGACGTGGGCGAAGAGAAGATTTCGGACTCTTGCGTGTGGCTTCGCGTATTCAAAGACCCGTTGAAGCAAAGCCAAGACCCCCAGCTCTGGACGAGTCTGCGAGTCCTCAGGGTCCCGTTTGATGTATGTCAGTGGAACGACGGAAGATTTCATGCGGAAACAACCTCCCCACCTGCCTGCATTGTTGCTGAATCAAGGTAGTAACCCGGTTGCCTCATAAGTTCCTCGTGGGTGCCGCGTTGGACTATCCTTCCTTTGTCCAGCACGAGAATCAACGTAGCCCGCTTCAACATGCTCGGGCAATGCGCCACGATGAAGGTTGTCCGACCAGCCATCGCCGCCTCCATTGCCCCGACGATCTCGTGCTCCGTGCCCGGATCAACCGATGCAGTAGGGTCGTCCAAAAGCAAAATGGAGGGCTCCAACAGCAAAGCCCGTGCAATCGCGATCCGCTGCTTCTGTCCCCCCGAGAGCCCGACGCCGGCCTCGCCGAGCACCGTATCGTATCCTTGCGGAAGCCCCGCAATGAACTCGTGCGCCGAGGCGATCCTCGCTACGCGCTCGATTTGCTCACGCGTTGCAGCAGGCTTACCGAATGCGATGTTTGCCGCCACCGTCGTGCTGAAGAGAAAGCTTTCCTGAAAAACCATTCCGACGCTCTGACGCACCTGATCCAGCGCCAATGAACGCGCATCCATGCCGTCGATCCTTACGGTGCCGGAGCCGGGGTCATAAAATCGCGGGATCAGACTCAGCAACGTGCTCTTACCGCTTCCGATGGGTCCAACAATTGCAACGCAGTCCCCGGGATTTGCTTCGAAGCTGATGTTACTTAAAACAGGTTCCTTGCCGTAATCAAAACTGACGTCTTTAAAGCAAATTGAACCGGCAATCTTCTGCAAACGCTGCGCATTGGAGGAGGATTCGATTTGAACAGGTGCGTCGAGAATTTCGAAAACTCGTGCGGCGGAACGGATACACTGCTGCGTTGTATTCGCAATATTTCCAATTCCCGCAATCTGGCCAGCGAACTGTTGAAGGATTGCAGCAAATCCGACAAGCCCTGTGCCGATGCCAATCTCCCCATTCACCGCGAGAAGGCCGCCATAAGCAAGAAGCACAATGATATTTGCCTGACTGAGCAGCAAAATGAGGGGGACGAAAATGGTCACGCGGTTAAAGATCCAGTGCTGTTCTTTGCGTAATTGATCATTGGCCGTCTCGAACTTTTGGATCTCCGCCGGCTCTCGCCCGAACGCTTTGATCACGCGGATCCCACGAATACTTTCCGCGAGGCGCTGCACGAGGTTGTCGTTGAGTTCACTGGAGCGCTTGTAACCTGCATGTGCTTTTTTTGAAAAGGCAGAAGAAGCGATCCATACAAGGGGCATCGTGCCAACACAGGCGAGGGTGAGCTTCACGTGAACCGCCAGCATGTAGCCGAGCGATGCAAGGACTGACACGCTCAGCAGGATGATCTGCAGCAGCACGCCATCGACGAAGAGGCGGACCGATTGAATGTCACCAGCTACGCGGTTTATGAGTGAACTACTGGTGTTTGAGTCAAAGAACCGGAAGGAAAGTCGCTGCAGCTTATCATAGCACTGTGCCCGAAGATCCACTACGAGTCGTCCTTGAAGCAACTCGCCAAACCAGACGCCGCTCAAGTAGCCCAGCAGAAAGCGCACCCCTGCGGTGATCAGGATGCCCCCGGCGAAGACGGCCAGAAGGCGCAAGGACGACCACTGCGCAGTCAGAGTGACGGTGAACCACACCGGCGCTCGGGCAGAAGGATCGACAGCGTGGCGCAACGAATCAATCCCAAGCCCCGCCAAACCAATCGACGCCATTCCAGACCCCAGCAGCGCAAGTTGGCCCGCCAAAATCTTGACGCACCCCCAGCGGTACTGCCATGTCATCAGCAGCAGCCGCCAGATTAACTCTCGATTCGTGAATTCGTGGGCTTTCTGCTCTGCGGGACTCAATTCAAATTACTGGGAGGGGGTCGCTGCGTGATAGCTTCCTTCGGATTGCATCTGTAAGCAAGAAGCACAACGGTTAATTTTTTAGCTCCAGTCATCAAGTCCTGAATATTTTCAGGAAGAGCGACTCCTCCAAGGCGAGAGGAGGGGTAGAAGATCGGCTAGTCTAGAGCGCATGGGAGAGTTGTAGCCAGACCTGTCTGGCGATACACGGACGCTCGTATATTTGAGCGACAAGAGGTACCGCAAGGAGGGGGTTGGTTTCTCGCGACAGGTAAAGACATTCCGCAGAACCTCTGCCTCAATCGATAGCCTCCAACCTGAATACCTCCGTATTTGTATCCGAAACATTCTGTAGGTTGCCTATCACGGTTGCCAGCGGCGGAGTAGTCCCTCGCAAGATGAAGCCGTAACCAGCCCTAAAGCTTCCGTCCAGCATTATCGCATACACCCTGTTGAGGAGCCCGGTTTTGGATTTTTGGAGTGACAGCAAATCGGTGGACGTAAAGCTTCCCCAGATTTGGCCATTACCCCTCTGGATGAATGAAGGCCGCACCACAGTTGTGGGGAACGAATAACCCTTTGCTAGGCCCATAAATACCGGGTTGGTCGAAACGAAATCCTGAATATCCCAAGTGGCCAACCCCGTGGATTGAGGGTAGGAGGAGGCCGTATACCCGCGCACAGTGCGTGTGCGCACCGAAGTTGGTGGCACCGAAGTTGGTGGCTCACTGAGAGGTCCGCCAACAAGCAAATTTGGCGTGTACTCAATCTCAGATGTGAGACCTTTCCGGTTGATCATCCCAATCGAGCCATCTATCCCGTTATAGCCAAAGATCAACGTTCCTAGGATGCCGCTGAGATCCGCCCGGAGGTTTCCGGGGATGTAAATCGGGAAAATTGGGTTGATCGTTTTGCGCTTCAGCGTCTCAACCATTGCGGCCTTAGGGACATCGAGTGATTCTGTGAACACATCCTGAATCTCGTTGTTGTAACCCGCGGACAAGGGGTTCAAGAAGCCAGCACTGCTATCCGGCGCGTACCGACGACCTATCGGCCCGCTGAACGTCACCGTTGTACCGTTGCCCAGCACCCCCACGACTTGCCCCCAGCCCGTAACTTTGGACAGTTCAAATGTAAACACGCCCCCCTGACCAAGTGTTGAAATACTTGTTCGCCCCTTGGCAGCTGCCACCGAATACCTCGAGTACGACTGGTTGGCGTCATACCCACTCGAAGGTGTCGCTAAAGCGAATAACTCATTGCCCCTGATAGACACCCCGCCAAACTTAGCGTTTTTAAGCATGACATTACTGAGGCGCATCTCAAGTTGAGTTCCCCTTGAGTCTGTCTTAAGCACCAGATTGCCCATCCACGACCCGAAAGCACGCGTAGAAACTAGCAGCGGCCCTCTCATGAACCACTCGGTATTCGGAGTGATACTGACAAGATTCGAGGCCCCACGGATTCGCAAAGAGATGATCGAACCGCTCTGGTAGCCACGATTCAACTGGCCCTCCAAATCTGCACGGCCAGATGTAGTTAATTCCGGCGAAGAATCGCTCATTTTGATGCCTTCAACAAACGCGCCAACCTTCAATCCCGCGAGTTCGGCAGGACCGTATTCTTGAATCCAGCTGATCTTTAATCCATCCGCGGAATCGCTTACCGACATTCCGAGGTCAGGGAAAGGGGCCCACTCCAGCGACGAGCGGAAAGATTGCAACTCGCCATCCACGCGAAGCCTTCCGGAGACCTCACCACGAGTGGTCACTGTCGCATTAAAGTAGCCTCGCATTTTGTTCAGATCCGGCTGTTCGACGGTGAAAACATCTTCAGTCGAGATCAAACCCGCGTAATCGCCCTGGTAACCCCTGCCAAATACCGGCGTAATCATGACGTCCGCAGCAGGTGTTACATAGGTTGCAGTCGAACTAAAGTTTGGCACCCACGCATACTCGATGGTTCTGTCCAAACTTGTGACACTCCATGCGAGCAATTGCGTGCCGGGTCTGGGAGAACCCGAAATCTTTAAAGCCGTTCCTGCTGGCAGCTTCGGCGCAGAATCAAGGCCTGCGGCTAGCGTCCCATTCACACTTTCCGGCTTAGGAGTGAGCAAAAGGCTCGCCAAGTCGTCCGACTCGACCTGGACGGTGAACAGGTCACTGGCGCTGCTAAGGGTCCCATTCACGGTGAGCCTCAAATCTGCGCTCTGCCTGACATTAATTCCATCAGAGACAGATACGCTATAAACCCCAGCTTGGCGCGGCCGAATGATCCCGCCCGTTGATACATTCAAGTTCTGGAGTGTTTCACCATGTATCACAACGCCATCGCGACGCCATTGGTAGGAAACGCCAACAACTGCCGCATCAAGAACTGCTCTAAGTTTAACAT
>JBILKY010000155.1:0-8722 GCA_044376395.1 Chthoniobacteraceae bacterium | reverse complement strand
GAGCTGCTGGCGATGGCGCAGATTCAGCTCGAAAAGGTCCTCCCCTACGGGGTGGGCGAATTTGTGTTTGATTTTGAGGAGCTTAATGAGACGGAGGAGGGCGTCGAGGTCTATGCGATCGCCCTTGCAATGACCTCCCTGAATCAATGGGCGGCACCTTTGCGCGGCGCGGGGATGGAGATTTCTGCTCTTGGCGTGTACGCCGTTCAGTTGGCGCGCTCATGCCTGGGCGCAGGGGTCACCCTGGTGGTTTGGCTCGAGCAGGGTGCGCCTTACATGCTTCTGGCCTCGGCTGGCCGTCTGGTTTGGCTGGATTCGCTTCCAAACGTCCAGAGCGAGGAAACCGATCAGATGGCGACCCACCTGTCGCGATGCCTCCTGAGCGCGGAGCTCTCGGGTTCGCTGCATGAAGGTGTCAGTTCGGCAGTATGCGGAGCCTTGGGATGGGCGAACGCCATCCGTGAAGTACTGCCTGAAGTGCCGTTGGATGGGCGAATGCCGCACGCGGTCGAAGAGGTCTCTGGCAACTGGCTTCCGGAGGCATGGTCGCAGGAGTCAGCGCAGAGAGCGCGAAAAGCCAACTTGTTCGAGAAACTCCAGGTCTTGGGGCTCGTATATCTGGCGCTCCTCGTCGGAGGCTTCCTATGGCTGGCCGTGCAAAAGTCTCAACTTGGAAAACTGGATCAAAAAATCGCCGAGCTTCAGCCGCAGGTTGAACTCTGCAAGGCCCGGCAATCAAAGTGGAATCTTCTGGGCGCTTCCATTGAACCCTCGCGTTACATGATCGAGGTGCTGCATCAAGTCACCAAAGTCATCGGCCCGGCGGATATCAGAATCACGGAATTTCAGATGGGCGTGCGTGAATTCAACTTTTCCGCCGAGGCATCCTCGTTGGGCGAGGCCATCGAGTACGTCAACCGGCTCAAAAAAGAGCCTGAGCTATCCTCATTCAAACTCGATTCTCCCAATCCCAACCTTCTCCCAAACGAACGAGCCCAGTTTCGCGTGACCGGAAAGGTCGACTCCCAAACCGTTTCAAAACGATGAGCCTCGAAAATCTTTCCAAAAGCGAGCGGAGGCTGGTGTTCGTGACCGGCGCGCTTTTTGTGCTCGTGCTGAATCTTTTTCTCATCCGTTTTTTCCTGAAAAATCGGGCGCAGATTCAAACGCTTGCTGAGCAGAAGAGAGAGGAATACGCGGCGCTCGTCTTGTTGTCGGAAAACTCGCAGCTATGGGAAAAGCGTGCCACATGGCTTCAGACCGTGCACTTGAAGCTCGATAGCGAGGCCGCTGCGGGCAATGCCCTGATTAACTTCGTGAAGTCTGTGTCGGCAAAATCGGGGGTTTCAATCGCCAAGCAGCAGCTTGGTGCGAGCCGTGTTGATGGAGCCGTCACAGCGGTGCCTGTGCAGTTTGAGATCAAGGGCAACTGGAAATCGATGTGTGCATTCCTGATGGAGCTGCAAGCCCCCGACCGGTTCCTTGTTTTTCAACAGGCGAGGCTCAAGGTCGACCCTTCCGATGCGACCTCGATGCAAGGTGACTTCACAGTCGCGAAGTGGTTTCCCTCCAAATAACCGATCCATATGCCTCGCGAAAATTCATCCTTACTTTTGGGTTTGGGCATCGCATGTTTCGTGAATCTGGCCGCTGCTCAAGACGTCAAGCAGCCCACGCAGCCCGACCTTCCAAAGGACGCAAAAAGCGCCGGCTCCGAGAAGCCCGCGCCGAAGGCTGAGCCGAAGCCCGAGGCGGCGTCGAAAGAGCCTTCGGATGGAGCCGCAGCCGCAGATCCGGCGCGCAAGGACATCCCAGAAAAGATGCCCGCTTTCCGCTACGAAGCGCTCCTTTCAAAGTCACCTTTCGCGCTCGCAACGGCAGCGCCCGAACCTGTGGTGTCAGTCGAGAATTTCGCCACGAATCTCGTGCTGAATGGACTCTCGAAAAGCCGAGGCAAAAGCGGACAGGAGTTTTACACTGTCTTCGTGCGTTCCCGCGATTTGTCACAACGCTTTGTTCTGGTGGGCGACAAGCCCTCCGATGAGGGAATCTCACTCGTGTCAGTCGAGGATTCTGGGCCAACGGCTGAAACCGTGGTGGTTTTGAAAAAAGGCACGGAGGTTGGGCGCGTAAAGTTTGATCAGGCCGCCATGGCTGCGGCCCCTCAGCAAAACCGCCCTCCTACTGCATCGGGGGCGGTGAAAAGCGCGACTCCTCCGGCTGCGCCAAAAGCTCCCATCCCGAGGCCCGGCATGAGCACCCAGTCCCGCGCAACAACCAGCCCAACCCCTTCGCCCGCTCCACCTGCTCCGACATCGCCCATGCAGGACCCTAAGCGCCGCGTCCGACCCATCGGCTCGCCTGAAAACCCGTAGTCTCCGGGTAAGTGTTGCCGCACGCCGGGCAACTCAGGATCTGCACGTAGATCGCAGCCGGTTTGAAGCCATCAGGAAAAAGTTTCTCGCATCAACCGACCGCCCTGAGGCTGGCAGCGAGGGTTGGGAAACGCGCTCCCTCGAGTGGGAATCGAGACG
The DNA here is from genome assembly GCA_044376395.1 of Chthoniobacteraceae bacterium. Lineage (GTDB taxonomy): Bacteria > Verrucomicrobiota > Verrucomicrobiia > Chthoniobacterales > Chthoniobacteraceae > Chth-196. The sequence goes on along the minus strand of JBILKY010000155.1, from coordinate 6,188 downwards.
GGACGAGGAAATTCTAGCGATCGCAAAATCAATCCAAGCGGTGATTCCTGAACAGCATCCGTATCGGAAATGGCTGCCATCGCTTCTGTCAACAAGCTCAGGTTTACGCGGCAGCGTTGTTCTATCGAAAGAGGGCGTGGCAAACAAATCAACGATCACGGTGGGCCTTCCGTTGTCTCCGAAGGAGTGAGCGCCACGCGCGCGGCACTGTTTGCTGGAACCGCGAGATGACGCGATGAGCCGCGCCTACGACTCTGGAGTTTGAACCGGGAGCAGAATGGCGTCTCTCATGCCATGGAGTATCTTTTTGTCCGGAGGACAAAGTGTTGCGAGCGCGCCACTCAGCCGGACGTTTTTAGAATCTGCGAAGTAGTAAGGGCACAGCCTCACCTTCGCAGGGAAAGAAAGAACGGTTCCAGCGCTTGAATCAAAGACGCGGTGCTGAAACACCGCTGCTTTATGAAAACGCTGGAGTATATGGGGTTGTGAAGCAAATCCGTTCAGTGCCGATTCAACGGCCAGGCGCCATTCGTTCTGAGGAATGTCCGAGCCAATCACGACGCTTCGCGCACCCCACGCGCGCTCTGAAAAGCCACTGGCTTTAATCACGAGCTCGCGATCCTTCTGGCTGAAACTCGAAAGCTCCTGAAAGCTTTGGATGCCTAGTTCTGGGAGTTCTGCGTGCGGTGGGAGAGGACACGGATCCAAAACCCAAGTCCGTGGAATCACTTTTTTAAGCGCTTCAAAGTGACGGTCTGAAAGCGCGCGTCTCCAATATTCGCGAAGCGGCCGCATCCAAAACAGTGCAAACCAAAGTTTCTCCTCCAATTGCGGCTTGAATGGAGCAGTGATCCGAAGTGTTCCGTCTAATGCCAGTTGTTGGAGCTCGTCGGACCCCTGAATATTCGGGAGGTCGAAGCATTCGAAGAACCGGTACGCGCAGGGGCGTTTGTCCACTTTGGATGCGTAGGATTCGGCGTCACAGACCCGCTGGCCGGTGCGTTTTGCGATCCATTCCATCTCCGGCCTGTACGTTGCCGCCTCTTTGGAGATGAGAATATCCGCGTTTGGCGCGATTCTCGAAAAACCTTCGAGCATCTCCGCATCGCCACCAAGAATGTTGAATCCTAGACGCGTGTAGGTTGCGTTCAGCGAGGCCGTGAGTCCGATTCCTCCGGGGACTGAATCAAGTTCGCTAATGATAAATCCGTCTTCAGTCAGGATTAAGTCGGGGCGGATGACGAGTGGGACATCGTTCCTAAAAATTCTCGCGCGGGCTGTGCGGAGCAATGCCTCCGGCTTTCCCATGTCGAGGAGAGCATGGATCCAGGCGGGCTTGCGCCCGTCCACCGACATGGCGTACAGGTCGTTGCAGGCTTTTTGAAATGCCCAAAGTTGATTGCCCAGTCGCTCCAATTGGGCATGGAGCGCAGCGCTGATTGGAAAAGGCTCTGGTGAGAGAAGCCATTCCTTGCCTTCGAACAGACCTTCTTTGGGAAGAGCGTCCTGAAGTTGTGTGAGCGACACAGTCATCACACCAGTCGCTTGAGTGATTCGCGTACCAGATCATCCGAGGACAACGGTTGTCCCGCACGGGATTCGGCGACGGCTTTCACGGCCTTGTGCGCGTCGACCTGTTTGTACCCCAGAGCGATGAGAGCGAGGATTGCATCGGTCATTTGCTGGTCCTGCGGAGTCGGCGCATGGGCCGCCGAAGCAGCCTCCCATGCGGCGGCGACACCAACTTTGTCTTTTAATTCCACGAGAATCCGCTCGGCAGTCTTTTTGCCAATGCCTTTGATTTGTCCAAGCGACTTGGCATCGCCTGCAACCACAGCCGCCTTGAAGCTGGTGACAGAGACGCCGCTCAGTACGTCGAGAGCTGTCTTCGGGCCGATTCCCGACACATGGTTGATCAACAACCGGAACAGATCTCTCTCCGCGGCTGTCGCGAAGCCGTAAAGCAGGTGTGCGTCCTCGCGGACTTGAAAGTGAGTGAGGATTTGTAATTTCGTGCCGGTCTGCGGAAGCCGATCGTAGCTGGATAGTGGGATGAGCACGTGGTACCCGACGCCCTGGACGTTGAGGACGATGTGGGTGGGGTATGCCTCGACAAGAACGCCTTCCAAAAATGTGATCATGCGCCTAAGGTTCGCGCCATGGCATCTCTGGCGCAAGTCTGCGGATTATTGCTTCTATCGATGTTTCTTCAGATCCTCGGCCCAGCTGTTCAAGCGTCGCCCCCCCCACAGGCTGAATGGCGGATCGCCTTCGAGGCCTCTTTTTTCCAACCCGGAGTCAGGGTTCCGGTGCCCGATGCAAAGAAAACTTTTTTGACCGCTGGGATCTACAGGGACGGCGAGTTCATTGGTTTCACCAAAAAAGCTTGGGAGGAGTTCGCCATCGATTGGGAGGCCTTCGCCAAGGTGGCGCGCCGGAATGCGGAGAGTGACTGGGAGTCTTTTGAAATCCGCCTCAAACGGGATCGCCGGGAAGTGGTGCAGTACGCGGAGATCATCTCGCGCAACGGTACCGCGGGGTGCTGCATCGTTACGGAGGGCTTCGGGACGCGTTTTTTTGAGACAATGGGCGACAGTTTTTTGTTTGCTGTCCCGAGCCGGCAGCAGTGCTTTGTTTTTCCAAAACTCGCTGGGAATACCGCTGTGTACTCCGACATGGTGCACGCAGCTTACCGTGCCTCCTCCAACCCGATCAGCGTCGAGCTTTTCGAGTGGGACAAAGGCGTGATAAAAGCGGTCGGGGTGTTTGAGCGCCCTTAGCAGCAAACACCCAAGGACTCACGAAACTAGAGGCCCGGATGTCAGCGATTAACGCTTACCGATGCAGAACAACTGAGTGTCAGTGCGCAAGAGAAGCTGCCCGTGAGTGGGCACGATCGCGGATCTGATCTGCTTGTCGTCAGACGTTCCAAACGGGGTTTGGTGCAGGATTTTTCCGTCGGCCGCGCTGACAACAACCACATCGCCCGTGAAGTTCACGATGTAGATTTTCCCGTCGCACGCGGTTGGGGAGGCCTCGTACTTGATCTTGCCGGGAGTCTCAATCGACCACTTTATGGATCCGTCCGGTGCGACCCGGGAAAGGGCCTTTGCTACGTCGGAAAGCACAAAGAAGTCCCCGTCGTAGAACGCTGGCGTCGGAACGTCTGATGTGACAGCGCGTTCTGTGCTGGCCCATGCAAGCGACTTTTCATCCAGAGTCCCGTTACCCGGTTTTACGGCGTACACGGGAGCTTTTTTCGGTGCGCACGCCAGCACGACGCCGGCTCCGGCAACGGGCGATGGAACCAAACGCCAGTGTCCGATGCGCGTAGGGTTCCATGTTCCCCAGCGCCATAATTCCGCTCCCGTGTCGGGATTGTGCCCGGAAACCATGTCGCCGCCTACGATGAGGATCTGCCATTTGCCGTTGATCTGGTGCGGAATTGGAGTGCTGAAAGCTTCGCGTGATTCTGCTTGGGCTTCTGTTTGGCGCACATGCTTCCAGAGCGTCTTCCCAGTCGCTGGATCCGCGCAAAGGATATAGGACTCGCCATTTGGTTTTCCGCGCTCATGGACGGGCTCGTTGCGCTGCAGGACTTGGATGTAAAGTTTGCCTTCAAAGATCAGAGGGCTTGCGGAGTAGGTCCATTGGTATGCAAATGCGCCGAAGTCTTCCTCCAGATTCCTGCTCCACTGCAGTTTTCCGTTCAGGTCAAATGCGGAGACCACGCCGTTTCCATAAAGGAATACAACGTGAGTGCCATCAGTTGCCGGTGACGGTGAGGAAAAATTGCTGCGGTCGTCGCGTTTGATCCCGTCTGATACTTTATTTTCCCAAACGATTTTGCCACTGAGTCTGTCCACGCAGATCGCATGTGTGGACTGGTTTTCGGCGTCAACGCTTGAGAGAAAAATCTTGTTTTCATAGACGACCGGAGTCGAGGCGCTGGGACCGTTTAATTTTAGTGACCATGCAACGCCGCTTTCCCGTGTGAAGGTCGATGGTAAATTTTTCTCAGCGCTTGATCCGTTGAAGTTCGGGCCGCGCCACTGCATCCAATCGTCGGCGACCGAGTGGAGGCTGAGGCAGAGTGTGGCAAGAGCGCCGAATGCGAGGGGGGACGTTTTCATTTGGTGTGGGGACGTTTGGTATAAGGTGGAATTTGACTGGAGGAAAAGTCATTTCGGCTCATCGTCAGCAGCATAATGGGCTTTCATCGTGCGGCCGGGGATTGGCTGCGCTGCTCGGGCTTTTTTGGTTGGCTGTTTTTCTGGAGTGGAGACCAATCCGAGGGCACGGGTTTATCCACGGATAACGGCGATGAATCGCCGTGGGTTGATTGCTCGCGGGAGAGCGAGGCGAGGAGGTCTTTGATTCGCTGGGTATGCTCCGGTTTCTCGGCGAGGTTGTTCACCTCTTCGGGGTCGGACTGCAGGTCGAAGAGTTGGGTTTTGTTCACCAGCGGGTAGCGGATGACCTTCCATTTGCCATCAGACACCGCCCGCTGGACGTTTTTGTAGGCTAGCATCAGGCTGCTGCGGGCCGGTTGAGACGGATTTTTGAGCACTGAAGTGAACTCGAGTCCCTCGCTTTTGCTCGGAGGTTGCACCCCGCACAACTTGCCCAAAGTGGGCAGCACATCGAACAAGTAGCACATGGCGTCCGTTCTTTGGTTTTGCGGGATGCCTTCACCTGCGATAATCAATGGAACGCGCATGGAGTGCTCATAGACGTTCTGTTTTCCGACAAGGCCGTGGCTGCCTCGTGCGACGCCAGAGTCAGCACTGAAAACAATGATCGTATTCTTCGCGTGGGGAGAAGATTCGAGCGCGTCGAGGATTCTTCCAATTTGTGAATCCAAGTAGGAGACGTAACGGTAATACTCGGCAATGAGTTCCTTGATGGCGAGTTCAGTTCGAGGCCACGGGAGTAGCATCTCATCCCGGATGCTCATTTCGCCATTGTCCCAAGGATGCTGTGGCAGAAAATTGGGAGGTACGGGAATGGACTGCGGATCGTAGGAAACTTTGAAGTCGTCCGGAACGATATGCGGGTCGTGTGGAGCGTCGAATGGCACGTAGCAAAAGAACGGTGCGTCTTTTTGGGCTTTGATGAATTCAATGGCCTCGTCGGCGAAAACCTCGCATGCGTGTTTGCCGGATACTGTGGGTTTTTCAAGGACCCCTTCGCTGACGTTGCTTAGTTTGGCTTTCATCGGGTTGGTCATGCCTCCCACAAAAACCGACTTTGCACTCTGAAAACTCTTGCTGATGGATTGCGCGCCGTTGTGCCATTTTCCACTCACAAAAGTACGGTACCCGGCTTTTCCAAACGCTGCGGGCCAGGTTTCGTCACGCATCAGATTTTCATCGACGCGGAAGAGAGGCTGGCCCGAGAGGAGCATTGCGCGCGATGGCACACATGTCGCGCCGCCTAACCCTCCCTGCATGTATGCTCGGTTGAATGACACACCCTTCTTCACGAGGCGGTCCAAGCTCGGTGTTTTAATAATCGGGTTGCCTAGCGCCGCGATGGTGTCCGCCCGTTGATCATCTGCGAATAAGAATAAAACGTTAGGCTTTGCTGCCCCGTCTGCCCCGCGTGCGCATGGCAGGAGCACATGGAGTGCGGCGAGCAAAACGACGGAGTAAACGACCCGCCGGATGAAGCTGGCAGGTGAATCTTTTGGTGCGGTGGTGGGGGGCATAGAAATGCCATTTCTTACGGTCATTCAGGCGTTACGCAATGCCCAAAAGCTTTCCATCCCGTTTTTTCGAAGGTGGATCGCTCCCGGGCCAAGTTTTAGAACGAATCTGCGGTCCATCAGAAAAAGCGTTGTACAAGGTTGAGAGAAGTACCGGGCTACTGCCTTGCCAATGGGTTGGTACGGAGTGATGTTTCTTGGATGAGTTTGTCTTCACCCCAGAGCGTTCATGCGTCGGCAGAGCCCGTGAGCCGGCGATCACTCTTAAAACGGATCGGCGCTTTCACAGGATTATCATGCGCCACTGGAGCGCAGACGGTTGATGCGGGCGAGCGAAGTGCTGGAGGATTCAGATTCGCTTTTCTCACCGACATCCATATCGACAGGCACCGCGAAGCTCCACGCGGGGTGGGCGAGTGCATTGCCGCGGTGAACGCGATTTCACCTTCTGTGGACTTCGTGCTCACCGGTGGCGATTTGA
>JBILKY010000440.1:0-2691 GCA_044376395.1 Chthoniobacteraceae bacterium | reverse complement strand
CGGATTTCGTCCCGGAGCTCGGCGAGCACCGCGGTGCGCTTCATCGGGTCTGTTCCCAGATAAAAGGTGAACGCTCCTCCGTTCAACCCGACGAACTGCGAGGAGCCTACAAAATAGGCGAGACCCAGTTGTTCGCGGATCCGGATGAACATCCGCGAACCCAGATCGCTGCAGGCCTCGTCCAGTAAATCCAGCGCGGCGCGGTCGGGGCTGTACAAATCCGCGCCCCGGTAGGCGACCATCAGCACCGCCTGCTGCTTCTCCAGATGTTCCTCCACTTCGACATGGGCGTCCAGAGGCCTGAGTGCCGGCAGATCTCGCAGCGCTTCGGTCCCCTTGGGCAGGGCGCCCAGATGCTGCTCGAGTAGCGTGTGAACGGTCTGAACCTCCACGTCGCCGAACACGGAAACCACCGCGTTGGCGGCCACCAAAAACTGGTCGCGCCATTGTACAATTGCCTCCCTCTCGAGGGTCGCGACGCTCCCGGTGGTTCCAATCGACTGCATGCCGTAGGGGTGTCCGGGCATCAGTGTGGAACGCATCACCCGCCGCGCCACGGAAACCGGTTCCTCCTCGTCCTCTTTGATGGCCGCAAGCTGCACCTCCCGCTCGCGCTGCACGACCGATTCCGGGAACGCTGCTTCGCGCAGGATATCGCCAAGGATTTCGATGCCCCTGGCAAGATCCGAGCGGAGCAGTCGCATGCTGACAGAGATGGTGTTGTTACCCGCATCTGCGCCAAGCGACCCCCCCATGGATTCGATTTCCTCGGCAATCTGTTCGGCTGACATCGTCTTGGTGCCCTTGATCAGCACCCGGCTCAGCAGTTTGCTAATGCCGTTGTTCGCCGAGTTTTCGGCGGCCAGGCCGCCCTTGAATGCCGCCACGACCGTCACCATCGGCAGTCTGTCATCCGCGCAGACCAAGGTCCGTAGCCCGTTGGAGAGCGTCCGCCGGCGGATCTCCCCGCGGCTGCTTGTGCGCGCCTGTGCGGCGGCTTCCTCCGCCGTGCCCTTGGGGTTGAGCGTCACGAGGCTCGTGCGCTCCGCCACCAAGTACTCCGCGGCGACACGGACGATGTCTTCGGGCTGCACCTTCTGCAGAAGCGCCATGTAATGCAGCGAAAGGTTGGGGTTACCCGACACGATCCAGTTGGAGCCGATCTCGGAAGCCTTGCCTCCGGCGGTCATCAGGCCGGAAATCTGCGAACTCAGCGCCATGCGCCGGACCTTCTCGAGTTCCGCGGGCCGCACGCCGTTCTGCGTGAGGTTGCGCAGTTCCTCCCAGACAGCATTTTCGACGAGGTTGCGTTTTTGTGGGTCGTAAAGCGCGTCCACTCCGAAGACTCCGCGCTCCGCCGGTGTGTAGTTCCATGCGCTCACCGAGTGCACGATCCCATCGGTTTCGCGCAGTTTCCGGTACAGGCGCGAGCTGCGGCCCTGCCCGAACACCGCCGCTAGCATGTCCAGCGCCGGGACATCGGGATGGGTCAGCTCGGGCACGTGCCACATCATGCTTGAGCGGCTCAGTTCGGTGGCGAATTCCTCGTGCACCTCCCGTCTTCCGAGCTGGGGCGGCTCCTGCGGGATATGGACAGGGGCAAGCGCGCGACGCGGAAATTTCTCAACCCAGCCGGCAAGCATCTCGCGGACCTGCGCCGCGCGCACGTCCCCGGACACCACAAAGAACATGTTGTTAGGCACGTAGCGCTCCCTGTAGTACGCGAAAAGATCGTCCCGCTTCAGCGCGTTGAACACCTCCAGATGCCCGATCACCGGGTGCCGGTAGGGATGAATCCGAAACGCCGTTGCGAGGGCGCGGTGCTGCAAAACGCGGTCGGGATCATCGAACCCCATTGCGAATTCGCGCCGGATGACCTCCTGCTCCTTTGCGTACTCCTGCTCGGGAATGACCGACGAAAAAAGCGCGTCCGCGAGAAGCTCAAGAGCCACGGGCACGCCCTTGGACGGCAGGTCCATCCAGTAAACGGTCCGGTCAAAAGACGTGTATGCGTTGATGTAGCCGCCCACGTTTTGGACTTGCTGCGCGAGCTGGTTCGAGGAGCGGGACTCGGTACCCTTGAAGAGCATGTGCTCCACGAAATGGGAGATGCCGGCCCCGAGGAAACGCCCTTCATGAATGGCGCCTGTGCGCACCCAAGCCTGCACGCTGGCCACCGGTGCGGAATGATCCTCGTGCACCAGCAACTCAAGGCCGTTGGAAAGATGAAACAACTGCGTTTCGATGCTGGGCACTTCGATGGGGCGAAAACTCCGTTCAGACATGATGTTGATTGGTTGATCCTGGTAAAAAAACAGTCCGTCCGCACCCCGGACGCCGAGGCATTGATTCGTAACGTACTGAAAATGTGTGAGCCCGATCTAGAGCGCCCCAAAAAGCGGGAAGCGTTTGGTGCGTGAGTTTCTCCCCTCCGCCCCCTCTACGGAGCACGGGGCGGGAACGGGCGTGGGAATCAGAGCGTTTTGAGGAATTTCACGAGGTCGTTCACTTTCGGGCTTTTCGCGTTCCGTACATAGAACCCGGAGGTCGCCACGCCGATCTGCAGGCTCTGCTCCAGACTCAGTCCGAGGACGCAGCCCACGCTGAACCCCGCGTTGAAGTGGTCGCCCGCGCCCGTTGTGATCTTCGGCTTTGCCGTGAACGGCCCCTCCACACAGGCCGACCCGTTTG
>JBILKY010000441.1:0-2691 GCA_044376395.1 Chthoniobacteraceae bacterium | reverse complement strand
TGCCGTCCTTCTTGCGCGGAAGATGTTCCTTGGCTTCGTCGCTCAGCTTTTCGAGTGTCTTTGAAAAAAAGAACGGCTGCGCAGGACGCGTCAGCTTGTGGCGGTCCATGAGATCCTTGACCGCGAGCAGATTTCTGAACGTGGGCACGATCGCAACCAGCATGATGCCGATGGGCGACTCCTGATCCTGAAAAAGCTGCGCGAGCAGGTCCAGCGAGCGTTTGGTGTCCCGCGCAGCAAGCGCGTTGCCCAGTTCGAAGATTCCAGCGGATCCCGTCATGGGAACCAGCAAATCAACATCCGCCCTTGTAATCGCACGGTTGCCGCCGCCGAGATACAGGCTGAGTTTTTCGACCTCCGACTGCATCGTGCGCCGGTCGCCTCCGGTCCGTATGGCAAGCAGTTCAAGCGCGTCTTCAGTGATGGAGACGCCGCGCACGGAGGCGATTTCCTTCGCCATGTCCATGGCCGCTTCCTCCCAGCCTGCTTTGCTTGTGTCCAGCTTGTCACACACGGTGACTTTGCAGAGTTTTTGAAGGCTTTTGTAAAATGAGCGCCGCTTGTCCACGTCTGTCCCGCTAAGTAGAAAGCGGGTTCCATCCGGTATCCCTTTTGCGAGGAGACTACTCAACTCCTCCAGTGCCTCTTGTACGGCGGCAGCTCTTCCTGTGACTGAATCTCCCAGAAAATTAGCATCCTTTAACCACACGAGTTTCTCGCCGCCAAAAAACGGGAAAGTAAGGAGTGCATCAATGGTTTTGCGGACGCGGTCTGCTGCGTCATCAGCGCCTGAGGCGACGCCGTCGATGATGTCGATCGAGAAATCGCCGCCGTCCTTCGGCGCGAGCTTTAACGAGAGGGCACGTGCGGCGGACTTGATCTCGGCATCATCGGATCCGATGACTGCGGTGATTACATCGAGCGATTTGGATTTCGGGGCGGCCATGCTGTCCCTTAAGGATCGCGTGATTTCTGTTTGAATCAATACCGGAGGTGAAACCAGCCGGGTTTCTAAGGCCGGTCGGGCTTGGGAAGGTAAGGTGCCACTATCTCGGTCCACAGCTTGTACCCGTCCTCGTTCATGTGCAGGTTGTCCGCGCTGAAAATCCCAGGTTTTGGAAGGCAATCCGGACCCAGCATGGGATGAAATACATCGATGAAGAGAAGTCCGGGGTTGGCCTTGGTGTAGGCCTCTATCAGCGCGTTTGCTTGGATGACTTTCTCGACTTGCGACCAGCGCTTCGGATTTCCAGCGATCGAAATGTACGCAATGGGCGTTGAGGGCTGTTTCTCACGGACTTTCCCTACGAACGCCTGGAATGAGGAAAAAACCTCCTCCGGCGTTTTATGAGCGTTGATATCGTTGCCGCCCGCATACACGACGATGAACCGGGGCTCGTGCTTGAGAACGAGCCGTTCCGCGAAGTGGACCGAGTCGCTGAGCTGCGATCCGCCGAATCCCCTGTTGACCACCTGATGGTGTGGGAAGTCTGTTGCGAGAGAGGTCCATTTCCGAATGCTTGAACTGCCCACGAACACGATCGCGTTTTTCGGCACGGGGCTCGCGGCTTCGCTGGCCTCAAAAGCGCTTATGTCTTTTTCCCATTTCCCTGGGGGGACCGGGGCGGGTTCAACTGTGTATGCGAAATTAGTAAGGCAAATGATCGAGAGAGCGATCAGCGCTGGGCGGCGGAATGGGTGGTTCATGGCTGTCTGGCGTTGTTCCTGTTCGGGGGAGGCGTCTGGTGCAAATCAGTGCAGCTTAAAGAGGCTCTTCGCGGACGGTCTGGCAAGCATACACTTGTGGACAGAGCAAATGTGGGTGAGGGTAGTTATCACGAGAAGGCAGTTGCGATAGAGCCATCAGGCGGTAATCGCTAAACACCCCAAACACCCCATGAAGCTACCCCTTGTAACACAGCTGCCGGCGTCGCGCCCTGACAGCGGCAGTCTCCGAAGAATGCTGTGGTCATTGTCCGCCATCAGTTTGCTCGGTTTATGCGGGACGGTGTTCGCCGAAGATTTTGATGTGCTCGTCGAAAACGCGGCCATCGCCGACGGAACCGGCAAGCCTCTTTTTGATGGATCGATCGGAATTCGCGAGGGACGCATTGCAGCCGTGGGTAACGCGGCGGGTTCCGCGAAGATTCGAATTGACGCAAAAGGACAGGTTGTGGCGCCCGGATTTATCGACGTGCACACGCACTCCGAGGACATCTGCGAGATCCCGGTTGCAGAGAATTTTCTACGGATGGGCGTGACGACGATCATCACCGGAAACTGCGGTTCATCAAACACGAACGTGGGCGAGTTCTTTTCGCACGTCGAAAAGACTCGGACTGCGGTCAATGTCGCGACACTGATCGGGCACAATTCGGTGAGGCGGCGCGGCATGGGCGGAAACTTCAAGCGTCCGCCCACTGAATTGGAGTTGAACCAGATGAAAGAGCAAGTCGACCGCGCCATGCGCGATGGAGCAGTGGGGCTGAGCACGGGCTTGATTTACGTGCCCGGCACGTTTTCGGGCACTGATGAGATCGTCGAGCTTGCGAAAGTGGCCGCCCCCTATGACGGGATTTATGTGAGCCACATGAGGTCGGAGAACACGAAGATTTTTGATGCGATCGAGGAGTTTCTGAGGATCGCAAGGGAAGCCAAGATCCGCTCGCAGGTGTCCCACATCAAGTTGAG
>JBILKY010000153.1:0-8737 GCA_044376395.1 Chthoniobacteraceae bacterium | reverse complement strand
AGCGGCGAGGTGATTCGGGACTTGGTTTGAGTCGCAACCGCAGGCGAAGCCTGAGGGTTTGTCCGTGTCTAGCAATGATAGGCCTCAGACATCTCAACGAGGTCTTTTTCAAAGCCGGAAACCACGTTCCCCCAGTCCAACTGTTGCGCAGTGACTCTTGCAGCCGATCCGAGTCTTTGTCGCAACTCCCGATCGTTCGCGAGTGTTAGCGCATTGACCATAAACGATTCTAAATCGCCCAGTGAAGCAGTGAGTCCGTTCTCACCTGAGCGGATGAACTCGTGCGCAGCGGCATCATCGAACGCGCAGACCGGCAAGCCACTCGCCATCGCCTCGGTCACAACGTTGCCGAAGGTTTCAGTCAAACTGGGGTGCAGATAAACATCTCCAGATGCGTAGTGCGCGGCGAGTGTCTCCCCTTTATAAAACCCGCTGAAGACGGCATCGGGACGTCTTTTCTGATATTCGGATAAAAGCGGGCCGTCACCCACGATGACGAGGCGCGCGCTGGGGTGGGTTCCCTTGATCCGATCAAATGCTTCGAAAAGTAGCGGATAGTTTTTTTCGGCGGCGATTCTTCCGACGTGGATCACGGCGAGATCCCGCTCACCAACACCCCACGAGCGTCTTAAAGAGTGATCCCGGCGTTGCGGCGAAAACAACGAGGAGTCAACGCCGCGTGAGAGCATCCGCAGGTTGTCGTAACCCATGTCTTTCAAGCGGTGCATCAAGTCCTGCGTTGGGACAAACGTGCGGGTGGTGTTGTTGTGAAAATGTCGCAGCCACCGACTGACCAGCGGCTTCAGCCAGCGCATCCGGTAATCCTTTGCGTACTCGTGAAAGTTTGTATGGAAACTTGATGTCACTGGGATTTTGAGATCCGCCGCCACCCGAATCGCTGAAGCCCCAAGCGGCCCTTCCGTTGCGATGTGGATGATATTAGGGCGGGAGCCAGTCCAAAGTCTCCTGAGAGATTGGAAGGCAGGCAGGCCGATGCGGAGTTGGGGATAGCCGGGTACCGGTATTCCCGGCAGGCGCACCTGCTTGCATGCGACCCGCTGCGTCACGCTGTACTTTGGTGATTCATGCCTTTGACGTGGCCGGATCACTGTCATGTAGTGTCCTCGAGACGTGAGTCCTTTCACAAGACGCTCCAAAGTCATTGCAACACCGTTAATTTCAGGCGCGTACGTGTCAGTAATAATGTGAATGTTCACGGAGTGTTTAGCCGCTGGGAGGTTTGCTCTCGTTGCGAGATCAGCCGTTACAACAAAGCCGCGAGATCATTCAGGGAACACGTGACAACCGGATTGAGATTTAGCGACAGCAGTGTAATTAGAATGCGTTGCCGCAGGCGCGACTGAGCAGCATCCAGTCGTGCAATCGAATTTCAAGCTGGCCTGCTCACTAGCATTCCAACGCCAGCAAAGCAGTCACGCTGGCTTTTCAGGTGAATTTGCTTCTTGAGGCGTCCTTGGCTAAAACAGCGGGATGTGCCGCATCCCTTTGGCGTTCCGTCGCGCTTTATGCGCGCTCCTGCTTGCAATTCATCCCGCCAAGCTCCCAGCGCAAGGTGACGTTCAGTCGAAAGTTCTCGCACTTGTCGATGCGGACCAATCGACGCATTCGGGCGACAACGGACAAGACGGCGCGGATGGTCGAATCAACCTTGCTGCCATCGCGTACCATTACGCTCATGCCAGTAGTTATCGGGACGGCGGCAGTTCCCCTTCCAATGCGATTGATGGGAAACCCGAAACGGCATGGCACCTCGCGAGCACAGTCACGGAGGCTTGGATTGAGACAAGCTTGGGTACTCTCACCCCTATCGAGCGTCTTGTATTGAGCGAACCCCAACGTCGCATCGGCTGGCACCGCGTCAGCGTTTATGATGGAAACAACTGGCGCACGCTTTACGAAGCCGACCACGTCGAACCTTCCGGGCGAACATTCCCAGAGGTTGTCGTCAGCGCGCTGCGCATCGAGATTCGGACCAGTGGTGGTGGCGGTCTTTCTGAGATCTCTGTTTATCGATCCAAATCCAAGCCGAGCCCAGCTGGCCCGGTCGTTAAACTGCGTCCGACGCCGGTTGTGGTTGGGACCAGCATGACCTACGTCGGGTTCAGCTCTGCAAATCTGGTTGAGGGCGACAACCAAGGGGCGTGGCTACGCTATTTTGGAGTGAACGGCCTGCGGACTTGGTACACCGCGAATCGACACGTGCAAAACGACGATCTCCGTCTCGGTGAGTCTGTAGACACACTCGATGCTTTTGCTAAGCGGCGGGCCGATGTGCGCGCTGATCCACTCGGCTGTAAGGTCATCGACTGGGAGGCGATCGCCACTCGCGCGGCGAATCCATTCGAGGACCCAAAACGTTCCACCACGACAGTCGACTACGCGAATCTTCTCCTGCAGAAGCTGGGGATTACTCCGCTTTGCGAATTGAACGGTGCCACTTGGGATGAACACTGGCAGACGGCGTGGCGGAATTGGGTGACACTTTACGCATGGGTGTTCCATCAGGCGCGGACCGCCGGAGTCTGCCACTACGAATACGCAAATGAACCGGAAACCTTCGCATTCAAACTGAAGCCTGAGATCTATGTGCGCAGCCTTCAGGTTTACTCCGACGCAGTGCACAGCGCGATCGCCGATGTGAATCGTCTGCACCGCATTTCGCTGACTCCCGTTTTCGCAGCCCCGGTTTTAGCGGGAAGTGGAAGTAGCGAACTTGCCCGCGCCATGATGCGAATGATCCGCACGGATTTTGAAGGGCGCCGCTCTGATGCCCCGCTGGTGGAGTGGTTTTGCAAACATCGCTATAGCAGCAGGCCCCGTTCGTATGTTGCTGACATTGACGAGATGAACTCCATGATGCGGCTCGAATCTCCCGACGGCGCGGCGTTGCCCATTATTTACTCGGAGTTCAATCACACCACGGGACGCATGTGGGCGAGGCCCGAGACGGCCTTCACTTGCGATACGCCGGTAGTTTTCCGCAATCAGGCCTCCGTCTGGGGGCTGGCCACGCAGACCGGAGCAAAGGCCTTCTACCAGTTCAAGTTTGCGGATGGACAAAGAAAGGCCAACAGCGTTTGTAAAACCCTACTTCGCGAACATGATTCTGAAGTGGCTGCTGGCCGCGGTGGAGACATCGGTGACAGCACCAAAAACGCGGAAGTCACCCGGCTGTTTGCCGAAGGTTTTTCACGGGCGCTGCCCTTGCTTGAGACGGGTTGCCAGAGCGCTGACATCAACATGAGCCCGCTCTGCTCGCGTGATCCGTCCAATGGCCGCATACACTTATGGCTGCCGCAGCCCAACAGTCGCACGGACTATGCGCTCACGCTGGACTTGTCAGGTCTCTCGATTCCGCGAGGCTGCCTGGTTCAGATCAAGGAGGTGAGCGCAGCACGCTTTGGCGAAACAGTGATTCGCACGCAGGTCGCGGACAAACCGCTCGCATTGGTGCAGCCTCGGGAGTCCGTCTGGCTCATTGGGATAGAGCCTGGCCCCTGCCGCTCTGAGATTTTAGCCCCGGAGGCCGATGGTGAAGTAAGACAGGGAACCGAGAGCGCCGCTTGTTTTGGTAAAGCCTCCGTGATGGGAGTCCGCCAAAGTTCTGAGGGGAGCAATCGCATCTCTTTGGTTCGTTTCCGCCTGCCCGCAGACATTGCGGCGGCGAGGCGTGTGCTGCTCCGGGTTCATGGCCGGGTGGATGGACCTTCCGGCGATGCGTTCGACCATCTCGTGTATGGAATGCTCGGCAGCGATTGGGATGAACAGACATTGAACGCCGGGCATGCGCCGGGCATTTGCCGCACCGTCTCCGCGATGAAAAAAGTCGATCTGGACACGCGGCCTGTGGGGCATCTTTCTTTTGTTCCGGGTGAATCCGCGCGCAGCGCATGGCTCGATGTCACCAGCTTTGCTCAGGAGCATCCGAACGCCATGGTGACATTTGTGCTGATTAAAGAAAAGAAGTACGCGGACGATGATTTCCATTCGTACACTGCGACCTTTTCCACCCGAGAGGATCCGCAAGATGAGCGCCGCCCTGCGCTGGAATTGTGGCGTTAGGAACCGCACTGGCGTGAGGTCGGGTTGCTGCAGGCGCCACCTCCCGGCAGAGCTCATGCAAGGCGTGAACACGGATCGTAAATCTGGAATCACAGCTCGCGAGCGGCCCGCAAGTGAAAAGTATGCATGCTTCGCGACAACCGAGAAAACCTGCCTGGGCCGCAATGAAAGCATTCTTTTGACCTTTGGATCTCTCACATTAAAAGTAAGCCGATGGGTCCATCCATGACTGCAGAACTCGAAAAACTGTTCGCGAGCAACCGCTTTACGCAGCTCAAAACCGCCTGCGAGGCGGCTCTCTTGAGGGATCCGCATGCGGTATTCACGAGGCACGTTTTCGGGCTTCTGAGTTTGTGGGAAGGGGCTATCGAAGCTGCCCATGAATATTTGTCTCCCGCAATCACTGCATCGATCCAAGCCGAGGGCAACGACCACCAGGCTGCGGCGCAGGAGAGGCTCGTGCGGGAGTTCATTACATCCAAGCAACCCGACAAGGCGTTGCCGCTTGTGATGCGGCGTCTATTGTACACCCCATTGGATCCGGAGGCACTCGGGCATGCCGCAGAGTGTCTTCGGTTGCAGGGGCGGCACCGCGAGTCTGCTGGTTTTCTGAAAACCCTGAGCCGACTGCAGCCCGCCGATCCCCAGACATTTTATCTTTTGGGCATGGCTCTCTTGTGCGACCGCGCGCCTGCGGACGCCATTCCGTTTTTGAGGAAAGCGGTGGAGTTAAGCCCGGACTCACATTTGTCCTGGCGCGGCCTCGCCATGGGATGGCTTCAGGATTCACAACACGAGGCTGCCGTTGCTGCGCTCAAGGTTTGCGTGCAACTCCAACCAAGCGATCTACTGTCAATAAGCCAGCAGATATTTTCGCTGCACTACTGCCCCCCGCGCCTTCAGACTGGTCTTCCCGATGCCTACCGTCTTTATGCGGGACAGGTTCCGGAAATCCCGCCTCAAGCCCTTAGGCTTGGTTCCACCGAGAAAATCAGAATCGGATACGTTTCCGGCGATTTCAGGGAGCATCCGGTTTCTTTCTTTCTGCAGCCTCTTTTATCGAGCCACGACACGGACGCCTTCGAAGTGTTTTGCTACAGCAACAACGCCGCGAAAGACAAGACCACTGAAAAAATCCGAGCGCGAGCAGACCAGTGGAGAGAAATCTGGCAGCTATCCAACGAGGCTTTTTTTGAGCAGGTTCGCAAGGACGGCATTCACGTCCTCGTCGACCTCTCGGGCCACACCCCCATGAACAGGCTCCCTGTGTTTGCCCAGCGCCCGGCGCCTGTTCAAATCACGATGATTGGAGCAATGCTGAGCACTGGACTCAGATCCATCGACTTCAGGGTGACTGACGCATTTTTGGATCCCGTTGGAGGAGAGCCGCACGGGGTGGAAACCCCGATGCGGTTAAAGAATGGAGCAGTGGTTTTTTCGCCGCCTGAAGACGCTCCGGACGTTTCCGGGCAGCCTTGCGAGTTCGGAGCGCCTTTCACTTTTGCCTCGCTGAATGATCCCGCCAAGATCACCGATGAAACGCTGGCCTTGTGGGCCGAGATTTTGCGAGAGGTGCCGGCGGCGCGATTGCTTCTGGTCAGGAGGCCCGGCAACGGTCTCAAGCGGAAGCTGGGCGCTCTGGGTGTTTCCGAGGAACGCATTCTCGAAAAAGACTACCAGCCGCTCCACGAATTCCTGAAAATGCACGATCTGGTGGATCTCGCGTTGGACCCGTTCCCTTACAACGGACTCACGGTCACTCTGCAGGGGTGCTGGATGGGTGTGGCTGCCGTGACTCTGTTGGGAGCAACACCCTCTTCGAGAGCGGCAGGCATGGTTTTTAGCAAAATGGGTCTGGAAGAGTTTGTCGCGCGCACCCCGGAGGAATACGTGCGAAGGGCCGTGGAGTTTGCGCGAGACCCGCAACGCCTCGTCCGAGTCAGATCCTCCCTCCGAGACCGCACCCTTGCCGCGTGGTGCGACAGAACCGCCTACACACGCGAGTTTGAAGGAGAACTCCGAAAGGCTGTAGCCGCATGCGCGCGGATCGCATCGCCGCCGCCAGCGTAAACACGGCGTCTTCTGAACTCAAACCCGCCCGATCCGCTCTCTAAATCCATCGGATTTTCCAGCTGCAAACATCGGAAAACTCTATTTTCCCGATGGCATCAAGTAAGATTTAATGTTCTGCGACATGAACAGACTCTGCGTTCACACCATCACTACCAAGTCGCTGAGCCTTGAGGAATGCTTCCGCCAGTATCCGCTGCGCGGCATCGCGGGGATAACCGTGTGGCGGCAGGCCGTAGAGGGGCGTGACCTTCCAAGCGTCAAGCGCCAGGCAGCGGATGCGGGGCTCGAGATCGTGAGCCTGTGTCGCGGCGGCTTCTTTGCCGCAGACACAGCGGCGGGACGGCAGGGTGCGATTGACGACAATCTCCGGGCTATTGATCAGGCGCACGCGATCGGGGCGCCCCTCGTCGTGCTGGTGTGTGGCGCGTTGCCCGGCCAAAGCCTCAAGGAGAGCCGGAAGCAAATCACCGAGGGCATCGGTTCGGTGCTTTCCGCCGCCGAGCACGCAAACGTGAAGCTTTCGATCGAGCCGCTGCATCCGCTCTACGCGGACAATCGAAGTGCGGTTAACACGATGCGGCAGGCCCACGAGATTTGCGACGCACTCGGCTCGCCCTCGATGCTTGGGATCGCGGTGGATGTCTATCATGTCTGGTGGGATGCGGAACTGGAAGAACAGATCAATTTGGCAGGCCGTTTAGGGCGGCTTCACGCTTTCCATATCTGCGACTGGAAAACTCCCACCGTTGACCTTCTGAACGACCGGGGACTGATGGGCGAAGGATGCATCAACATCCGAGAAATTTCGCGTTGGGTCGATGCAGCGGGGTTCAGAGGCTACCGCGAGGTTGAAATATTTTCTGAAAAATGGTGGGCGCAGGATCAGGGCTTTTTTCTGGATCAAATTGTGTCGCAGTACTCAAGAACGTACGCATACGCAGACTAGTGGACTGGTTAAGCAGTTGAGATTTTATGAAAACAAAACGCATCGGAATCATCATGAACGGCGTCACGGGACGCATGGGCACCAACCAACACTTGATCCGTTCGATCAAGGCGATCCGCGATCAGGGCGGGCTGCGTGTGGGCGACGATTTGCTCTTGATGCCCGACCCCATTCTCACCGGCCGCAACCATGAAAAGCTCAAAGCGCTCGCAGAGCGCACAGGTGTCACCCGATTCACCACAGACCTGGACGCGGCGCTGGCGAATCCCGACGATGAGATTTTCTTTGACGCATCCGGTACGCTTCAACGCGCGGGCTTTATTGAAAAGGCGGTGAAGGCGAGGAAGTCGGTTTATTGTGAAAAACCTACGGCAGTCGAATCCAGTGAAGCGCTCAGGCTTGCAAACCTGTGCGACGCGGCGGGGCTCAAGAACGGGGTTGTGCAGGACAAGCTCTGGCTGTCTGGAATCCGGAAATTCAGGACGCTCCGCGACCAAGGTTTTTTCGGGAGGATCCTGAGCGTACGGGGCGAGTTTGGGTATTGGGTTTTTACGGGGGAAGATGCCGATCAGCCCGCGCAACGGCCTTCGTGGAACTACCGCAAGGAGGATGGCGGCGGCATCATTGTCGATATGCTATGCCACTGGCGTTACGTGATTGATGATCTTTTTGGAAAAGTAAAGGCGGTCAGCTGCATGGGTGCAACGCACATCCCAAAACGGCTTGATGAGCGTGGCAACGCGTACGACTGCACAAGCGACGACTCCTGCTACGCAACCTTCGAGTGCGAGGGCGGCGTGGTTTGCCAGTTCAACAGTTCGTGGACGGTCCGGGTCCGGCGTGACGATCTGCTGACCATGCAGGTCGACGGAACTCATGGTAGCGCGATTGTTGGTTTGCGCAAATGCTGGGTGCAAAGCATAGGCACGACTCCGCGCCCGACGTGGAATCCAGATATTGATCAACCCATTGATTTCTTCAAGGGTTGGCAGGAAGTGCCGGACAGCACCCAATACGACAACGCATTCAAGATCCAGTGGGAGGAATTTCTCAAGCACGTGGCCACAGGCTCGCCGTTTCCGTGGACCCTGCGCGAGGGCGCGAAGGGAGTGCAACTCGCGGAACTAGGACTGCAAAGCTGGGCGCAATGCAGGTGGCTGCCTGTCGAGGAACTTCCCGCCTGAGCCACGAGGTCTCTCCTCCACCACTCACCACCACGCAGCAGCATACATGACCAAACAATGAAGGACCTGATCCCAAGCGCGGCCGACCTGCGGCCAGAAACTGACTGGCTGGAAACCAAATGGGCGTGGACCGCGGAAGAAGAACTCATCGATCACACCACCAAGTCCCGGCTCTGCGCGGCCGCGCTCCTGCCGTTCCGCGGCGGGAAACCTGACTGGGACGGATTCTACGCGAGCATCCGCTGGATGCAGTCCATTGCCGATCATTTCGGCGTGGAGCTCGTTCTCGTCTTGAACGCCGATACAGGCTATATCTTCGACCTGGACGACGCCATGTACGCGGAGGTGCTGTCCCGGTTTCGATCGGAATTCCCGAAGGCGAAGTTTATCGCGGGCGTTACGGCGCGGGGGGCGCAGGACGATTTGGAATTCAAGGCGGAGCGTTACCGTC
>JBILKY010000439.1:0-2695 GCA_044376395.1 Chthoniobacteraceae bacterium | reverse complement strand
CACGGGGGGCAGCTGATGCTGAGCCGGAGTATTGGGGCCGGCCCTAGTTTGTACCGTTACTGGTCCGGACTCTACGAAAAGGAAGGCAGATCCCTGTGTGTTTCCAACGGCGTGGGGAACTGGTTCCCGATCCGAGTAGGCGCCCCAGCGGAAATTGTTCACCTCACCCTTCGTGCGGGCGGATCAGAGGGAGAATCAAAAGGAGCGGCCTCCCGAAGACCTTCCGCTTGAGTTTAGACGGAATGTTTGTGATTCTCCGTCTCTTGACCAAAGCGTCAGGCCTTCGGCCAAGCTCCCAATATTCCAAGACTTTCCCCCGCCTCCAGACAGACTCACGACTGAAACCAAAAAAGCGTGCGCCCTCAGGGCCGTCAAAACGCACGCTGAATCCACCGTAAAAACATGAGCGACCAGCTCTCGCCCCTTGATTTAAAATTCCTGCCCGACTGGCTGAAGGAAACTCCATCCGCCAACAAATACGCCAACTTCCAAGGGGAGTCTGAGGGCCGGTTTGACCGTGATCGCTCCTCTCGCGGCCCCTCACGCGGAGGCGCTGACAGAGGAAGAGGCGGCAACGAACGGCGTGGTGACCGACCCGATCGTGGGAATCGCAACGATGGAGGCAACCGACGCCCCGGAGGCCCGGGAGGCGGCAACCGTGGCGGCGATCGTCAATCGAGACAGGGCGACCGTCGCGATCATCACCGCGGGCTTGCGCCGGCCCCCGCGCAGCGCCCCCATTTTACTCCCCCGCAATTCAAGGTTGAGTTTCTTCCGGAAGAAGGCGCGGCCGCGAGCATCGCAAACCAGATCCGCCAGAGTTCCCGCGCGTATCCGCTCTTTGGCACGGCGCGACTGTTTTTGGAAAAACCTGAGAGACACTTCATCCGAGTCACCAGCAGCGACCCGTCGAAGCCACTTTTCCAACTCGACAATGGCCCGGTGAGCTTTGAAAGAGAGTTGGTCGTCCGCAACGCTTTCCGGCAGTGCTGGGACAAGTTCTACCGTGAAGAAGTCCGCGAAATCGAAGCGCCGAAGGGGAATTACACGAGCGTAGCGAGATGCCGCTCCAACGGCATTCTTCTTGGCCCAACGAATCATCATGCTTATCAGGTCGCGATTCGAAAGCTTTACGAAGAGCGTTTCAGCCGGCGCATGAGTTTTGTTCAGTTCCAAAAAGAGGAAATTGAAGTTGTATCCTCCGAACAAGCGGTTGCGGACTGGAAAGAACAGGCAAGCAAGCAAACCGTCTATTACACTACGAGCGGGACGGAGCAGCTGGAGTTCAAAAGCCTTCAAGAGGTCGAATCTCATTTTAACAAAACCTACCTCGAATCGCTTATTAAATCGGCGACCGCTCTCGACTGCTCCGGTAAAGCGGCGCGCGACCTTCCCGAGCGTTTCTTGTCCACGGCCGCGCGCGAGGCTTTTGAACGCGAGCTTGCTTACCCCGCATCGCTGGTTCACGGACTCCGCCCGTATTTCAACGAGCAGAACCTTCATGTATTCAAGCACCGCAAGCGGGTTCTGTATTTGTCTGCTGTGCGACCAAAGCCCGTCACATCGTCGAATGAATTTGCGGACGGTCCTGCTAGTCTGCTGACCGTCATCGGAGAATCACCACGCATTTCAAAACGCGATCTGGCGATCAAAATTCTCGGCACACCCGAGCCTGATGCGCCTGAATCGCCTGAACTTGCCACTCGAAAGACCCAGCTCGCTGCGGACTTACATTATTTGGTACACACGGGGCTCGTGATTGAATTCGCAGACGGCAAACTTGATCTCCCTCTTTCGCCTGCAGCCCAAGCGGCCTCAGAGGCCGCAAGCGCTGAGGATCCGGCGGCAGAACAAGTCGGCAGCGAGCAAGCAGTGCGGACGCCCGCGGAATCCGAAGGCGAAGAATCTAACACTGAGAATGTCCGCTCATCGGACAACCCGCCCTCGGAGCACGCCGATGCAGCAGACCCCTTAGACGCTCCAGACGCCACAGAGCGGAAAAACCCCGAGGATGGTAACGTAGCAGAGCCGGCTCAAGAATCTCTCACGACGGAAACAACGTCTCAACAGGCGCATATCGACGCCGACAACACCCAGGATCCTGAACAAACCGCCTCACTCGAAACCGCGGTTGAAATCAATCCAGACTCAACGCACACGAACTGAGCTCAGCCCGTGTGACGATTGTAAGGGGCTGTTCCCAGCGGGGAACAGCCCTTCTCTTTTCCCACGCAAACAGCTCAGTGTGTTTTGCCGGTTTGAGCGCTGGACTGATAGACCTCGGCTCCCTTCTCGCGGAATTCACGGGACTTGTCTTCCATCCCCAGCTCCAGCGCTTTCTCCTCAGCAACGCCCAAATCTGCGGCGTAACGGCGGACGTCTTCAGTAATTTTCATGGAGCAAAAGTGCGGCCCGCACATCGAACAGAAGTGTGCAGCCTTGGCTCCCTCGCTTGGCAAAGTTTCATCATGAAACTCGCGGGCAGTTACAGGATCCAGTGAGAGGTTAAACTGGTCCTGCCAGCGGAACTCAAACCGAGCCTTTGAAATCGCATTGTCACGGTACTGCGCGCCCGGATGTCCTTTCGCAAGATCGGCGGCATGCGCAGCGATCTTGTAAGCGATCACCCCGTCCTTCACATCCTTTTTATCGGGCAAGCCCAAGTGCTCCTTAGGTGTGACGTAACAAAGCATCG